>QHYR01000296.1 GCA_003223315.1 Acidobacteriota bacterium | reverse complement strand
GAGGCGGCGATCACGCCGATGGGTGTCGGCGGATTCGCGGCCATGAAGGCGCTTTCCACGCGCAACGAGCAGCCCGCATGCGCCAGCCGCCCATTTGACGCCGAGCGCGACGGCTTTGTCGTCGGTGAAGGCGCAGGCATTCTGATTATCGAATCCCTCGATCATGCACAAAAACGCAATGCTCCCGTCGTGGCAGAGCTTGTTGGCTACGGCATGTCCGGCGATGCCAACCACATCACGCAGCCCGCAGAGGATGGCAACGGGGCGTACCGCGTCATGCGGGCAGCGCTTCGCGATGCCGGAATCGAAGCGGCGCAGGTCGGATACATCAACGCACATGGCACCTCCACGCCGCTGGGCGACGCCATCGAAACGCTCGCGCTTAAGCGCGTCTTCGGCGAACACGCGAGGAAGCTCGCGGTAAGCTCGACCAAGTCCATGACGGGACACTTGCTCGGCGGCGCCGGAGGGTTGGAAGCGGGAATCAGTGCGCTTGCTCTGCGCGACCAGAAACTGCCGCCCACCATTAATTACACGCATCCCGATCCGGTATGCGATCTCGACTACGTGCCGAACCATTCGCGAGCCGCGAACTTTGAATACGCCCTGTCTAATTCTTTTGGGTTTGGCGGCACCAACGCCGCGCTCATTTTCAAGCGCTGGCAATAAGCGCCAACTTTTTGTGCCGCAGGCGGTTTGGCGCCGGCCCATCGCGGCAATGTTCTCGCCCTGAGGCAGAAATGAAGATCGCCGTTTGCATCAAGCAAGTTCCGGCTAAAGATGCGCCGCTGCGCATAGCCGAAAGCGGCACTTGGATCCGCGAAACCGATATCGGCTTCGAAATGAATGAGCCCGATAGCTTCGCGCTGGAAGAAGGGCTGCGGCTCAAAGAAAAGCATGGAGGCGAGGTGGTGGCGCTTTCCATGGGGCCGGAACGGGCCAAGCAAGTCATCAAGGAAGCGCTGGCGAAAGGCGCCGAACGCGGAATTCACATCGCCGACGACAAATTTTTTCTGCTGGATCCGCTGGGCTCCGCGAAATCCATCGCCGCGGCGCTGAAGAAGGAAAATTTCGACCTAATTTTGACCGGCTTGCAGAGCGACGATCAAGGCTTCGGCCAGACGGGCGTGCTGCTGGCGGAACTTCTCGGCTTGCCTCACGCCACGATCATCATGCAGATTGAACTCCAGGGGCAGCGGCTCAAGCTCAAGCGGGAGTTGGAGGCTGGGTGGTTTCAATGGGTCGAACTGCCATTGCCGGCCGTGCTCACGATTCAGTCGGGCATCAATAAAGTCCGCTACGCTTCTCTGAAGGGAATCATGGCGGCAAAGAAGAAAGAAATCGCCGTGGTCACGCGCGAATCGCTGGGCACAGCAGACCAGCCCACGCAGCGTGTCGAGCGCATTTACGTGCCGCAGAAGGCGAAGAAAACCGAGTTCATCGACGGCAGCCCCAAGGAAGCCGCAGCAAAGCTGATCGAGAAACTGCGCCACGAGGCGCGCGTTCTCTGATGGCAGTCACGAAAATGAAAATTCTGGTCATCACCGAGCAGCGCGAGGGCAAATGGAATCCCGTCACCTCGGAGATCTTGGTTGCCGCGCAGCAAATCGCCGCCGCGCAGACGGGGAGCCGCGTCACGGCCGCAGTGCTTGGCAAGGGAGTGCGCAGGCTCGCTGAGGAATTGGCGGCGCACCAACTCGCCGAAATCCTGCTGCTCGAACACGATCTGCTCGAGCGATACACCCCGGATGGCTTCACACTCGCGCTGCGGCAAGCGATTGCGCAATCGGAACCTGATCTCGTCCTTCTGCCCCATACCTATCAGGTGCGTGACTACGCGCCCAAACTAGCCGCCTCGCTGGGCAAAGGAATGATTGCTGATTGCGTCGGCTATCGGGCGGAGAAGGAGCGCGTCGTATTTATCCGCCAGATGTTCCAGGGCAAAACCGCCGCCGACGTTTCGTTCGCCGGCGCTCCGCCTTGGTTTGTGTCCTTCCAGGCGGGAGCTTTTCGCGGCGATCAGATCGCTCGCGGCTCGGCCGCCGCTCCCATCACGCCGATCAGCATCGAGCTGAAGGCGGAGCAGATCCGCACCACGCCGCTCGAGCTTTTCCGGGAGGCAAAACAGGCCGTTGATTTGACCCAGGCGCCGATCCTGGTGGCCATAGGCCGCGGGATCAAGGCGCCCGAGAATATTCCAATGGCGAAGAAATTGGCTGAGTTGATGGGCGGAGAACTGGCGGCCTCGCGTCCCATTTGCGATGAAGGCTGGCTGCCGATGGACCGCCAAATCGGCAGCTCAGGCCAGACCGTGGCGCCGAAGCTTTATCTGGCGCTGGGCATCAGCGGCGCAATCCAGCACGTGGTCGGGATGAAGGGCTCCCGGACCATTGTGGCCATCAACAAGGACCAAAACGCGCCGATTTTCGAAGTTGCCGATTACGGCATTGTCGGCGATATTTTCGAGCTCATCCCCGCCCTCAGCGAAGCGCTCGAAAAGAAATAGCTCTCTCTCCAAGTCTGATGGCTTTGTCGTTTCCCGTGCTAAACTGATTTGCATACGATGGATTTTGATAAGTACAAGATCGTGCTATATCGACAGGACGATGGTTCCTGGGTAGCCGAAATACCGTCGCTTCCCGGCTGCTATGCGCTCATGAGTACACGGGAAGGGGCTCTCCGCGAACTGGCGGGGGTCTTTCGTATGATTGCTGAGGAATACAAAGAAAAAGGCCTCGCTCTGCCCGCGGACACTACCGAAATCGTGCATGCCTAGCGCGACGGCGCTAGAATTCCAGACCATCGCGCGTAAGTTAGGTTTTTCTCAAACGCGCCAATCGGGCAGCCATCAACGCTGGAATCATCCCGATGGCCGCGCGGTCACGATTCCGCTTCACGGAGGCCGCGAAATCGGGCCGCCCCTCTTTTTCAAAATCATCCGCCAACTCGGAATTTCGCTGGAAGAGATCCAACGACTCCGCTGACGGTTTGACATCGAGCCAAGGGTGGCTTCAATTCCAAGTGAGCTTTCTTGCTAAAATCGTAGCGTGAGCCCCGAACGCGAGCGGCTGGACGCGGACGTGCTGATCGTCGGCGCCGGGCCCGCTGGACTTGCTTGCGCCCTGCACCTGGCGCGATTAATCCGGCAGCACAACGAATCGGGCGCCAAACCCGAGCTTTCCGCCGAAGGCATCTACGTTCTGGAAAAAGGCCGCGAAATTGGCGCGCACCAGCTTTCCGGGGCCGTGCTCGATCCCTGCGCTCTGGCGGAGCTTCTCCCGGACTTCGCAAAAACCGCGCCGCTCGATACGCCGGTCACCGACGATGCGGCCTATTTGCTGACCGCGCGCCGCGCCTGGAAACTCCCCATCACCCCGCCGCCTTTACGAAATCACGGCAATTACATCGTCTCGCTGAGCAAGCTGGCGAAGTGGCTCGGTGGACTTGCGGAGCAGGCGGGCATCAACATCTTCACGCAATTCGCCGGTGCGCAGCTGATTTACGAGGGCGAAGGCGTCGCTGGCGTAATCACGGAGGACAAAGGCCGGGACAAAGATGGAAAGCCCAAAGACAACTTCACTCCGGGTTATGAACTCCGCGCCAAGATCACTGTGCTGGCGGAGGGTCCGCGCGGATCTTTGACCAAGAAGCTCGTTGGCGAGAAAAATCTCGACGGGTTCAATCCGCAGGTCTATAGCATCGGCATAAAGGAACTTTGGGAAGTGCCGGCGGGACGCGTCCATGCAGGATGGGTGGCGCATACGCTGGGGTGGCCGCTCGACTCCAGCATGTACGGCGGCGGTTGGATCTACGGCATGCGAGATGAGCGCGTTTCGCTGGGACTAGTAACCGGGCTCGAATACCACAATCCGCGATTCGATCCGCACGAAGCCTTTCAGAAATTCAAGACGCATCCTTTCGTGCGCCGGATTCTCGCCGGCGGCAAGCTGGTGCGTTACGGCGCCAAAACCGTGCCGGTGGGCGGTTGGTATTCCATCCCGCGTACTTATCTGGATGGCTGCCTGATCATCGGCGATTCCGCGAGCCTGATGAATTCACAGCGCCTGAAGGGAATTCACATGGCCATCAAGAGCGGCATGCTTGCGGCGGAAACGATTCTGGACGCATTGCGTACGGGCGATACTTCCGCCGAAAAGCTCTCCGCATTTCGCCGCAAAATAGAGGAAAGCTGGATCGCGCGCGAGTTGCGCAGCGTACGCAATTTTCATCAGTCATTCCAGCACGGCCTGTGGCGCGGCCTGGCGCACACGGCTGTGCAATATTTGACCGGTGGACGCGGGCTGGTCGACCCCATGCGGATGCCGGCGGGTCACGAGCAATATCACAAGCTCGACGGCGCGGGCCCGGCTCCCCCTCGGTTTCAGGGCGACGGCGCGCTCACGTTTGACCGCCTGACCGACGTCTATCATTCCGGTACGCGCCACGAAGAGGATCAGCCCTGCCACTTGCATGTTCTCGATCTGAACATCTGCGTCCATCGCTGCATTTTCGAATACGGCAGCCCGTGCCAATATTTTTGCCCGGCGGCCGTCTACGAAATGGTGGAAGAAAAGGGCGGGCGGCGGCTGAAGATCAATTTCTCAAACTGCGTACACTGCAAGACCTGCGACATCGCCGATCCTTATCAAATCATCGACTGGGTGCCGCCCGAGGGCGGAGGCGGCCCAAATTACGAAGGCATGTAATACCCGAAATCGCGCGGGCTACCGGTCAGGGCAGGCCGAAGACGGAGAGCTCGCTCTGAGTGCCCACGTACACTTTGCCGTTTGCGACCGTGGGCACGGCAAATTTGACGGCCGCACCCGCGGCGAGAGGGTCGTTCGCACTCACAGGACTGGCGTACAGCCTCGTCAGATCTGCGGCCTTATACGCATAGAGGATCGCTGGCTGAGGCGGAACAGCTAGGTATCCGCTGGTATCCAATGCCCAGATGACGCCGGTGGCAGCGTTGGTTCCATCCCAGGAGGTCACCGGGGAAGCGCCGAACAGAGGAAACGTGTCAGCTGAACATAAACTCGGCGGAGAACAGGACGGAGAGCTTAGCATTCCACTTGATAGCGGAAGGGCTCTGAGGTTGTCGCCTGCCGCAGCGACGTAAACTGTATTGTTGGCCGCCCAATACGCAGGTGTCCCGAAGATTGAGCCAGCGAGCGAGAGCGTCTCCACAGGCCCCCCTGAATTAAATCGCCCCAAATTATTCCGATCGAGCAGATACAGATTCCCCGCTTCGTCCCCTGTGGCGGCAAGGTTTGGGTGGGCTGAGCTGCCCAGTGCGTCCGGCAGCAGCAGCACCCCAGCGGAACCGAAATACTTGTGTATAAAATTTAGAATAGCTTCGTTTCCAGGAGTGAAGCTATCGCCGATCGCGAACGCGGATGAGCCGCTGTTGATCTGCAGTTTAAGTAGGGTTTCGGCGTAGTCGCTCCCACCTGCATTGGCGTCGAATGTGCCGTCTGACGCGACGACAAAGACATTTCCGCTGGCGTCCGAAGAAGGCGCGGCGCCGCTCCCTCCAATCCCGCCGTTGGAACCATTGGGCGTGCTGATGAAAACAGCTGGCGAAGTTTTTAGGTCTCCGGCATTGAAGGCGAAGAGCCAACCGTGAAATGGCTGCGTGTCGGCGTAAGAGTCAAAAGCTATGTAGACTTTGCCGCCTGCGAGGTGCAGGGCCGAGCGCTGATTTTCTTTCAGTGGATCGAATGAAATTTCGCCTGCAAGTGAGCCGTCCCCGCTACCGCTTACGGTAGCCTTAATGATTGCCGGTCCATTGAATTTTTCCGCGCCGTTTGTCAAATCGAGCGCGTGCAGCCGCTGCACGTACAATCCGGGTTCCTTTGTTTTGGCGACGATGTAAAGTGTAGCCGTGGCCGGATCGATGACGGACGTTCCTGTGATGCCGATTTCAGGAAAAATATCCGTCTGGCCGCTTAGATTGGGATCGGTCGCTGGGACGCTGGTAATGCCAGTGGCTGGATTGATAAAACTCACTTGCCACAACACCCAGCAGGAGCTCGAGTCGGCATCGAAGGCATAGACGCTATCGTGTTCGGTGGCGACGTAGACGACATTGTGAGTTCCTTGCGATGGGGTCGTCACATTAGAAACGTAAAGCGGCTGCGCAAAAATCGGGCCGTCCACCGGACAGCCGAACAATTTTCCGAATGTGGTGGGACTTACAGTTGATGGCGTGAGCGTGGTTTCCTGCCCGTTTTGTCCCGTCAAGCTGTTGTCGTTCTTCCAGGAGTAAACGCCGCTCAAAACGTTCGACTGAATGATGGTCACGCCCGCAGATGCGGATAATGTAGGCGTGGTTTGAAGCAGCACGGCCGTTATTGTTACCGTAGGCGGGCTGGGAATGCTCGCCGGGGCCATATAGTTTCCGGACAAGCTGATGGTTCCGAAGCCGAGGGCCGGATCGCCGTCCTTCACTCCGTTCACCTGCCAAATTACGCTCGCATTTGAATTCTGCACGCTGGCGGAGAATTGCAGCGTCTGGCCGGTGGGCACGTTGGCCGTGGTCGGAGAAATGCTCAGACTCGGGGCAGGCGCAACGATCGTTAGGCTCGTGCTCCCAAATATAGATGCATCCGTTTCGAGACGGGCAGTGATCGTCACCACAAGCGAATTGGCAATTAGCGCCGGGGCAGTGTAAAAGCCGGAAGACGTAATCGTGCCGACATTGGCGGCCTCGCCCGGTACGTTGTTCACTTTCCAAATCACTGCCGGGGGTCCGTTTTGGACAACGGCGGTGAATTGCATCGAAGCTCCCGCCACGACGCTGGCGTTTGCAGGAGAAACGGTTATCTGTGGACCGGGCAACGGATTAATCGTGACGGTGACTGAACCAGATTTTGTCGCGTCAGCCTGCAACACCGCGGCGACCGTGACGGTAAGCGCGCCCGAAAGGTTTGCAGGGGCCGTGTAGGAGGCCGTGGCCGCGCCGGAAGGCGTGATCATACCGACAGAAGAGCTGCCGCCGGGGACCCCGCTCACCTGCCAGATTACCGCCGGATTCGAGGCATTCTGCACAATGGCGGTGAACTGAATGCTTGCGCCAGCCGATATCTGTGCGGATCCGGGCGAGATGCTCACGATGATCGCCGAGACAGGATCGACGTTGCTGTTTTGGCCAGCTCCTCCCCCGCATGAGATTTGCTGCGTTATGGCGATCAGCGCGAGCCATCTGGCCATGGCACGGACTTTCGAACGAGGAGAGCGCCTGCGGACAAGGGGATAAGAAAGGGGAGTAGCTAGAGTCCGAGCGGAGCTGGAACACGCAGACATCGAAAGCCCGTCGCAAGTCGGGATTCGTAGTTAACCTCTGAGAAGTGCGCGGAAACTACCACGTGGGCGTTCTGGATGTCAAGAAATCCGCCCTGGCGGCAACGGGCGTGCGGAAGACACCCAGAGCAACTTAAGGCCGCGCTGCCGCGCTCTGTTCTGAGGCAGGAGCCCTGTGGTGATGAAATATTCCGAAGAGCTTGGCGAAAAAGCGAAGCCTGGAGTTGTGCGATCGCGAGCCTGAACTGGAGACTTCTCCCGGTGGCGGTGGCAAAGCGGGGTTTACAGCACCCCGAAAAGATATCGCGGGGTCCGCCACCGATTCGCGGATAATCAGCATGGCTTCCGGACTCGGGAGCGGAGGAGGAGCCGGCGAGGACGCATCGAAGGTCAAGGGCGGCATATCGATCCGATAAGCCGGCGGATTGATCGGCTGAGGCGCCCGCGGAATGCTTGGGCTGCTCGGAGACGGATGCGCGGGCACGCTCAATTCTATTTGCTTTTGGGTATTATTCTGGGAGACCAGAAGCTCGCAGGAGCAGGTTCGCGAGCCATTGCGCAGTGTGCGGAGTTCGCCGGCCTCAATTTGAACGTCCCCGCCTTGCGGAACAATCAAGCTCGCTCCCGTGAATTGCTCTTCGATGCGCATAGCGCCGGAAAGCGCCATGACGCATAGCTCCCCTTTCTGATCCAACCCGACAGTCAGATCGCGCCCCCGATCCCCGATGACCACGGGAGTGACGATCAACAGAGGAGTATAGATGGTGACCTGCGCGGCGGGGCCAATCTGTAAATGCACCTGGCCGTAATCGAGCGCGATGGTAATTGCCGGACCCGACTTCAAGATGGAGAGATGAGCCGGCCCGCAGAGAATGATATCGCCGCCTTCCGGCAAATCGATTTTTGCCTCGCCTGATCGGAGCGTAAGATCGCTGCCGCTGGCCAGCAAGGCCATGGTGCGCCCATTCTCGGTCTCAAAGCCGATCGCTCCATTCACGGAAACATCATCTCCGGAAAGCCGCCCAATCACCTCCTGGCGTCCAGGCGGACCGGGTGTCGCGGCCTGCGCCGCCTTACCCTTCGGCTGAAAAACCAGCAGGGATACGAAGCAGAGCATGATCCGGAAGATGGCCCGCTGGCGATCTCTGCGTGCGGCTTCGGAATGGAATTGGTATACGCTCATATCGCTCATATCGGTGTTTCGGTCGCCTATACTATAGCGCATGACCGAATTGGCCAAGTCGCCGCCCGGGCGTAAAGAGCAACGCGCCGGCGCCTACGATTCGCGGCCCAAACACCTTTCCCCTCTGCGGCGCGCTCAGATTCCGATAATCTCCGGCGCCGCATACGCGTTCGCCCGCATGGTTGGTCCGACCTTACGATACGAAGTTCTTGGCTGGCAGCACATAGACCGCGTGCACAACCAGAACCGGCGCTGCGTTTATTCTTTCTGGCACCAAACCATTTTCCTGGCGATGTGGTGGTGGCGTTATCGCGGCGTGGTGGCCATGACCAGCGCCAATTTCGACGGGCAGATACTCGGCAGCGCACTCGAGAGGCTGGGCTTCGGCATCACCTATGGGAGTTCGTCGCGCGGCGGCTTGCGGGGCCTTTCCGTGCTGGCGACACAGCTCGAACAAGGCCACGATGTGGCGTTCGCTGCCGATGGTCCCCGCGGACCGCGCTACATCGCAAAGTCGGGTCCGCTAATTCTGGCGCGCCGCAGCCGCTGCCCGATCGTCGGCTTTCACATTTTTGCCGAGCATGCGCATACCTTCGAGAAAGCCTGGGACCTTTTCCAGCTTCCCCGGCCCTTTTCCCGCGCTGTCCTGGTGATCGGTCCGCCCATTGAAGTGCCCGATGAAACCGGCCGGGATGGTATCGAACGCAAGCAGGCTGATTTGCAATGCTTGCTCGAACGCGCTCGGGATACAGCGGAGTCCTGGTTTCGGCTCTCGCCCGCTGAGCAGGAGCGGCAGCGAGCGATTTGGAACAGCTGAATAGCGCAACACTGCTAGCAGGCGCGCGAACCGGCTATCTGCCTGAATTGTTCGACCAGCATGCGCACTTGCCTCTTCGTATACTCAAGGGAACCCGAGCAATCGATCTCATCGTGAGCCAGTGTGCGTTTTGCCTCCAGCGGCATTTGCGCGGCGATCCGCTTCTCCGCTTGCTCGCGAGACATCGCTCGTCCGAAAGCGGGACTCGTCAGGCGTTCCAATTGCTGCTCGCGACTGCAGGTGACCAGAACGAGCCGAGCCAGACGTTGGTCGTAGCCTGATTCAATCAGCAATGCCGCTTCCACCACGGCGACGCCGTGAGGATCGATTCGTGAGAGCCGCTCTAATTCCCGGTCCAGCTCACGAAGCACGCGCGGATGCACGATGGCATTCAAGGACGCCAGTTTAGCGGCGTCGGCGAAAACGACGGCGGCCAATCGCGCGCGGTCAATGCTTCCATCCGCGGCGAGAACATTTGGACCAAATTGCCGGCGTACCTCCTCGTAAGCCGGCTCTCCAGG
>QHYR01000295.1 GCA_003223315.1 Acidobacteriota bacterium | reverse complement strand
ATTTCAATGGGGAAGGGATCCAGATCTTTCATCAACCGGGAACCACCGACGGGAACAGCATCGTATTTTTCCGGCATTCCGATGTGATCAGCACCGGTGATATTTTCGATCCCACGGAATACCCCATCATCGACTTGAAGAGTGGGGGAAGCCTTCCGGGAGTGCTCGAGGGACTGAATCGCCTGAAGCAGATGGCGATTCCGGCGGACCACCAGGAAGGCGGCACGATGATCATCCCCGGGCATGGACGGCTTTGTGATGTCGCCGATTTGGATGTGTACCAGCAAATGGTCACCATCGTTCGGGACCGCCTGCAGGACATGATTAAAAGAGGTATGACGCTCGAGCAGGTGAAGGCCGCCCGGCCGACCCGGGACTACGATCCGATTTATGGCAGCACTACGGGCAACTGGACAACGGATATGTTCGTGGAGGCCGCCTACAAGAGTCTCAGCGGCAAACAGGAAAGTTCACAGAGCCATGGAACGAACTAGCAGAATTCAGCAGCGGCCGTCCCGGCTTCGGGGTAACAATTCTCTGATGCTTATCAGGAGATGGTTATGAAAAATAGATTGCTCGTTTTGCTGGGGCTCATAACCTTTGTAGCGCTGGGCGCCAGTCAGATGCTCGCTCACCATGCCTTTTACTCGACTTATGACCGCGACAAAACCATGAAGATCGAAGGAACACTGAAAGAATTCCTGTGGCGCAATCCGCACTCCTACGTTCGGGTGGAGGCCCCGGACGAAAAAGGAGAGATGCAGATGTGGGTCGTGGAGTGGGCTGCGCCTGCGCAATTGACCGAGAAGGGCTTGACCAGCAGTACACTCCGGCCTGGCGACAAGATCATCGTTACGGGCCACCCCGGGCGTGCGGCGGGTGAAAATCATAGAATGCAAATGCAGAAGGTGGAGCGGCCGTCCGACGGTTTCAAGTGGGAAGGCACTATTCGATAACTGCTCTTCGTTGCCCACGAGACGAAAATGAAAATGCACTGCCAAGGGGCGCTGGGGCGGGCTGGCCGAATATCAATGTTTGCGGCCGCATTGTCTCTGCTGCTTGCGGCGCGGCTGGGTGCTCAGGGGCGGGCCAGTAACGAACCCCCGGCCAATTCCCAAGCCCCGGCCGCCAAAACGCCACGGGCGGCAGCCCGGAAGGATTTGACGGGTTATTGGGTATCGGTCGTCACCGAATTGTGGCGCTACCGTATGTTGGTGCCGGACAAGAATGATTATGAGTTTGTTCCGCTCAACCCCGAAGGCCGCAAAGTCGCGGATACTTGGGACCCCGCCAAAGATCAGGCGGCCGGCAATGAATGCAAGTCGTATGCTGCGCCCGCAATCATGCAAGTTCCGGGGCGATTGCACATTTATTGGCAAGACGACAGCACGTTGCGCATGGATATAGATTCTGGGACCCAGACGCGTCTGTTTCATTTCGGCGGCTCAGCGCCCCAGAGTGACGCGCCCACGTGGCAAGGATACTCGGTGGCTTCCTGGGAGGGAGACGAAAACATTGACACACGTGACGGCCAGGGTGGACCCATACAAGATGCAGCCGGCAGGCTCGTGCCAGGAAGAGTGTTGAGACAGGCAGACTATCTCAGGGTGCTTACCACCCGTTTGCGTCCCGGATACTTGCAGAAGAACGGCATTCCCTACAGCGCCAACGCGACGTTGGAAGAAGACTTCGATGCCTTTTCAGACCCGTATGGTGGCGACACCTGGCTGACGGTGACCAGCGTGGTTACCGATCCTCAATACCTCATCGAGCCTCTCTTCACGCATGCACATTTCAAGAAGATTCCGGATAGTTCCGGGTGGGATCCCACGCCGTGCCGGGCCAACGAACCGCGCTGATTCGATCTCTTGGGAGGTGAGAGCATGAGATTCACTGACATCAACTGGAAAATGAAGGCGCCGTGGTTTCTTCTGCTCTTGTTCGTGTTGCTGCCGGCGCGGCCGGCTCGGGCCCAGGCGGATATAACCGGCGAGTGGTCGCCGAGGGTTTACAACGATGGCGTGGATGTGGGCGACTATACCGGCATTCCACTCAATGAAGCGGGGCGGCTGAGGGCGGAGAGTTGGCACCCGGATCAGATTGATCTTCCGGAAAATGAGTGCCGGCCGCACCCCATCGACATCGGGTTACGTGTCTCCGTTTCGCAACTGTACATTTCGAGAGAGCTGGATCCTGAAACAAAGCAACAAGTTGGCTATCGCCTGCACGTCTCCTGGCAAGAGCCAGAGCAAGTGATCTATACGGATGGTCGTCCACACCCTTCCCCGAATGCGGCCCACAAATGGTCGGGATTTTCTACCGGGCATTGGGAAGGCAACACTCTGGTATACACAACCGACCATCTGAAGGAAGCGTATCTCACCCGCACCGGAGTTCCGCGCAGCGCCAAATCCACGGTGACGACTCGCATCCACCGCTACGGCAATTATCTGAATGTCACCTTCATAATTAACGATCCCGCTTATTTGACCGAGCCTTACATTCGCGAGTACAGCTGGGTTTATGCTCCCGACCAGGTGATCGCTCCATTCCCTTGCGAGATCATTCCGGAGGGAACCATCCTGCCGGCGGGGAGCGTGCCCAATTTTCTGCCGGGCAAGAACGATGTTCTTAGCAACTTTGCGGTGGAGTACGGGATACCTCCAGAGGCCTCCTTGGGTGGTGCGGAAACCACGTACCCCGAGTACATCAAGAAGATGAAAACCATGAAGGTCGCGCCGCGCACTACGACGGAGCACTTCAAGCGCGCCGGCTAGCGCCGCGCGCTTCTTGCGGCTAAGTGTGACCCAGGCTTTTCTCCAGGGGTGCTCAGCTATGCGGCTCGAGCCCCGCTTCTTTAAAGATCGCCTGCGCATCGGGTGACGCCAGGAATTGCAGGAGCGCCTTGGCGCCGGCGGGATCGCTCGCGTGTGTGGCGATGAATCCCACCATCGGCGTGGGCGTACAAATCTTCCGTGGCAGAACTCCTACGATGTCGAATTTGTCCTTGTTGAGAAGCTCGTCGCTAAGAAGAAGCATGCCGATGTCGATGTCTCCGCTTTCAAGCCGCTGATAGGTCGTTCTGGCTCCTTCCGTAGCCGTCGGAGAGACGCCTGCGCCTCCGGGTCCGAGCATGACCTTGCTCTTCGTGGCCACCTGGTCGGCGATCCCCAGCTTATTAAGCGCTTCTACGGGGCCTTCCCCGGCAACCGTGAAGTCCGGGTCTTCGTAGCCGATGGACTTCGCCGCGAGGAGTGCTTTTTTGACTGCTGCGGGCGTGGAGATGTCGGGCTTCGGCCTGCCCTTCGGCACCGCGAGTCCAGTGAGAAAGTTCGCAATCGGTGTCGCGCTGCTGGGTATGATGGTCCCCGAGGCAATCGCTCCCGGGAAGGGCGCGATGATCAGCGACACGTCCAGCGCCTGGCCCTTGGCCACCGATTGCCGGGTGGCCGTACCGTTGACGTAAGTCACTTTCACTTTGTAGCTCGTTTTGGCCTGGAAGTTCGCCAGGATCGTATCGATCGGCTTCCGGGCGATCGTGGGCGCCAGAAGTGTGATTTCATTCTGGGCCACCGCGCTCGCTGAAATGCCGAACACAAGCGCGGCGACAAAGAGCGCTGAAAACAAATATCTCATGTGTTTCATGGATTCCTCCTGGTCCTAGGCAGGGCATTCCGCTGTCGGATCTTGGCCGTGCTTATACACCAAGGGCGCCCGCTGCAGCCACACTTTTTCCATCCATGAGGAAGTCGGCGGCGACAGAGGCGGATCGCGCTCGTTGCTTTGTTGTCATGGATTGGAACGGCGGATGCGTCGGATGCTAAAGTCGTTAATTGCAGTGCTGCCAAAAATATGATACAGGGAATTAGCATTGGCGCTCGTTTCTGGAGGAGGGTTGCATGAGAACTAAGCTAACAACGGCTTTTGCCCTGGTTGTGGGTCTCCTGGCGGTTTGCAGTCCGATCTTCGCGCATCACGGGAGTGCGGCGTACGACAACACCAAGCTGGTCGTCTTGAAGAACGCTACCGTTACGAAAGTCAATTGGGGAAATCCCCATACCTTGGTTCTGTTTGACGTAAAGGACGACAAGGGGAACGTCGAACATTGGGTTGTGGAAGGGGGTGCGGCCTCCGCGGTTAGCACCACGGGCTGGACCAAGAATGCAGTTCAGGCTGGGGACGTAATCACCGTTTACATGTATCAAGTCAAGAATGGCGCGCATATCGGGCGTACGGGCAAGGTGGTGCTCGCCAATGGCACGGTATTCGGCAGTGGGGAGCTCGAAGGCGATCGGCCATCTCAGTGTGATAAGGAATTCGGACCCGGCGGAGATGAGGCGGCGGCCTGCCGTCCCGAGGGACGGAAGACGACCAACAAGGAGTAAGAGTCGCAACGGGAGTGCTGAAATGAAACTTCTTTCCAAGTACTCAACGGCTGGTCTGCTCGCATTTTTCGCGGTTTGGTCTGTGGTTGCAGCGGCTCAGGAGCCTGCGAATCAGAACCACCCGCCCAAACCAGGTGAAGACACCGGGGGGCCGGCGCCTGTGCACGATCTCAGTGGGACTTGGCTGGGGCCCGGCGAACCGGCGCTGAATAACCGGATTCCGCCGATGACCCCTGAGGGGCAAGCGAAGTTAAAGCTCAATATCCCCGATCCGTTTAGCGCGACCTCAAACGACCCCTGGAAAACATGTGATCCCTTCGGCATGCCGCGCATCGTCAATAACGAAATCAGGGAAATTGGCTTCGCCACCATGCCTGATCGCATCGTGATCCTGGAAAACTACGCTAAGGTCTGGCGCGAAGTCTGGACCGACGGCCGGCCGCTCCCCAAGAACGTAGGCCACCAGGGCGGGCCCTCCACCATGTATTTCGGATATTCGGTGGGCCACTGGGAGGGAAACAACACACTGGTTGTAGATACCGTGGGCATGGACGACAAAACCTGGGTCGACCGCCGCGGCTATCCCCATAGCATCGATGCGCACGTGATCGAACGCTACACGCGTACCGACCACAACCACTTGACGATGACCGAAACGGTGGAGGATCCGGCCTATTACACGCAGCCTTTTGTGATCGCCAAGGCCGACTACAGGTGGATTGCCGGCCAGGACAACCCCAAGGTTGCGGTCCCCTTTTCGAACGAGTATATGTGCATCCCGTCAGAGGCCCTTGAGTATCTGAAGCTCGTCGGCGCTCCCGCCGATGAGGATGCAGCGACCGGCGTTAAGAAATAGGAAGAATGCCCAGGCGTGGGCGCAAGCCCTCGCAACGGTCAGGATTCACTTCATCATTTCAAGGGCAACCGCTCAGTGCGCCGGCTCCATCCTGGCTGCTTTGTAGGCCGCTTCCGCCTCGGGTGATCTGAGGTACTGCAAGAGCGCCTTGGCAGCTTTGGGATCTTTGGCGTGGGTGGAAACGAACCCCACCGCATCCACTGGAGTCGAAACTCCCCTCGGCAGCCCTCCAACCAGATCCACGCCGGCGGCAAGCCTATCGCTCACTTGCGGACCCAAAAAAAGCTCGATCTCACCTTTGGCGACCGCCGCCTCCGCTTCCTGGCTGCCTTCGACGATTTTCATCTTCGGCTTCACTTGCTCGGGGAGGCCCAGCTTTTTGAGGGCATCCATGGCCTCGCCTCCGAGGGTCCCCTGCGCGGGGTCCACAATTACGATGGACTTCGCTGCCAGCAGCGTCCGTTTCGCGGCTGCGGGTGTGGAGATGTCCGGCTTGGGCGCGCCCTTTCGCACGCTGACTCCCAGAACAAGTCTCGCCAGCGTCGTCGCGGTTTTGGGGTCGACGTTGCCCGAGGCGACCGCTGGCGGGTAGGGTGCAAATATGATGGATACGTCCAAAGCCTGCCCGCGCGCCACCAGCTGCCTGGTTCCATAGGGTGGGGTATCCCGGCTGCCCTGGCCGTAGGTCACCTTGACCTTGTCGCCTGTTTTGCTCTCGAACCCCGCGATTAACTTGTCCATCGTTTCCCTGCCCATGGGGCCCGGCGCCAGGAGTGTGATCTCAGTCTGGGCGCGCGCGGCGTATGCATTGCCGAGCAAAAGCGCGACGACAACAACTGACGAAAGCAGATATTTCACGGTTTCCTCCTCTAGTAGTCGCTGCGACACGTGAGTTCGGCGCTCCGCCGTTATACACCAAGGGCGCCCGGCGGCCAACCACACGAGCTTTGCGGAGACACGGATGGCGCCCCAAAAGGACCGCCAAAGGCGCTATGCGCGAGGAATTTTTCCGAATTATTGCAGGGGCTGGCCCAGGGTGCGTTGCGCCATCACCTTGCGCACGTTCTGATACAGCGCGCGGGCGGGCGGAACCGAGTCGATGGCTCGCAGGACCTGCGGATCATCCTGCAGATCTACCTCGAACCCGGCAGGAAGGCCAAATACGGACATGAAAACTTCCTTCTTGATCTCGCGCTTGATCCAGTCGAGGTTCTGCTCCATGTCGGAATCGGTATAGGAGATTTTTTCCTTGTCCAGATCGCGGCGGAAGAGCGCCAGCACGCTATCAGTCACCACGAAATTCTTGGCGATCTCCGGCTTCGTTCCCAGGAAATAAGTCGTGAAGCTGCCCACGCCTCCCTGGCCTTGGTAGGGGAAGAAAATATCGCGCCGCAAAAGCAGCTGCTCGAAATCGTTGAGTTTCGGCGCGCTGACCACCACGTCCGGGGTTATGCCCCCGCCGCCATACACCTGCCGGCCTCCGTCGGTTAGTTTGACTTCGGTTGGTTGCGGATTCTTGTGATTGTAGAGGTAATCATAAAGGGATACGTCTTTGTAATCGCGCTGAATCAACCGGCCGCTCGGCGTGTAGTAGCGCGCCGTCGTAAGCGCCAGCCCGGTATTCTCACTGAGGGGCGATACGGTTTGTACCAGTCCCTTGCCGAAAGTTTGTTCGCCAACCACGAGCCCGCGATCATGATCCTGCACGGCCCCGGTTACAATTTCAGAAGCGGAAGCGGAACCGCCATTGACCAGGACGACGAGCGGCACCTGCACTCCGCGATTGCCGCGAACGGCGTAATAGCGCCGTTCCTGCGAAGCCCGCCCGTGGTGCGACACGATGAGCTGATTCTTATCCAGGAACATGTCGGAGACCGAAACCGCTTCGTTCAGCAATCCTCCCGGATTGCCCCGCAGGTCGACAATCAATCCATCCAGATTGGCAAAGTCCAGCTGCTTCAGTGCCGCCGCCAGTTCGGTATCGGTCTCTTCGTTGAATGCGGAAAGCCGCACGTAGCCGATTCCAGTGCGCACCTGGAAAGCCACATCCACCGAGTGCTTCGGAATTTCATCCCGCGTGATCGTGAAGCTGAGCGGCTGGGAATAACCTTCCCGCACCATGTTGACGTGGACCACGGTCCCCTTCGGCCCTTTCAACAAATCCGCGACTTCGGAAACGGTGAGCCCATCGGTCGATTTGCCGTCCACACTCTGAATGATGTCGCCGGGCCGAATGCCTGCTTTCGCGGCGGGCGAGCCCGGCATGGGGGCGAGAACCACGGTATGGTTTTCCTGCGGACCAACGTTCATCCCTACGCCGTAGTATTTGCCGCGTTGATCTTCGCGCAACAGCGCGTACTGGCGCGGATCGAAAAACGTGGAATGCGGATCGAGCACCCGCAGCATTCCGGGAATGGCTCCATCGTAGAGAGCATGGTCGGTATCTACCGGAAGCGCGTACTCCTGCTGGACAACCGAGAGTACCTTGGTGAAATTTTTTATGGAGTCCTGCAGGTCGGTCGTTCCCGCCACCGTCGCGCGGACCGACGGCCCGTACATCCCACCAAGCACGGCAGATACGACCAATACGCCCAACACCAGCAGAGCACCGCGCCTCTCGCCTTTCATCCCAGCCTCGCTTTCGGCGCAACAGTATAGCATGGTTTTCTTAACCGATTTGACACCCCTCCGGGGCTACTCTATGATGCAGACGTAGAGCCTCTTTTCGGCCGGGAACGCCTGATCAGTGCGACTATTATTTGGACGCTCTCAGGCTGAGTTTGGGTTCACAGCGAGTGCATGCTCAGCATCCCCCATCTCGTCGTCATTTTCCTGATCGCCTTGATTGTGCTGGGCCCGGAGAAGCTTCCTCAGGTGGCCCGCGTTCTGGGCAAGGCCATGGCGGATTTCCGGCGCATTACCACTGATTTCCGTATACAAATCGAAGACGAAATGCGCGAGATGGAGCGGCACACTCGTTTGCAGCAAACGAGCACTGCCGAAGCGTCGCCCTATCGGCCCACCGATCCGGAACTGCTGGGGGCCGTGCCCGCCATGCCTGCGCCCGCTACGCCTGCAGAAGTCCCGCCCCCGCCTGCGGCCTTCACGTCCGGAGCCCCGGAGCAAGCGACGCCAGCGTCGGCACCCGCCGCTCCGGCGGACCACGCGGCCGTTCCAGCGGCGCCAGCCCCCGCGGGGTCTGGGACCTCGACGCCCGCGACCGTTCCCGAGAAACCCGCCGATGGCGACTCCCAGCGCGCCTAGCCGTCTTGAATCCGAAGACGGCGGCAAGATGTCGTTTTTTGAGCATCTTAGCGAGCTGCGCACCCGCCTGATTCACGCTTGCGGGGCCATCGTCGCGGGCACCTTTATCGGCGTCTACGTCGCCAAGCATTTCCTCGAATTCGTCGCCCGCCCGATGGTCGATGCGCTGCGCCGCGCGAATTTGCAGGACAAACTGATTTTTACGCATCCCGCCGGTTATCTCTATCAGGTCATTACCTTGGGGCTGTACCTGGGGATTGTGATTGCCTCGCCGTATGTTCTCTACCAGGTTTGGCTCTTCGTTGCGCCGGGGCTCTATCGCAATGAGAAAAAGGCCGTCGCGGGCTTTGTGATCTCATCGGTAGCCCTGTTTCTTTGCGGGATCGCGTTTGCTTATTATGTAATCCTGCCGTATTTGCTGAAGTTTCTGGTG
>QHYR01000353.1 GCA_003223315.1 Acidobacteriota bacterium | reverse complement strand
GTGTTGATCGCCACCCAATCGGCGTCCGAGAGCGTGGAGATGGTGGGATTTTTGAGCGCCGGAAGCGCTCTCAGCACGCCCTCGAGATGCTCGCGCCGCACGTTTAGCATGATCCCGACTTTGTTGTACGCGGCGATCGCGCCCTGCAGGAGCAGCACGATATTGGAAATCTTCTCGCATTTCCAAGGCTCTTTCGCTGCGGCGGTATTGGCGATGAACACGGTGCGCGACTCGAGCACGGTGTCAATGATGCGCAGCCGGTTGGCTCGAAGCGAGGAGCCCGTCTCGGTGATTTCCACAATCGCATCGGCAAGCTGCGGAACCTTGACCTCGGTTGCGCCCCAGGAAAACTCCACGCGCGCCTGCACACCATGCCGGGCCAGATATTTCTTCGTGAGGTTGACGACTTCCGTGGCAATCACCTTGCCTTCCAGGTCGCGCGCGGTTTGCGCCGGCGCGTTCTCTGGAACCGCCAGCACCCAGCGCACTGGCGCCAGGCTCTGCTTGGCGTAAAGCAGCTCCGCCACCTCTTTCACTTCCGCGCCTGTCTCCAGCACCCAATCGCGGCCGGTGATGCCCGCGTCGAGCGCGCCCGTTTCCACGTAGCGGGCCATTTCTTGCGCGCGCACGAGCATGCAGTTGATTTCAGGATCATCAATCGTCGGGAAGTAGCTACGCGAATTCACGGTGACGCGCCAGCCGGCGCGCCCCAGAAGCTGCAGTGTGGCATCTTGAAGGCTGCCTTTAGGCAAGCCCAGCTTCAATGGCTTCATCGGCGCGACTCCCCGCCGTAAACGACGTTGGGATCGAAGGCGCGTTCCTCTATGACGGTATCCCTGCCGTCCGCATCAAGACGCCGGAAAAAACAGCTTCGGTAGCCCTTGTGGCAGACGCCCGGCCCGGCCGGGTCGACGCGGACCAATATCGTATCGGCGTCGCAGTCCACGCGCACTTCGCGCACGTGCAGCGCGTGGCCGCTCAGTTCTCCTTTGCGCCAGAGTTTGCCGCGTGAACGGCTGAAAAACGTCACCGCGCCACTCGCGCGCGTCGCCTCATACGCTTCGCCGTTCATGAACCCGAGCATCAGCACCTCGCCCGTCCGCGCATCCTGGACGATGGCGGGAATGAGCCCGTTGAGCTTGGCAAAATTGAGATTCATTCGGCCTCCCCAGGCGGAGCCCCAACCGCCGTAGCGCGGCTTTCGCCGCACACCAAAGATCCAAAAAAAAACCCGCTGGGCGTTTGCCGCGCCAGCGGGTCAATGAGAGCTTTTAGGCTTCGGCTACTCAAACCTCCGCGGGCACGGCTCGCCGCCGTGATGATGATGGTGGCGATGATGCCCGCGCAGATTCATAGCTTGTGAACTGTAGCGAAAATGCGCTGCCACGTCAAGAGCATGGCGCCCGCCCGAATCAGACGCGCCCTTATTTCTTTTCGTTCTCTTCCAGCTCCAACGCGGCCGAATTGATGCAGAACCGCAAGCCCGTGGGCTTCGGGCCGTCCGGGAAAACGTGCCCCAGGTGCGCTTCACAGCGTCGGCACATCACTTCCGTGCGCACCATTCCGTAGGATTCATCATTTTCTAGCGCCACCTTCGATTCGTCCATGGGCGCGTAGAAGCTTGGCCAGCCGGTGCCGGAATCAAACTTCGTATCCGAATCGAACAGCGGCTCGCCGCAGCAGACGCAGTGGAACACGCCATGTTTCTCGGTGTTCCAGTATTTGCCCGTGAAGGCCGGCTCGGTGCCCTTCTTGCGAGTCACCTGATACTCTTCGTCGGTAAGCTGTTGGCGCCATTCCGCGTCTGTCTTCTGCATTTTGTCCGTCTGTTTTTCGATCTGTTTTTCCATGTGGCAGACCCCCATTCGCCAGCGCCTTATTTTATCGCCTTTTGTTCAGGCCCAAAATGGCCAGTAGAAGTAAACCGATATGCGCGTCAGTGCTTCAGGGTTCGCGGCGTTTTCCTTCTTTTTCTCAAACTCGAACGGCTGTCTCCGCTGGTGGTCCAAGCGGGAGGGTCGCTTGCCGGAAATGATTCGTCAGACGCCTCGAGAACGGGATCGAGTTCTTGCGAGCGGGTCGGCCGTGGTTTTCGCGCCTTTGATTTGCGTCTCTTGGGCATGCGCGCCCTTCTCTTGTCAGAGCCCCGGTTCCGACTAATGGGTCCTGCCCTTGCCGAGAATTTCAGGCTTGGCTCTTCGAGGTAGTTTTGCGCACACCCAGACCCATTCGAATGAATTTCGTTCGAATGAATCTCTTCAAAACAAGCGTGATTGGTTGAATACTAGAAGGGTAACTATAACCTATTGCTAACCAGATGATAATATGCTATACTGCCACCAAAATGAATCAGAGGATGGGCTTCCGCTGCCGAATAAAGGCCGTGCATGTGTTTCAGCAAGGCAGTTCCGTTCTCTCGCTTGGTTTCCATCGTTTGGGTGCTATTCGCGGGCATCTTCCGTCGCCGGGCTGCATCGCGGCCCGCCCCCAATGCATGGCTCCGATCTTTCTAAACGTCGGCGCTTCTTTCCGAAGGCTAAGGCGCGCGGAACGTATACTTACCTCAAAGCGAACGCAACTTGCCTAATATGAACACTTACATATTCATCCGAGTTAAAGCACG
>QHYR01000294.1 GCA_003223315.1 Acidobacteriota bacterium | reverse complement strand
GCTGACCATCGATTATGACCTGCAATTGGTCGCGGAAGAGGCGTTGGTTGGGAAAAGAGGCGCGATCGTGGCGATGGACCCCAAGACGGGTGAAGTGCTCGCCATGGCCGCCCAGCCTTCCTACGACCCCAACGATTTCGCCGTGCGCATCTCGACAAAAGAATGGCAGGAGTTGAATGAAGATCCCGAGCGGCCGCTGCTCGACCGTGCCATTCAAGCGCAACTGGCTCCCGGTTCTGTTTTCAAGATTCTGATGGCCACGGCCATGCTTGAGTCAAAAGCTGTTCCGGCCGATTATCACGTTTTTTGTCCCGGTTCAGCCGAATTCTACGGGCGCGTGTTTCACGATTGGGAAAAGAGGGGCCACGGCGAAGTGGACCTGCACAAAGCCATCGTGCATTCCTGCGACGTATTCTTCTACAATCTGGGCAAGCAGCTCGGAATCGACCGCATTTCATTTTATGCCGGCAATCTCGGCCTCGGACACAGAACGGGAGTTGACTTGCCCGGCGAAGAGACTGGGGTCATGCCTTCGGAGGCTTGGAAGCAACGAGTCTTTCATCAGAAGTGGTATCCTGGAGAAACCATCTCCGTGGCTATCGGTCAAGGTGCCATCGCCGTTACTCCGATACAACTTGCGTACATGGTCGGCGGCATCGTCACGGGAG
Organism: Acidobacteriota bacterium; assembly: GCA_003223315.1. GTDB lineage: Bacteria > Acidobacteriota > Terriglobia > Acidiferrales > UBA7541 > Palsa-189. Next base: position 9,158 of record QHYR01000294.1, on the reverse strand, counting down.
GCCGATTCCACCAACCCCACCTCATGCTTTCCGACAAGGCGGCGCCCGAAATTGATTTCCCAATCTCAGACTCTACGGTATACACGGTTACCGAAGGGATGTATGGAGTGGTGAACGAGCCCGGAGGGACCGGCAGCGGATCAAAACTTCCGGGGATCGAACTGTGCGGGAAGACGGGAAGCGCGCAAGTGATCAGCAATCAAGGACTGGCGCGAGCGGGAAAGCACGCGGATTTGAACGATAATGCGTGGTTCGTGGGGTTTGCGCCGCGGCAGAATCCCGAGATCGTGGTTTCGGTTCTTGTGCAAGGCGGTCAACACGGCGCCACGGCCGCTGCACCGATCGCGCGGGACATCGTCAAAGCCTATTACGACAAGAAACAGGGCAAGATTCCTCCGCAGCAACTGACCACGCAGGCCGTACCGCCGGGGATACCTCCGTCGTTTGCGGCACAGGCGGCGCGGGCCAACAAGGCCGAGCCCGAAGCTGAGGAAGGGGTTCCGACGAACCCCGATCCGGTTCCGACGAAACCGCAACCCGTCTCCGCGACTCCGCAGCCGACTCCGCCGCCCACTCTCAATCCATGAACGACAGCATCGGCATACGTGATTACGATTGGTGGCTGGTGGCCATCATTTTGGCCATCTGCGCATTCGGCGTGGTGGAAATCTGGTCCGCTACGCACGCCAGCCATTTGGCGGGCATGCACGTGAAGCAGATGTGGTGGATCGCGGTGGGCCTCGCGTTTATGTTGTTGCTCTCCCGGTTGGATTATCATTCCGTGCTGGACAAGGCGCCGATTCTCTACCTCATCGGAATCATTGCGCTGCTCGCAGTCTTGGCGGTGGGACATACGCGCTACGGCGCCAAGCGCTGGCTGCCGGTGATGGGAGAGTTTTTACAGGTGTCGGAAATTGCCAAGTTAATTATAATTGTCTCGTTGGCGCGTTTTTTTTCGGAGGTGCGCACAGAGCGGCTTTCCATTTCCGATTTATGCAAGGCGGCTGTGCTCACGGCGGTGCCGATAGGCTTGATCCTATTGCAGCCGGATTTGGGAACAGCAATGGTGCTGATTCCTGTTGTGGCAGTGGGGGCTTACCTGGCGGGTATACAATGGAAACATGCGGCAGTGATGGTTCTGGCGGCTGCCTTGATGGTGCCGATTGGCTGGCACCACCTGAAGCCCTATCAGAAAGACCGCGTGACCACGTTTCTTCGTCCCGAAGAGGATCCCAAGGGATCGGGTTACCAGATTTTGCAGTCGAAAATCGCCGTGGGCTCGGGGGGATTCTGGGGAAAGGGACTCGGCCATGGCAGCCAGAATCAACTGGGTTTCGTCCCGGTACGCTATTCGGACTTTATTCTCGCAGCGCTCGCCGAGGAGCTCGGCTTTGCTGGAGTGTTTGTAACGCTGGTGCTGTACACGGCTTTGTTGCTACGCTTGATCCAGAACGCGCAACACGCAAAGGATCGCGCGGGAATGTTTCTGGTGATGGGTGTGGCGGCGATACTTGCTTTCCACGTGCTCGTTAACGTGGCCATGGTCATCGGCTTCATGCCCGTGACCGGCATTCCCTTGCCGCTGATGAGCTACGGTGGTTCGGCCATGCTATTCGTTTTTTTGGCGCTGGGCCTGGTGATGAACGTTCGCCTGAGGCGATTCGTCAATTGAGCCCGGGCCGCTTTCAACTCCTGCGCTGCGGAATAATCCGCGCAGGGGAAGTAAATTGATTTGAGAGTGCATCGCGTGACTGAGAGTTTGTATCAAGCGACTTTTCCCGGCCTTCCGGCGCCGCACAAGTGTGCCGGAGCGCTCCGGATTAGAGTATGGCGGTGCGCTCTGAGGAGCTTTCATGCCCAAAGAGCTGGTAATTTCAGCGGCCCCCCACGAAACGCGGGTCGCCATTCTGGAAGATGGTCAACTTTGTGAAATTTACATCGAGAGGGAAAAAGAATTTGCCTTGGTCGGCAGTATCTATAAGGGCCGTGTTACGCGCGTGCTTCCCGGCATGCAGTCGGCCTTCGTAGACATCGGCCTTGATAGTGACGCCTTCCTTTACGTCGGCGACTTCCTGGAAAACCTCGAAGATTATGACCACGTCGTCACCACAGTAGAAGGAAAGGTTCAAAAGATGGAGCAGCAGGGCGGCGAGGTGTTCGCGCCGTCCTCCAGCAGCGGATCCTCCGGGCCAGAGCCGATTGTTGGAGCAGAGCCTGCGTCAGCCGAGAGCGCTCCGCACGAGCCCGTGCCTCCGGAGTCGCCCGCTCAGAACGAACCACCGGTTTCCGACAGCGCGCAGTACGCGCAGCCGCCCATCCGCGAAACTCCGCCTCCTGCGGCGCCGTTTGCGCGGCAGGAGCGCCGTCCCGGCGGATTCGCCCAAAACCGTCGCGATCAGGGCCGCCGGGGGCGCGGCGGGCGCTGGCGGCAGGGCCGCGAATTACCTCCCTCCAAGTACGCTTCGTCGCGTCCCTACTCACCGCCTGGCGGACAGCAGCGTGAGGAATTGCCGCCCGATTACGAACCCGTCATTCTTCCGGGCGAGTCTTTAGCCAAATACAAGGACCGAATACCTCGCGCAGCGGGCACAGGCTCCGCCGGAATCTCGGCTTCGTCGGCATCACCCGTAGAGGCGCCTCCTTCCGCCGCGACACCGGGACATCCGGGAGCTGCCGAGCATGAAGCAGACGAGCTGACCTCCTCAGGTTCCGGCGAACGCGAGAGGCAAGCGGCGGCACCACAAGAGGCATGGGCACCACCCCACGAGACCGATAGCCCGAGCGCCACGCTGGATTCACACACGCTCTCTGAATATCAAGCCCTCCCGGAGGAGCCGCCCCGCGAGATCTACGAAGCGGCCCAGCCGGGAAGCCCCGTGCCCTCCGCCGGCGCACACGAGCTATCCGAAGAGGAAGTCTCTTCCCTGGCGGAACAGCTCGCCGAGGCTCGGCACGAGGAAGTGAGCTCCAAAGCGGAGGCCGATGCGGAACTCGGTCTGCTGGAGGAGGAGCCTCCCCATGCGCCCGAAAGCGCCGCGGAAACTGACGAATTTATCGCCGAGGCGGAAGCGGAAGAGCACGAGGAGGAATCCACAGAACTTGCACCGGAAGCCGCGGCGGGGCTGCACGAAGCGGGGATTTCGGAAGCCGTGAACGCGCCGGAGCGCCCCATGGCTGCGCGCATTTCTGAGCCGCAGCGAGCGCGTTTTCAGCGGCCCATGCGCCGAGGCGGCCGCCCGCGCGGCCAGCGGCAGGTGCGCCGGCCCGACCACTGGCGTGAGCCGCGCAGGCCGCAACTGATCTCCGAAGTTCTGAAACCAGGGCAGGAAATTATCGTACAAATCGCCAAGGAGCCGCTGGGCAAAAAAGGAGCCCGCATCACCAGTCACGTGGCGTTGCCCGGCAGATTTCTGGTCTATATGCCCACGGTCAACCACATCGGCGTCTCCCGGCGTATCAATTCCGCCGAAGAGCGTTCACGTTTGCGCCATTTGGTCACGGAAGCCAAAGTCAATTTCCCCGGTGGATTCATCGTGCGCACGGCGGCCGACGGCGCTCCGGACGAGGAGATCCGCAGTGATGTCGAATTTTTGGGCCGCACCTGGGAAAAAATCCGCGCTCAGGGCGAACCCCGCAAAGCCCCGGCTTTGCTGCATCGCGATCTCAATCTGGTCGAGCGTATTCTGCGCGACTACGTCAACAACGATTACGCGTCCATCTGGATCGACAACGAAGAAGAGTTCAGCAAAGTAGTCGAATTCGTTGGCCGCTTCCAGCCCAAACTGGTCGGGCGGGTCAAGCTCTATACGAAGACTTCGCCCATTTTCGAGGAATTTGGGATTCAGCAGGAACTCGATAAGGCTTTGCGGCCGAAAGTGTGGCTCAAGTCGGGCGGCTATATCGTCATCAACCACACCGAGGCTCTCGTGGCCATTGACGTCAATACCGGCAAGTATGTGGGCCGCGGCTCAACGCGCCTGGAAGACACCATCGTCAAGACCAATCTCGAAGCGGTGAAGGAGATTATCCGGCAAATTCGCCTGCGCGATTTGGGCGGAATTATCGTGCTGGACTTCATTGACATGGAGGAACGCCGCAACCGCGAAAAAGTGATGGCCGCTCTCGAGGCCGCGCTGCGTTCCGACCGCGCCCCTTCCAAGGCTCTGGCCTTCAACGAATTCGGCTTGGTGGCCATCACTCGGAAACGCACCAAGCAAGCGCTCGAGCGCGTGCTTACCCAGCCGTGTCCCTACTGCACGGGTTCGGGCATGGTGAAATCGGTGCCCACAATCTGTTACGAAATACAAGCCGAAGCGCGCAAGATGGCCGCGGACCTGGAGGCTTCGACCCTGACCTTGCGTGTACATCCGGAGATCGCCAAAGCGCTGAAGACGCGCGAGGCGGTGCTGGTCGAGGAGCTCGAGCAGCTCACGCGCAAGAGCGTGATTATCCAAGCCGATCCCACGTTGCACTGGGAGCAGTACGATATCTACTGAATGACAAATATTATTCTTTGATAAATAAGAAGATATCCCATTCGGAATTAGTTTTTGGCCTACGGATGGCCTACGGCCTCGCTGCTTCGCATTTAGCGAAAAGCTCTCGCGCAGCTTGACGATGGATTCTACACTCCGCCGTGGTAGGGTCGAGGATTGGCGCCATACTCCGTAGGTCCGATCTATCGGGTGCTCCCCGTTTCCTCTGGGAGTGCCTCACTAACCGAACCGTAAGCTGGTTTCCATCCCCCGCCACGTCGAACGGAGCATGCAGATTTCCCGCACTCCGCTCTCCTGCTCGCTTCGCAGAAAGGTTTATGAAACGCAGCCAATTGGACGTGCTTTCAATCCGGTGAAGTCACCAGTATCTCAACGTGTTTATATCGAGGTACAATATGCTGGAATGGAACCCTTGATCGGTAATCAGACGTGGTGGAGCATGGCGCTGGATCGGCAAAGATCTCTCGCCATCACCTCACCACTTCAGGAACTCGACACTTCTAAGAGCCACATCGGAGCGCAGAGACACGACATCCGGACCTACTGTCTTTATGTTATCGATCAGGTAGCCCTTGGAATGCGCGCCCTGCGCGGTGAACGCCTTGACGTAGTCGAGAGGGCCCTCTCCAATCTCGTGGCCAGGTGCGAACCTCAGTCGAGCAACGAGGAGCGCGGCCGACTTGTGACGTGGGTTATTGAAGGTTTGCTGAATGTCCGCGGGCGCGGTCCATTTTCAAAGACCCTCACCGAATTTGATGGTGCGGGATTTCCTAGAAAAGTTGAGTACACATTCACTTTGCTGGAAGCAAAGGATTTTGGCGACGAAGTGTTCTACTTAGTCGCAAGCTCGGAAGCAATCCGATTGTACACAGACTTGCTTGCGCGAGACGTAACGGATGAGCAAGTCGCGAATGAGTATCTTTTTCGGTTTCTGATCGATCGCGGGGAATGGCAGAAGGCTGCCTTGGAATCCAGCCGGATGGAGTTATTAAGCCTCGAATATGAGCAGAAGATTCGACGCGCTATAGAAATCACGGAAAGAAATGTTCACGCCTTCAATTGGAAGGACTCGCTGGTGCCGATTTTGCAGCGTGCTCGCCAACATGTCGGTGATCGGATTCGTGCAGAGAACAGCGTCCTTGTTTCCCTACGAGAGAAGTTGTCTCACGAAGAAGGGATCTCCACGATCAATCGCAGCGACTTGGGAAGGGTCGAGAGGACTCTCGACGGGGTTATCTGTCGCCACACTCATTTATCTCAGGTCTTAATGCTCGCAAATCAGCGATTCGCTCAGGCGCAGGATGCGCAATGCTATCGGCCGAGACTGCTGACGAGCTTTGCAAATCTGGATGCTGACTTGGTTCGCCCGCTATTCCGGGAACAGTTAGGCCGTCTTAGCGGAACAGCCGAGGAATTTGCGACTTTCATATTCCGGCCTGAACCGCGCCCATTGTTCAGCCTTGTAGAGATTGTTGACCGCTTGCTCCACCCCGAAAGGGAGTACCGGGAAGACGCATCGGACAGCGAAGGACATTTCGAGGAACTGCAAGCCGCCTCCCCCTTCTTGAGCGAGCAAGAGGAAGCTGAAGCGGAGGAGATGATTACGTCCATCGCGAATCCATGTACGTTGAGCTTATTGCTATACGAGATGGCAGCTCAAGGTCGGTCATTGAGAGTCCAAGATCTCGTCGTCACTTCGCTTCTTAAGGCTATCGGAGACTCTGACACGACAGTTCGCGTCACAGCGAGCGAGGGAAGGCTTAATGTGGGTCATTACGCTGGAGCCGAGTTAATGCTTGAACCCAAGAAATCTGAGACATACGGCAACAGTAGTATTTAGAGGAAGTGCCAGATGAGCCCCACAGCTGATTTTGCTTTCAAGGCAGGTCGTCTCTTTCACTACGCGTTCAGCTTGCGGGAGCGGCCGGCCCAAAACTCCGAATACGCCCAATTGATTGATGAATACCTAAATCACTCAGAGATGCGCTGTATTTTTGATCAGTTTGTGGAAGCCTGCTCTTTGGAGATAGTCGAAGTTTCTTCAGTCGGAGTATTCTTGTGTCCGCGAGTTGTTGAGCAACGGCAAGGCAGCACATTTTGTTTTCGACTGGCAGACTACAAATCGTTTGATGATCCACATGACCGCGTGTTACACGGCGCGATACAACTTGTTCTGGCAAGTTACGTCTTTCCCACACCTGAGAGATTGGACGATCCGATAGACAGCCTCGGCTCTCCGGTCCGCGTGTCCGAATTTGTCGAGCATCTCGACCAGCTACTTGAGCAGTTTCGGCAGTCATCTAATCGGATGCCTTCTGACAATCCCGAAGAAGAGCCGGTCTGGCAACAACTCCGCGCAATGGTGCTTCAAATGCCGACTGATACCGGCCGCCAGCCGCGTCATACATTGACACGACAGGTGCAGATCGCATGTGCCATTCTCGAGAGGGAGGGATTGTTTCGCAAGCAGGAAGCGCGAGCTGGCGATACCGAGAAGTTCATACCCCTGCCGCAATACCGAGTCCACGTACGTCATCTCGCGGACCATCGGAGGCTATATCAATTCATTTCAAGATTGAAGGGCGAAACCTTGAATGCTTAAACTCCGCAAATGTCATCTCGCAGCCATCGGCAACCGCAACGCCCGGTTCAGTCCGGTGAATCTTGATTTCACTGGCGATGCTGCAGCTGTGAATTCTGTCGTGTTCTTGGAAAATGGCGGCGGAAAGACTACGTTAGCGGCCTTTCTTTATTTAACGCTCTGGCCCGAGCAGAACCACTTCTTGTTAAAAAAAGCCAAAGACTCGCAAGTGCGTGTGGCAGACTATCTGATGCCGGGGCAAACGGCATACTGTGTTCTGGAGTGCGAAACTCGGATAGCGGGGGTTTCCGAACAGCCAATCATTCGAATCATAGGTCAAGTGCTCCAGCGACGTGACGCCACGGATCGTTCGCCTATCCAAAGGCACTTCTTCACTTTCCTGCCATGTGAGGGACTGAACCTTGACGATCTGCCGATTCATGGCATTAATTCACGACAAACATCTCTGAGTATCGACGATTTTCGCGCCTGGCTTAGAGAGCAGAGGGCCACGTTCCCGGCAGCAGAGCTCTGGGAGGGGAGTTCCAACGAAGAATACTTGCAGAAATTGCGTGACATTCATGCCGAGCCGGAGCTTGTTCGTGTGCAGGTGGATCTCAACAAACGCGAGGGCGGCATCGATGACCACTTCAAAGAGCACTGTGCTGATTCCCGAAGGTTTGTCCACACATTTTTGGATCTTGCCTTGCAGAGCGCGAAAGCGGACGAAACGGCAGCTGTATTGCAGACCTTTCTGTCAGAATGGCTAAACATCGGTCACCTAGAAGATGAGACATGGTTCTGCGAAGAATTTGCGTCTTCTCTGGTTAGCCTTTCAGATGCGCAAACGCGCTGGACGAAGGCGCATGAGACCTTAGAACATTGTCGGAATCATGCTGCCGCTCTATGGTCCGCTCTAGAAAGAAAAAGAGAAGAAATGCAGAAGAAGCGCGAGGAGGCAGACTCCCTGCTCGCGACAGCAAGAACCCGAGCCCTAGATGCCAAACGAGAGGTCGATAACTCGAATCACCACCTCATTAGCTATGAACTGGAGTGGCTCGAACTGCGTGCTATCGAAGCGAGCGCAGCATCGGAAAATGCTGAGCGAGAGTGGCAGGCAGCGCGGCGTACCAATCACCTCACCAAATTAGCCGTTTCACTCGGCGAAGTTGAAAGGCAACGCCGAGATCTTGAAGCTAAACGGAAGGTTTTACAAGAAAAACAAGCTGAGTTGGCACCGCTGCTCGACAAGTTGAATGCATGGGGAGCTGCACTTGTCATCTGTTTGAGCATAGAAATTGCGGGCGTCGCAGCTGATCTCGAACTCGTAGTGACGAACCTGAGAATTCGGAAGGAGCGACAGCAGCAGTTGGAGCAGAGCCAGCGACAATTGGCCGTCGACAGGAGAGATTGTGAGCGTACACTTGCCGACACAAAGAGTTTTGCGGACCGGCGACGATATCAGCGTGATCAGCTTGGAGATCAGGGCTGGCTGGAGTCGAATGAGCGCGCAGAAGATGGACACACCAGGTGGGTTGGCGAGCGGGACAAGGAAAAAGCTAATGTTGTGGAGCGCCAGGTGCACATACTACAGCTCGACCAGCGACTACGCGAGCTTAATTCCGAACGGACGCGGGTGGAAGGTGAGTCTGCAAGAGCCGAGTTCGATGTCGATAGCGCACGATCAAGCCTCGCCGTCGCCGCCAGACAGAGACAGACAATCGCAAGCAACGATTTCGTCTTGGCACACTTCGGCGACAACTTTGACCCGCTGCGGCACGGCGCAAGAGAGGCTTTCCTGCGCAAGCAAGCAGACATTTTCCAAGTCTTGCTTACTCTTCAGCTGGACTATGCGCTTCTCTTGCGGAATCGGCAAGGCATTGAAAAGTATCAGGTGCTCCCACCGGCGCGTGACGTTGAACTCGTATTGGAACGATTGAGCGAAGTCGGGATCGAAGCTGTTGCGGGACTTCGGTATCTGGCGGAAACCTCCAACTGCGAGGAAGCCGAACACCTGATCCGTCACGAGCCCGGGAAGTATGCCGGTGTCTTGATTCACGCTAAGCATTGGCCGAAGGTTT
>QHYR01000293.1 GCA_003223315.1 Acidobacteriota bacterium | reverse complement strand
CGCCCTCCAAGGTTGCGCCTACACTGAATTCATCAAACAATTCAGAGCGCGCCGACTGCCGTGTGTCCCTGCGCTCAGAAAGAACTCCGCAGTTCATGCGGGTTCGAGAGGTAGGGCATGGCATTCGGTTGGATTACTCTGAAAAGCGGCGACCGCATCTCTCTGGTACGTTCCTCTCCTTTTTTCGCGGTTCATCTGGCCTGCCTGGCGGCATTCTTTTTGAAATTCCACTGGTCCTATGTGATTGTCTGCCTGGCGCTCTATTACATCCGCATGTTTTTTGTGACTGCGGGGTATCATCGCTATTTTTCGCACCGCTCGTTCAAAACGAGCCGTGCGTTCCAATTTGTGATGGCCTTTATGGCGACTATGTCCACGCAGAAGGGTGTGCTCTGGTGGGCCGCCAATCATCGGCATCACCATCGCTATTCGGATACCGACGACGACCTGCACTCTCCTACCTTGCGTGGATTCCTGTGGTCGCACGTGGGATGGATCTTATCCGATCGTTATAACCATACGAGGGCCGAGCTCATCGGCGATTTCAATAAATATCCCGAGTTGCGCTGGCTGAACAAATACCACGTCGTGCCGCCCGTCGTTCTCGCAGTCGGCATGTTCCTGGCCGGCGGCTGGGGCCTGCTCGTATGGGGCTACTGCATCAGCACGGTGATCCTGTGGCACAGTTCGTTCACGGTTAATTCGCTCTCGCACATCTTTGGCCGGCGCCGCTACCCGACCACGGATACCAGTAAGAACAATGCGCTGCTCGCGGTACTTACCATGGGCGAGGGCTGGCACAACAATCATCATCACTACATGGCCTCCGCGCGGCAGGGCTTTTTCTGGTGGGAAATTGACGTCACCTACTATCTTTTAAAAATGCTTTCGTGGTGCGGAATTGTGTGGGAGTTGCGCCAGCCTCCGCGGCACATCTTGCTCGGCGCCGAAGTAGCGCAAGCCGTGGCCACGGATTAACACCCCTAATTTTCAACCCACTTCTGTTCCCTTCTCGTCGAGCAGGTTGCCGATCGCTTCCAGGATCTTGCGCGCGGAGATGCCGAAGGCATCCAGCAACTCCTCGGGCTTGCCGGAATGCGGCACGCGATCAACCGCCAGGCGCCGCACCGCCGTTAGCGGCACGCCAGCCTCGGCCAGTTCCGTGACGACGGCTTCGCCCAGGCCGCCTTCCGCGTAATGATCCTCCACGGTAACGAGCCGGCCGCCGGTGGCACGGACGTGTTCGCTGAGCGCAGCGGTATCGAGCGGCTTGATGCAGTAAAGATCGAGCACGCGAATGCCGATTCGGCGCGATTTGAGTTCATCGCAAGCCTTGAGCGCTTCGTAAACCGTCACGCCCGCGCCGATTACCGTAACGCGATCGTTGGCGCTTTGCCGCAGCACCTTCAGGCCGGGCACGCGAAACTGCTCGTCGTTGCTGTACAAGACCGCGGTCTTTGGCCGAGACGTTCGCAGATAACAAATTCCGGCGCGCCGCGCCATCTCTTCGGTCAGCCGTTCCGCCGAAACGCCGTCGCTGGGATAAAAAACGGTCGCGCCGGGAATGGCGCGAAACATGGCTAAATCCTCGAGCGCCATCTGCGAAGGGCCGTCCTCGCCGATGGAAACTCCGCAGTGCGAGCCGCACAGCTTTATGCTGCTGCGGCTGATGCCGGCCATGCGCACCTGGTCATAGGCGCGCGAAAGGAAACAAGCGAACGTGCCGATAAAGGGCACCAAACCTTGCGCGGCCATGCCCACGCCCAGAGAGACCATGTTTTGTTCGGCGATGAAGCCTTCGATCAGTCGGTCGGGAAAGGCCTTTTGCAGCGTTTCCGTAAAGGTGGAGTTTTTCACATCGCCATCTATGGCGTAAACCTTGGGATTTACCGCCGCGAGATTCTTCAGTCCAACGCCAAATGCTTCGCGGGTGGCGACGCTTTGCCCGAGTTTGTAATCGGGCGCGGCGGCGGCGGGAAAATTCTCGGGCGGCACGGGAAGCGGCTTGCGCTCGTAAGACCGGCCCGTGTCTTTTTGTACGGGCGGCACAGGACCGAGTTCGGCAAGTGCTTTTTCAAGCTGCTCGGGCGAGAGCGCCTTGCCATGCCAGCCGTCTTTGCCGGAAAGAAAGCTGACGCCGTGACCTTTGTCGGTGCGGGCGATAATGGCGAACGGTTTGCCGCGCGTGGCACGCGCATGGTCGAGAGCGCCGACGACCGCGGCGAGATCGTGTCCATCGATGACTTCCGCGGCCCAGCCCTGCGCCTCGAATTTGCGCCGATAAACTTCCACGTCGTGCTCGTACATGGTGTGCTGGCTTTGGCCCAGCGCGTTGATGTCGGCGAGGGCGACCAAATTGTCGAGGCCGTAGTGCCCAGCGAAGCCTGCCGCTTCCCAGATATTTCCTTCGGCCAGTTCTCCGTCGCCGGTCAAAACGTATACGCGAGCGGACGATTTGCCGATCCGCGCACCGATGGCGAGGCCCGCTCCGACCGATAGTCCTTGGCCGAGCGAGCCGGTAGCGGCGTCAACGCCGGGAACGCGCGGCGTGGGATGGCCTTCGAGTTCGCTCGAAAACTGCCGCAGCGTCATCAACCGCGAAACGGGAAAGACTCCCGCTTCCGCGAGTGCGGCGTAAAGAATCGGCGCGGCATGCCCTTTTGAGAGGACGAAGCGATCGCTGCCCAGCGAAGTGGGGTTGGCCGGATCCAATTTCATTGCATAGAAAAAAGTTGCCGCGACAAGCTCCGCGGCGGAAAGGCAGGAGGTCGGATGGCCGGAACCGGCCGCCGTGGTCATGCGCAGAGAATGGATGCGAAGCAGGCGGGCTTTCTCGCGAAGCTGTTCCAGCAGCGCCGAGGTGGGCGCGGCTTGTCCCGGTGCGGTCATGAAGCCTCCTCAGGTGCGCACGGCGATAACCGCCCGTGCGCAGCGCCATCACCGCCATTCTACCCAAACGCCCGTGCTCCGTTGCGAATTCTTCTGAAGTCCGGATCAAGTGTTCTGACGGCGAAGAACGACATGCGTAGGGAAAATCAGGAAGAGCCCACCTTTCAAACAGCGAAAGGTGGGGCACCCGCAGAAGCTTGGACGTCGGCCGGCGGCCTGAGCTACAAGTCTTGGGTTGCGGATGAGATTCGCGGCGATGGGGAACTGATCTTTCTTTCACATCGGTGTGCCGCTGATCACAACATAGGTGGGAGAAACGCGTTGCAAGAGGGGCGGGATTCGGCGAAACTAGGTGTGTTGATCCGCAATCTCTGATCTGCAGTTTCTCATCTGCAGTCGTGGATTCGCAAAGTCGACGAGGGCAAGGCGGTCTCCGCCGGATATTGATCTCCCAGTCCTTCCAGGCGCCGGCCTGATCTGGCCTAAGCTGAGCTTGATCTGGGCTGATCTTTATCTAATGTGGAGGAAGCGGCAGGACTCCACTAATCCGAATGGATTCGAGGAAAAGCAGAGAAATGAGTGAGCAAATAGGCGAGCTTCTGGCCCCGTACCGGTTGATGATGACGCCGGGGCCGTGTTCGATCGACCCGCGGGTTTATCGCGCGCTGGCGACTCCGCTGGTGGGCCACATGGACCCCTGGTTTACGGAGATGATGGGCGAAGTGCAGGCGCTGCTGCGCAAGGTTTTTCAGACCGAGAATCGAGTGACTTTTCCGATCTCCGCGTCGGGATCGGGGGGCATCGAAGCGGCGGTGGTGAATCCGCTCGAGCCGGGCGACGAAGCCATCATTTGCGTGAACGGGAATTTTTCGAAACGCATGGCGGATATCGCGTCGCGAGTGCCGGGGACGACCATTCACAGCGTGGAAGCGCCGTGGGGGCGAACCGTCGATCCGAACGACGTGCGCAAGACGGCCAAGGGCCGCAAGATCAAAATGATCGGCGTCTGCCACGGCGAGACGTCCACGGGCGTGCTGACGCCTTTGGACGATTTTCGCAAAGTGGCTGATGAGGCGGGCGCGCTATTGGTGGTGGATGCGGTGGCCACGCTGGCGGGGGTCCCGCTGAATGTGGACCGCCAGAGGATCGATCTCTGCTTCAGCGGAACGCAGAAGGCCATCAGCGCTCCTCCCGGCATGGCTCCGATTACGGTGGGGCCGCGCATGGAGGAAGTACTGCGCGGGCGCAAGACTCCGGTGCAAAGCTGGTATTTCGATCTGACCACCACGATGAATTTCTGGGGCAAGGACCGCACCTATCACCACACTCCGCCAATCTCCATCGTTTTTGCGCTGCGCGAGGCGCTGCGCATCGTCTTCGAGGAAGGACTCGAGGCGGGCTGGCAGCGGCATCACCAGAATCAGCTGGCGCTGATCGCCGGCCTCGAGGCGCTGGGAATCGAACTTTTTGTCCCCAATGAAAAGGATCGCCTCCCTACGGTGACCAGCGTCTATGTTCCCAAGGGGCTGGAAGACTTGCGGGCGCGGCGGCAGTTGCTCGACGAATTCGGCATCGAAATCGCCGGAGGTATCGGCCCGCTGAAGGGCAAGATCTGGCGCATCGGTCTGATGGGCTACGTCAGCCAAGCCAAACACATTTTGTTCTTCCTGGCGGCGCTGGAAAAGGTCCTGTTGGACCAGGGGCTCAGCGTTTCGCCCGGAGCGGGCGTGGGAGCCGCCATTCGGCTCTATGCGCACGCAGAGCCTGCCGCAGTGGGACATCGAAGCTAAAAAGATGGGGGCTGAAGCGTGACGGCGGCCGCCGCGAACTCCGTAATTCCCAATGACGGGGCGATGAGCGATTTCGTCGGCCCGTTTGACGTGACCTCTACGTTGACGGGGGAGAGGTATCAAGTGCGCTTCTCGCATCTTTGGAACGGCATTGCCACCCGCCATAGCGATACCGTGGATAGCAAATTCCTGGTGGACGGCCGCGCCGCGATTGTGGGTCTGGCGCACACAGGATTTGTGGAATTCCGGGCGCGCGCGGGGCGCGACCTTACCGATCGCGAAGCGAGCTTCGTGGCCGCGGAATACCTTCGAGAACGGCTCGGAGAGGAAGACGAGCGGCCGCTTTATGATGTTCCGGCGGCGGAACTGGCGCGCTTGATTGAGAAGATCGGCATCCGCTGAGGGCAGGGTCCTTCACAGAGCCGCCCTAAAGGGTCCGTGTGGATCCCCGAATTGAGATTTCAGCGGCTAAAGCCGCGACCCCCTACCTCAAGCCGAACCCTTCGCCGAGAGCACAGGGTCGGAGCAAACATGCCACCCTTTGAAGGGCCCGCTACAGTTAGCTTCACGCGTCGGAGAGAGATTCGTCGAAGGGATTTGACTTGGCGGGCTCGGGCGGATTCGATTTGCCGGCGCCGGGCTCTGCGGTTTCCGCGAGTTCGTGCGTTTCCAGAATCGCGCCGCAATGCACGCACTCGACGTACTCGGCTTCGTTGTCTTTGGCGATGAGCCGCGTGTGTTCGTGTTTGCAGGCGGGAATTTGCGTCACAGCAGCCCCATCCAGAGGTAATTTCGCGCTCTGAAAATCATACCATGCCGGGTTCGAGCCGTTGCGGATCGAGCCATTTCTTCTGATTTTAGTGGTGACTTCGCACACATTACGCCTTCGCGCACAGAGGAGCGCGCGTCCTGCGCCCATTCCCGGCTTGTGCTAGAGTAGGCGCGTTTGGACTTTATTTAAGCGCGAAAAGCGCATCCTGTTGGTAGCCTTTTCGCGCCAGAAGCGGCCATGGCCACAAAACCTGCCATTCGATCCACGGAGCTGCCGCCGGAAAAATTGCGCTGGCGGTGTGATCCGGCGCGGATTCCTTACGACACCACGGCACAGGCCGAGCCCATCGAAGGTCCCGTCGGACAGGACCGCGCCCTGCGCGCGCTGCGCATGGGAATCGAGCTGGCCGCACCCGGATACAACATTTTCGTCTGCGGCCTATCGGGCACCAGCCGCGGCGGCATGATCCAGAAACTCATCGAACAGTTGCAGCCGCGAAGCGAGCCCGGCCCCGACCGCTGTTACGTCAATAATTTCAAGAACCCCGACCGCCCGAGGCTGCTGACTCTGCCTCGCGGCCAAGCCGACAGCTTCAAGAAAGACGTGCAATCGGGAATCGACTTCCTGCGCCGGAGAATCCCGCAGGTGTTCGAAGGCGAACCTTTCCAGCGGCAGAAGGGACGCATCGTCGACCGTTATACGCTGCGGGAAAAAGAGCTGATGGATGATTTTACGCGCCGCATTGCGCGGGAGCAGTTTGCCCTTGGACACATGCAGGTGGGCGCGGTGGCGCTGCCGGAAATTTTCCCGGTTCTCGACGGGCAAATGGTGCCGATCGAAGACATCCCCAAGCTGGTGCAGGAAGGAAAACTCGAAAATATCGCGGCGGAGGAGCTGGAACGCAAATACGAGCAGTTCCGGCAGGAGTTCACCGTCGTTTATCGCAAGACGCTGACGCTTTCCCGCGAACTCGCCAGCGAGCTCAGCTACCTCGAGCAGGAGGCCGCTTCGGTCCTGGTGGACGGCTTTATCGAGGAACTCAAGGAAAAATACACGGCTACCCACGTTGCCGAATACCTCGAGGAGGTGCGGCACAACATCCTCGACAATCTCGATCCTTTCAAGGAACGGGAAGACGAGGAGGAACCCGGCGCCGCTCCTCCGGGCGGCGAGATCCTCCCGAAGATGTCCACTCCGGAACGCGATCCTTTCCGCGTCTACGGGGTCAATGTGCTTCTCGGCCATAACGAGCAGGACGCCTCTCCGGTGATCTTCGAGACCACGCCGACGCACGCGAATCTCTTCGGGACGATTCAGCGCAGCTACGATTCGCGCGGGGTGTGGTCCTCCGATTTCATGGACCTGCGGGCCGGCTCGATGCTTCGCGCCGACGGCGGCTTTCTCATCATGTATGCGCTGGACGCGCTGACGGAAATGGGTGTCTGGCGGACGCTCAAGCGCACGTTGAACCACGCCAAACTGGAAATCCAGCCCATGGAGATGCTCTTTCCCTTTGGGGCTTCCGCGCTCAAGCCCGAGCCCATCGATCTCACGGTGAAGATCATCTTGATCGGCGACCGCAATCTTTATGAAATTTTCTACGCGCATGAAGAGGAGTTCAAAAAGATCTTCAAGGTGCGCGTGGAGTTCGACGAAGAGATGGAGATGAACGACGACGTCATCCGGCAGTACAGCGGGCGGTTGCACAAACTTTGCGAAGACGAAGGACTGTGCCCCTTCGACCGCACCGCGGTCGCCGGCATGATCGAATACGGCGTGCGCCTGGCAGGCCGGCGCAACAAGGTGACGTCTCGCTTCGTGGATCTGGCCGATCTGGCGCGGGAAGCCTGTTACGTGGCGCGGCAGGCCGGCGAAACGCCGGTTACCGCGGCGCACCTGCGCATTGCGCGCGAGGCGCGCACGGAGCGGCACAATCTAATCGAAACCAAGATTCGTGAAATGATCGCCGAAGGCACTTTGCTGATTGATACCGAGGGCACACAGACCGGGCAAGTGAATGGACTCAGCCTGATGGAAATCGGCGGATATCTTTTCGGCAAGCCGGTGCGGATCACCGCCTCAGCAGCTCTGGGCAAATCCGGGCTCATCAATATCGAACGCGAGGCCAATCTTAGCGGGCAACTGCATGACAAAGGCATGCAGATCATTGCGGGTTATCTTCGTTCTCAATTCGCACAGGACAAGCCGCTCTCGCTGGCGGCCAGCATCTGTTTCGAGCAGTCGTATTCCGGCGTCGATGGCGATAGCGCCAGCTCCACGGAAATCTATGCGCTGCTGTCGGCGCTCTCCGGCCTGCCCATTCGGCAGGATATTGCCGTAACCGGCTCGGTCAATCAGCAGGGCGTCATACAGCCGATCGGCGGAGTCAACGAAAAGGTCGAAGGCTTTTACGACGTGTGCCGCGTGCGCGGCCTAACCGGGACGCAAGGTGTGCTGATCCCGGCCGAAAACGTGGAGGATTTGATGTTGCGCGAAGATTTGATTGCCGCCGTCGCCGAGGGCATGTTCCACGTACATCCCGTTGCGCATGTCGAAGGGGGCATCGAGATTCTCACGGGGGTCGAAGCGGGGTCTCGCGACGGCCGTGGGCAGTTTCCGCGCGATGCCGTTTTTGGACGCGTTGACGAGCGCCTGCGGAAAATGGCCGACACCCTGAAGCAGTTTGAGTAGCAGCAGTACCCGCCAGCCATCCTAAGAACCCGCATATGAGAACGCCGAATTGGAGCTTCAGCGGCGACCTTTGTGGAATTGCAGATCCCCTGGCCCAGAAGGCGGGCCTCGAGATGACACGTCTGGGTGAAGGGGTCTACGAAGTCAACCCCCGATTGCACTATTGCTGGGAGCGGGGCGGCCCTGACGGTGCGTTTGCTGCGGCGGGAGCGCTGGGGGGAGGTGCCGCAGCAGCAGGAGCATTCGCAGGCGGCGTCGCGCCGCTGGAGGCGCCTGCTCCTGCCGGAGCGGGCGCACCCGTCTCCTTGGGCGTGGAAAGATAGCCGTTGGCGCCGTCCTTGGTGACTTCAAAAACCACCATTTCGTAGGGAGCGCGGACGCCGTGGACGTACAGCTGCATCGGTTCATCCACGTTGCGATCTTTTTTCTCGATGGACTTATCATCGGCGATCACGGTCATCGTGAACTTGTAGTGTTTGGGATCGGTGCTGCGCAGAAGAATTTGGATCGGCCCCACGTGCTGAGGTTGTTTCGATTTGGTCAGCTTGAAATCGTAGATATTGCGTTCGTTCAAGCGCTTGAGATCGTCAAGCTCTTCATGGTTCCGGGCAATCAACACGCCCTGCCCATTCAAGTCGCCGACGGCGGTGGTGAGGCTCTTCTTGGTCTCGTCCAAATCTTTTTTGGTGGCAGCGATATCGGATTTGGCTCCGGTCAGATCGGTGGACACCTGCCCGAACTTGGCGTCGCTTTCCTTCTGCACTTGGCCAATTTGGGCCATCAGTTTGGCGTCGCTCTCCTGCTGTTCTTGCTCGATCTGCTGGGCCAAGCTGCGAGCGCGCGCCAGTTCTGCTTGCGTCAGTCCGAGCTTTTGGGAAGTTACGTCCACCTGTCCGCGTAACATGGCGATCCGGGAATTCGTCCGCTCCAGCTCTTTACTGAGTACATCGGCGTGCGAATTGCTTTGGGCCAGAGCGTATTGCAGTTGCACGCGCGAGTTGTATCCAACATAGACCAGCGCTCCGATACCCAGAAACAACACGAAAATGACTAATGGAATCCAGCGCGGCGTCGGCGCCTGCTCGTAAACGTAGCCCTCATTCGAGGGGGGAGCATTCGGCGGAATATTTGGCGTAATACTCATTGCCTTTCTCTCCTTTAAGACGCGGACTGCACCGGTAACTTCACGAATTCTCGGTCGCTCACTTAATGATTATCGCCGAGAGCGTAAGGGTTGTCCATGCTCCGACCGTTTTAGTACTCGGGTTTGCATTTGCAGCCGCTGTTGCGTCCCCGCCTGCGTCACTCACGCAGGCTGAGATCACTCTTCGGCACCGGCCTTCTGTTAGATGACAGCTTTTCGGGCGCGGCGCGTCCAGCGCGCTTCAACCGTGGTGGTTAAGCCGCCGCGAGGGGTAAATTCGCCTCGTACCGTGCACCATACCGGCTTGGTGGCCGCCACAATGTCGCGCAGAATCCGATTGACCGCGTTCTCATAGAAGATGCCCAGATTGCGATAGGCCAGGAGGTAATGCTTTAAGGCTTTTAGCTCCAGACATTGGCGCCGGGGTTCATACTCGATGGTA
>QHYR01000352.1 GCA_003223315.1 Acidobacteriota bacterium | reverse complement strand
ATTACTTCGGGCCTGTCTTTCACCGATTGCGAAATTCCCGCGGAAAACGTGCTTCCCGGCGTCGAAGGCCTGCGCGGCCCGCTCTCCTGCCTTACGCAAGCGCGCTACGGAATCGGCTGGGGGGCGATCGGCGCGGCCATGGCCTGTTACCAGACAGCGCTCGAGTATGCCAAGACGCGCCGGCAGTTTGAAAATAAGCCTATCGCCGCACACCAACTGGTGCAGGATAAGCTCGTGTGGATGGTTACGGAAATCAGCAAGGCCCAATTGCTCGCTCTGCACGTCGGCCGGCTCAAAGACCAGGACCGCGCCGCGCCCGAGCACGTCTCCATGCTGAAAATGAATAACGTTTGGATGGCCCTGGAAGCCGCGCGCAAGGCCCGCGACATTCTCGGCGCCAATGGCATCGTCGACGATTACTGCGTCATGCGCCATATGAACAATCTCGAATCCGTTTCCACCTATGAGGGCACGCACGACATTCATCGCCTCATCATCGGCGAACGCATCACCGGCCTCTCCGCCTTCGCCTGAGCCGCGCTCCTTGCAGCCTGGGGCGCTCCGGCAGCCCATAGTGCGGCAGGATCCAACAAAAAGTTGCCGCCGGTGGCCTCGGGGAACGTCTTTGTACGCGGCCCGAATTTGTTTATGATTAGGCCCTTTGGCCGCTTCGCGCGTTCAGCGCGAAGCGCCGCGCAGAATGATTCGGCACGCCCAATCGCGGCCACATAGAGCTCCGCCGGCGGGGCAAGCGGGAGCAAAGATGCAAAAGACGCAAATTCAGCTCAGTTTGGAACTGCTGCGCGTGGTCGAGCAAGCGGCCATCGCCTCGGCACGCACCATGGGCACCGGCGACCGCCACAAGGCCGATCAGGCCGCCACCGAAGCGATGCGTCAGGTCATGGACCATGTTCCCATGGACGGCACGGTCGTCATCGGCGAAGGCGAACGCGATGAAGCGCCCATGCTTTTTATCGGCGAAAAAGTCGGCGCCGCCGCGCACAATCAGAACTACCAATATCCGGCCGTGGATATTGCCGTTGACCCGCTCGAAGGCACCAACCTCTGCGCTACCGGCGCCCCCAACGCCATCACCGTGCTGGCCGCCAGCGAAAAAGGTGGCCTGCTGCACGCGCCTGATCTGTATATGGAAAAAATTGTGGTCGGCCCTAGCTGCAAAGGAGCCGTCGACCTGGACGCACCTGTGATCGACAATATCCGCGCCATCGCCCGCCGCCTCAACCGCGACAAGGAGGACCTCGTCGTCATCGTTCTCGACCGCCCCCGCCACCAGAAGCTGATCGAAGATATTCGCGCCACCGGCGCGCGCATCCGCCTGATCAGCGACGGCGACCTTTCCGCCGGCATCTCCGCTGCCGTCGTCGGCGCGGGCGTCCATGCTGTCATGGGCACGGGCGGCGCCCCCGAAGGCGTGCTCACCGCCGCCGCGCTTCGCTGCCTCAATGGAGAGATGCTGGCGCGCCTAGTGGTCAGCAAGCCCGAGCATCAGGAGCGCTTGGCCAAGATGGGCATCAGCGATCCCAAGCGCATCTACGAAACCGAAGATCTCGCACCGGGCCGCCAGATCATCTTCGCCTGCACCGGCGTCACGGATGGCAATATCCTGCGCGGCGTGCGCTTCTTCGGCGACGGTATCCGCACGCATTCCCTGGTCATGAACCTCGAAGAGCGCCAAGTGCGCTTCATCGATTCCGTGCACCTCGAGAGGCGCCCCGACGTCAAGGTTCGTTTCGCCTGACCATTGACCCGAGTCGATACAATGTGATCCCGAGCGCATCCGGGGTTTCGAGCAAAAGAACCCCCGGGGCGGCTTCCTATTTCCGAAAAGTAGATCCCTCGCTCGCACCCCAGTGCGCGCAGGAGCGCATGCTGGCGTCCCACTCGCTCGGGATGACACCTTCTTCCGCGCTGCGCCGAAATGGCGGGGCTCGAGGTAGGAGGTCGCGGCTCTGGCTCCGGTCCCGCATTCGCGGAATCCCGGATGAATTCGCGGGACCCCACCGGAGTCAACCACCGGACCGCGGTACATGGGCGATAAAAAAAACGGTACGCCAGCTCCGTGTGATAGGGAGCCGGCGCACCGCTGAATTTCGGCGTCGGAGCGGAGCGTTACGACCAGCGCCAAAGCGGCTCTTCCAGAGCCGTTTCGCCGAGGAGCCTTAGCGGCGGCCCATCATGGCAGGCTGCGGCCGGCGAGCCAGCGGAACCAGCGGTTTCGGCGTCACCGGCGGCATCGTACGCATCTGGCCGCTGGTGGAGACGTGGTCGCTGATGGCCTGCAGCCTCTTCAATATGCCCTGCCATTGCTCCCAATCGAGCTGGCGCAGGAAGGGCCGCAATCCCTGAATGAACGGATCCTCGAGCAGCGCTTCGCCGTTGGATTCGGGGATGAAGAAGCGGTTGAGTCCCACGCCCAGGGCTTCGGAGATCTTCTCCAACGTTCCCAAGCTGGGGGTCATCTGACCGCTTTCGATGCGTGAAAGATACGACCGCGACACGCGCGATCTAGCCTGAAGCTGGCTCTGCGTCATCCCGC
Source organism: Acidobacteriota bacterium (assembly GCA_003223315.1). Lineage (GTDB taxonomy): Bacteria > Acidobacteriota > Terriglobia > Acidiferrales > UBA7541 > Palsa-189. Next base: position 120 of record QHYR01000352.1, on the reverse strand, counting down.
GCGATTCCCGCAACTGGCGAATTCGATGGCCGATGTTTTCCACCGTCTCGCGGTTCGGCCATTTCGAATAGTTGGCGGTCAGCGCCGGGGAGTTCCTGTGTCACCGGCGGTGGAATCAGG
>QHYR01000351.1 GCA_003223315.1 Acidobacteriota bacterium | reverse complement strand
AAGCCTTCTCGACTCGGTCGGGCGGCGTGCACAAGAACTGTTGGATGCCGGGCGAGCGATTGGCTCAGAAGTCCACTTGAGCCCGCGTGAGCGCGAGGTCCTCGAGTGCGTGCTGCGAAATCTTTCAAACAAGGAAATCGGCGCCCGGCTGAACGTCTCCGAGCGCACCGTCAAGTATCACGTTTCGGCCCTGCTGGCGAAGTTCAACGTCCGCGATCGCGTGAGTCTGATGCGCGAGGCAACCAGCTGCCTGCGCTCTTCGCCCTTCACATCTTCTGTAGACACGCTCTTTGGCTTTCCCCTGCCGTCGCAACCTAAGGTCGCGGAAAGCGCGCCCGAAGCAGCTTCGGCAGGCGAGCGGGTGCTACGGATGCCGGGGAATGCGCGCGTTGGGTGACGAAGACCACCGTGCCGCAGTGCACAGGTGACGCATGACCGTGCCGCAGCGCACGGGAACTTCGCACACCGCATTCCGCCACACCATGGCCCGCTGATTTGCTTTGATTCGGAGCAACTCAGCGGGCCGAGTCTTTTTCAGAGCAAGGAAGCGCCCAAGATAATTCGAGGCCGGCCTATCTCAGTGATCCGAAATTCTTCTCGATCTCTTCCCAGTTCACCACGTTCCACCAAGCCTCGATATATTCCGGCCGGCGGTTTTGATACTTCAAATAATAGGCATGCTCCCACACGTCGAGTCCCATCACCGGTTTGCCCCCGCTCATCACGGGATTATCCTGATTGGGTGTGGAGTCGACGGTTAGCTTTCCATCCTTGATCAAGAGCCAAGCCCATCCCGATCCAAACCTCGTGGTCCCGGCCTGATTGAACTTCGTTTTGAAGTCCGCAAAGGATCCAAACGCGGACCGAATTGCTTCCCCCAGTTTCCCTTTGGGTTCCCCGCCGCCGCCTTTCTTCATGATCTTCCAGAACATGGAATGATTCATGTGACCGCCGCCGTTATTCCGCACGGCTGTGCGGATATTCTCCGGCACACGGTCCAGGTTGCTCAGCAATTCTTCGATCGAGAGTCCCTGCAGATTGGCGTGAGCTTCGAGGGCCTTATTCAGATTGGTAACGTAGGCGCCGTGATGCTTATCGTGATGAATTTCCATGGTCAGCTTGTCGATGTACGGCTCGAGCGCATCCGCTGGATAGGGAAGCGGAGGAAGAACGTGGGCCACGTGACCCTCCTTCGGTGAGGTAGCTTCCTGTGCCATAAATTCGCCTCCTACGAGATTTAGTCTGTGAAACTATAGATTTGGATGTAGGCCGGGCGCTTCCGGGCACCGGCTAATCTTAGCGCCGCCTGTAAGGGCAGCACAACTGTGCCGGCCAGAAGCAGAAAATCATTCGCGGCCCGTAAAGCGCGCCAGGGCCCAAGCGGCGTGCTCGGCCACCAGAGGATCAGCCGACGCTGCCAATTCGCTCAAACGCCGGCAGAGCTGCGACCATTCAGGCGTGCTGGCTGCGTAGTTGTCGGCAAGATTGCCTGCAACGGTGCAGGCATTGCGAATCAAACCCCGCCACTTGGCTCTGCGAAGAGCGCTCCTGGAGAAAATGCGGCTGAACTCCGCCTCTGTCAGTGACAGAAGCCAACTAAGTTCGGGCGCAAGCAGCTTCTCGCGCTCCTGAAAGGGTGGAGATGAAGTGAAGGGCGCTTTGCGATTCCACGGGCAGACATCCTGGCAAATATCGCAGCCGAACACTTGCCAACCCATTGGGCCGCGTAGTTCCTCGGGAATCGATTCGCGAAGCTCAATGGTGAGATAGGAGATGCAGCGGCGCGCATCCATGACGTAGGGCTCGACGAGTGCACCGGTGGGACAGGCATCGAGACACAGCCGGCAATTTCCACAGAGATCGGTGGCCGGCGCAGCAGACGCCGCATTCGAAGGCGTCAGCTCGAGCGAAGTCAGGATGACGCCCAGAAACAGCCACGATCCCAATTTCTCGTTGATGAGGCATGTGTTTTTTGCCTGCCATCCCAGTCCCGCCTGGTGCGCCGCAAGCCGTTCGGCGATTGGCCCAGTATCTATGTAGGCACGCGCTTGCCATGGACCGCTGAAATGAGCGCGCATGGCCGCGAGCAGTTGTTCGAGTTTGTTGCCGAGGATCACGTGGTAGTCATCGCCCCAGGCGTAACGCGAAATCCAGCCGCGCGGCTCCCCGCCTGCAGTCTGAGCCGCAGCTTCGGTCGAAACGGGATTGGCTGTGTTGTAGTTGAGAGCGCAGACAATGACGCTTCGAGCGTCTGGAAGCACCCGCGTGACGTCTGCGCGACGCGGATCATGGAGGTATTGCATGCGACCGGCGTAGCCGCGCTCGAGCCACTCCTTCAGATGCCCGGCATCGGCCAGTTCCTCTACAGCCGCAATTCCGCAAAGATCAAAACCAAGCTCGCTGGCTTTGGCGATGATCCACTCGCTCTCTGCCGCGGCGTACATGGATCAATCTTGCCGCAATCGCCGCTTCTCAGAAAGGAGGATCGTGCGGCATTCGGGTTTTGGCTGCCCGCGCCAGTCGCTGTTACAATGCTGGACAATGGCAGACTGGCGGCAGATCCAGGCACGCATCCGTAAGGCGAAAGCAAGCGCGGACGCAACAGCAAAGCTCGCCGAACTCTACGAGCAGACCCGCGACGCCATGGTGGCATTCGAATTGGCGCGCTGGCAGGAGAAAGCCGGCGAGCACGCTGAAGCGGCGCGCTGGTATACAGCTGCTGCGGAACGATTCCGCCGGTCGCAATGGAAAAGCAAAGCTCAAGCAGCATTGGCCCGTCTGCGCATTTCGCCAGGCGCCGAGCCGCTCGAAACTTCAAAGGCATCTCAGGATGCGCCGCGCGAGGCAAGTGCAGCATTTGCTGACGCCGCCCCGTCTGAAGTACCCGCCGAGTTCCCTGCGCGCGGTGGGCGGTCCGATATGGCCGAAGCCCAAGGTGAACCCGAAATCGGCACGGATATCGAGGGCATGCAGCCGGAAGTTGCCGGTGAATCAGATCAGCGCGCTAAGGATGAAGGCACGTCGGTCAGCCGAACCGCCGGTGCGGCGGAGCGAAGTACCGAGCCGGTTCGCAAAGGGCCTCGACGCCGAGGACGCCGGGGCGGTCGAAACAGGCGTCGCACCAGCACCACCAAGCGGACCACTTCTTCCGGGATCGCGCCCGAGCCTTCACGCGCGCGGGGGGAAATCGGCCACTTACAAACGGCTTCCGAGAAACCGCCAGGAAGCCGTCGCCTGCCCGCAGAATCTGTCCCTGAATTGAACGCGTCCGTAGGTGCGCCAACAAGCGCTGGGACAATCCCAACTGCGGCTTGGCGCGCACCAAGCCGTGCAGGCGAACCAGCACTCGCTTCTCGAATGGCGCACTTGGAGTCTCAACTTAGGCGCTTACTTGCATGTGCGCAGGCGAAAGTGGAGCAGGCAGAATCGGCACCTGCTGGGCCTGGGGTGTTGCTGCTTTCGGACTCCGACCAGGTAACGCACTATTATGTCGAGTCGTGTCAGACCCTGCGAATTGCCATCGGCAATCTCGTCCGGGGCGGCCGTGGCGGCAAAGATATGCCGCGGCTGAAAGAACGCTTGGCCGAGAACTTGGGTATCGCCGAGTCTCGCGTAACAAGTTATCTCAAGGAGCACTGCACCGTGCGCTGGCTGCAGCTCGATGAGGGAGCGATTGAGCTTGCGCATTTCGCTATAGCAGTACTGCGACCCGTGGTCAACGAGTGAAGATTCACAAAGGTCCCTCAAGTCGCTTTAGCTGTGTGACTTATCGGTAACTTTGGACGGGTGTAAGAGTTCCCTTTCGTTCACCCGTTTGCCGTTCGGGCAGTGCCATTCGACCCCTTTTTTTCGCGCTTGGGCGCATCCGGCTGGACGGTTCCTCACCCTGCGGCGAAACTAATGATGGCGAGGCACTTTGCGCGCGGGGGCAGGTGTGCCGTGCATGTTTCGCGCATCGGGCGCGGCTTCGCGAGTGGCAGATATTGAAGATTGGGGTACATCTTCCTTCAGGCATTCGTACCGTAGCAGGAAAGCGAGGCACCTTATTATGCCTAGAAAAGTAGGTGTGAGTTCGCGAGCCTGGAAGCTAGTCGACTTGGCGATGAGCAAGACCGCCGGCGTGGCTTTCGATACGCTGCAATTTTTCAACAAGTTCAACCCAAATC
>QHYR01000350.1 GCA_003223315.1 Acidobacteriota bacterium | reverse complement strand
CCCGCCAGGCCGCCATTCAGTTTCTGCGTACGGCCAATCCACGCGACGAGTTCTTTTTGGTCAGCTTCAATGATCGCGCCGAGCTAACCAGCCGCTTCACTTCCAGCATCGAGGAGCTTGAGAATCGCATGATGTTTACCGTCGCCAAGGGCCGCACTGCGCTTCTCGATGCTATTTATCTCGGCCTGAGTCAGATGAGGAGTGCACGTAACGGCAAGCGCGCCTTGCTCATCATCTCCGATGGAGGGGATAATCATAGTCGGTACAACGAAGCGGACATCCGGAACTTCCTGAAAGAAGCAGACTGCCAGCTCTACGCCATGGGAGTTTTTGATGTTAACGATATGGGCCGAACAACCGAGGAGCGCTACGGACCTAGTCTGCTGTCGGAACTCGCCGAAATGACGGGTGGGCGCGTCTTCCCGGTCTCGAGCCTGGGCGATTTGCCCGATATTGCCGCCAA
>QHYR01000349.1 GCA_003223315.1 Acidobacteriota bacterium | reverse complement strand
ATACTACGCGCCGGCTCAATAGGCGATCTGCGTTCACGCTGGTGGCGGCCGTAATCCTCGCTCTCTCGGCTCCGGCACTTCGCGCCCAGCGACCCTCGCAGCCTTCTGCCCCTCAGGCACCCTCGGCGTCGCCGGACTATTCCATCAAGAAAAACGTAAATCTGGTCGTCCTGCACGTCTCCGTCGTGAATGATCGCGGGCAGTTCGTTCCCGGCCTGAAAGAGAGCGATTTCCACGTCATGGAAGATAAGGCCGATCAGAAGATTTCGGTCTTCAGCCAGGAAGATGTGCCCGTAAGCATGGGCTTGGTAATCGACAATAGCGGCAGCATGCGCGACAAACGGCCCCAGGTAAACGCCGCCGCGTTGACTCTTGTGAAAACCAGCAATCCCCAGGATGAGGCCTTTGTCGTCAACTTCAACGATGATTTTTATCTGGACACGGTCCACGACTTCACCAACGACGTCAACGAAATGAAAGACGCCCTGGAGCGCATCGACGCCCGTGGCAGTACGGCGCTCTATGACGCCGTGATTGGATCCCTCGATCATCTGAAGAAGGGCTCCAAGGATAAGAAAGTGCTGCTGGTGGTGACCGACGGCGTGGACAACGCCAGCCGCCGCACGCTGGCCAACGCGGTGCAGGAAGCGCAGCGCTCTGACGCCTTGATTTATTCCGTCGGAATCTTCAGCGATGACGACATCAAGCACAACCGCGGCGACATGAAAAAGGCGCGCCGCGCGCTTACCGAATTGGCCACCTCCACCGGCGGCCTCGCCTTCTTTCCCGAGAACGTGGCGGACACCCAAGCCATTTGCACGCAAATTGCCCGCGATATCCGCAATCAATACACCGTAGCCTATTACCCCACGAACTCCGCCCGCGACGGTAGCTATCGTACTGTACAGATCAGCGTCGCCCCGCAACGCGGCTACGGCAAGCTTCAGGTACGCACCCGCACCGGTTACTACGCGCGCGGCCCGGCCCTCACGAGCAGCGCCGGCGCCGGCAATTGACGATGCGACCAGCATCGTCATCCCGAGCGAGTAACGCGAACGAGAGATCCCTCTTCTGATTTGACGCGGTCTACATTGCTTTCCGAGCATCAATCTCTGCGAGAAAGCTCTCGCCGTGCGGAATCTCTCCGCCAAAATTCTGCGCCACCGTCTGTCCCATATCCGCTAACGTAGCGCGCACGCCCAGGTTTCTGCCCTTCTGCCCTCCGGGGCTATAAGCCAAAATTGGCACGTATTCTCGCGAATGATCCGTCGTGGGCCAGGCTGGGTCGGGATCGCAGCCGTGATCGGCCGTGATGAGAAGCAGATCGGAATGCTCCAAGCCTAGAAGCAACGGCGCGAGCTCATCATCGAACTCTTCGAGAGCACGCGCGAAGCCTTCCACGTCTTTGCGATGCCCGTACAACATGTCGAAATCGACGAGGTTCGCAAATATCAGTCCGCCTGGCTGGCACCCGAAGGCCATGCGCAATTGCTTCAGCCCATCGGCATTGTTCTGCGTGGGCACCCAGCTCCCCCTGCCCCGGCCATGATAAATATCGTGAATCTTTCCGAGCTCCAATAGAGGCACTCCTCGCTCCGTCAGCACGTCCAGCAACATCGGCCGGGGCGGCTCTACGGCGTAGTCGTGGCGGCGTTCCGTGCGGCGGAAGTTCCCGGGCGCGCCCATAAACGGCCTGGCAATTACTCGGCCGACGCGGTGCGGTCCATCCAAAATTTGCCTCGCAATTTCGCAGTATCGGTAAAGTTCCGGCACAGCAATCACGTCCTCGTGCGCGGCGATCTGGAAAACACTGTCGCCGGAGGTGTACACGATGGGATAGCCGGTGCGCATGTGCTCGGCGCCCAGTTCCTTGAGAATCTCCGTGCCGCTCGCAGGCTTGTTGCCGAGAGTCTTGCGGCCGATGGCGCGCTCGAAAGCCTGCATGATTTCCG
>QHYR01000348.1 GCA_003223315.1 Acidobacteriota bacterium | reverse complement strand
TCGACGGCTTGAAAGTGCAAGAAATGATGGACGCACTTTACCGCTCGGCAACTGAGGGACGCGTCACATTATGAACGCAAGCCCGCCACAGGTGGTGCTCGGAACCGCAAATCTTACCGGAAACCGTTTGGTCGGGAGAGATTCCCCGGTAGATTTTGTCGAGCGGTTCCAGGCTCCCATGGAAATCGCCTCAGTTTTCAATGATGCGGCGGCGGCGGGCGTGGACGCGGTTGCTACGTTGAATCAACTGGATGTTTTGGCTGCGTTGAAGAAGACTCGGCAAACATTTCCAAACTTGCGGGTTTACCCCATAATTCCCAACGTTATTGGTTACGTCCGCGAAGCCACGGATTACGGATTGGTTGGAGCTGCACGACGGCGCATACAACAAATGGCGCTGGTGGATCTGCTGAAGATCGGCATTCGCGGCGCCCTGAAAGCACCAGGGGTGTTGAAGCGCGACTTCAATACTCTCATGAGCATCTTATTCGATGTTGAGTTGGCCAGTTTCAAATCTCTAAAGCCGCCAGTCGTTTTCCTTCACCCTCAAATCACGGATTTGGCGCTCGCCTTTGGTAATCGGTCCCTGTTCGAATTGTATGTGAGAACTATGCGAGAGCGCTTCCACACAGAACCGGGCCTGGCCACGAATAATTTGGGATGGCTGGTGCCGAAGTTGAAAGAGTGGAACCTGCCGATCCCTTTTCTGCTGACACCTTTCAATCCGAGCGGATTCCTGATGAAGCCTTCCCGGGCCGAATGTGAAGCGCTGCTAGCTTCCAGTTCTTCCGCCGTAATCGCCGATAAGGTGGACGCAACAGCGGACCCCGGCGAAGACACCTGGCGCTATCTTCGCGCGCGCAATATTCGCGCCGCGATCATCGAATTTTGGAACGATAAGTCGTTTGCACCAACGATTAAGCAGGCGAAAGGACTCTTAGCTGGATGAGGCCGGAACCGGGGTCGGGGCCAAATCTCGCTGCCGCAGCATCTTCAAAGACAGGCCTTCGCGCCAAAGAAAGTAAAACCCCAAAGCCGTGGCACTGAGCCACTCCGTCCCATGCAAGGTGAAGGCATAACTGGCAGCTAGGCTTGGATTTTGTATCCCCACAACCGAGAGTCCCAGAATGCAAAACGCGTGGAATGTGCCGGCAAAGCCCGGCGCCGAGGGGAAAGCCACGCCGAAAGTCACAAAAACAAGCACCAACAAAGCGCTGCCAAATCCTAAGGGGAATGCGAAGGAGCGCATCAAGTAAAAGTACGAGGCCGCTCCCGCAAACCAGAGACATAAGGTGAAGAAAAGCACGCGCAGAAGCTGACGCCAATCGCGTAACGCGCTGAACCCCGCAACCGCTTTGGAGAATAACCCAAGCACTTTATGCGAGGCCCCGGGGAACCGCGTTTCCAGCATGCGGTTGATGAGATTTTCTACCCAGCGATGGCGGATGGATGCCAGGTAGAGAACTCCAATCCCACTGGCAAGAAGAAGTACAAATGCTGCTCCCAAGGCGGCCATCCTCAGCCCCACTTGCTGCATTTGCTGGCCATGTATGGCGCGAAGATAGAAGCCCAGGATCGAAAGCAAACACAGCGCATCCACAATGCGCTCGACGGCCAGAGTCGCGAAGGCAGTCACCCCACTGACTTTCGCCTGTCTTCCAATTAGATAAGAACGCACGATGTCACCCATGCGTACAGGAAGGACGTTGTTCGCCATCAGTCCGATCGATGTCGCAGAGAATAACGCGGGGACTGGAATGGGGGGGTCGGCTTCCAGCAAGTAACGCCAGCGTACGGAACGAAAATAAATCGTCAGCAGATAAAAACAAAGCGAGATCGTAAAATACCGGCCATTGATGGCCAGAACTGCCTGTATCGTGCGCGCGAGGTCGATCTTACGCAGCACCAGCCAGAGCAACACTGCGCTCAGACCGAACCCAAAATAGATAAGTTTCCCCTTCATGCAATTCTCTTTGGAATATCTCAGGCTCTTGTATTA
>QHYR01000347.1 GCA_003223315.1 Acidobacteriota bacterium | reverse complement strand
TGCGCTCGGCAGACCCATCTCCAGAGCGCATTCGCAGTAGCGGCGAGCCTGGGCGTGGTGGCTGCGTCTGCCGAAAAAGCGCGAGATGCCGTACAACTCAAGTGCCTGATGTTCTTTGTCCGGCGCAGCGTCGGCGTCCAGGGAAAGGATCTGCAAAATGCGGCCTGCAACCGCAGCCAGGCCTCTCAGGTCCATGCGATTGTGGCGAAAGACGCCTTCCAGCCGATGGGCCCTCCCGCACAGGTAATCAAAATAAATTCGGGGAATCAGCGCGCCGTCAATGTCTTCGCGTCGCGACCAGCCCAGCGATGCGGCGCCCAGCACGCGCTCCTCGAGATGACCGAGCTTGACGCTGCCGATTTGCAATTTCCAGATTTCTCGCGCGGGATGGAGAAAATCGAGATGTGCGTTGAGAATGGGAACTGGGATGGTCCGCGTCATCTGAAACCGGCTAACCAGCAATGGCCAGTCGAAGCTCTTTCCGTTGAACGTAACCAAAACAGGGCGCTTCCGGAGTCTGCGGGCAAGTTCGAGCAAAATGGAATATTCCTCGGCGGCATCGCGCATGAAGAGCTGTTCGATTTGGATCCCGCCCGAATCCCACCATGCCAGTCCGATCAAAAATGCAACATTTCCTGCGCCCCCTATAAATCCGGTCGCTTCGGTATCGAGAAAGAGCCATTTCGCGGGATCGGGTGCATGACGTGCGCGGAACTTCTTGCATGCGGCTCGGGGCCGGAGCAGAAGCTCCACTGTGCGCGCGTCCGGTTCGTACACGGCGGGAGTTGCATACCACTGTCGCGCCGCGACGTATTGCCCAAAACGATTTCGCCCGATCTGCGCACCCAAGGCGGGCCAAGCAGGGACAGCGTCTTGTAGCAAAGTATCCGCCAAAGATTCGCGACGCCGTACGGAGGAAAGCCGAGGTTGGGGAGATGCCATTTTCAGCCGAGCAGCGGCGGGCGATATCTTCGCCTGGTATTCGCCTCGAACGATAACACGCCTGGGCGAGCGACGGCAATGCCTTTAAAGAAAAAGTGATCTAGTAGTGGAAGCGATAGCGCAGCTCCGCGTAGACCTCCCGCGGATGGTTGAAGTGAAACCCACCGAACGTATTGCTATTGTCGATGAGCAGATGACTATTCGTGACATTTAATGCGTTCACGGAGGCCGAGAAGCGTTCTCCGAGCGATTTGCCCAAAGCCAGATCGACTGTCGTGTGGCCGGGAAGATAATCCGGCGGGGCGGCGCCATTATGAAATCCCGATCCGTAATAGACGTTCCCCGAGAAGAACATCCTCCAGGGGAGCGTCACATCGAAGCCGACATTCAACGTGTTTCGCTGGTCATGATCGAGCGGCGAATAATCGGGCTGAAAAGAGAAATTAGTCAGCCCGCCGGTGATCGCTCCCTTGAATTCCGCGATTTGGTTTGAATACGCCAGATGCACCTGGCCGCGGCGCCACAGCCGAGGAGACCGCAGTGTTAACTCCCAGCCGCGGATCAAGGCGTCCTGAGTCGTAAGGGGAAAGAAGATATTGGTCGAGACTGCGTTGCCTGCGAAGTCGTAGTTCACGTTGCCATGATCCAAAAAATTGTGGCTTTGCGTATGAAAGGTGTCGATGTCCGCCGCCCATCCCTTATACGGGATGGCCACCCCGAACTGATATTCCGTATCCCGCTCGCCCATCAGCGGAACGAATTGCTGCGGGTTTAGAAGATCGCTCGGCGTATTCACCAATCCAAGGAGCGGACCGCCAACCGTGATCAGAGGGGGCGGCTGATAGAACTGGCCGTAGAATCCGCGGAAGACCCAATCGATGCGCGGAATGCGGACCGCCACTCCCGTACGAGGGCTGGTTGGATTTTCCGTGACGCTCGGGCCAGAGAAGTGTGTCTGGCGGACGCCCCCGCTCAGGGTCAGCCAGGGCGTCACCGCGAACTTGTCCTGCACAAATAATGCCTCCATGTTCCCCGGCACGATCTCCCGGTCGGAGAGGGGTAAATTGGCCCCGTCATTAAAGAGCACACCGAAAAATTGGTTATCGTGCTGCCAGAAGCCGTAGAGACCGCCTTCGATGCTGTTCCGAGCGATCGTGAAGCTAAGGGTCGTCTGTGCGCCCACATAATTTGAGGCCCGATGATCGGTGATCGCGTTGGGAAAATCATTGGGAGAGCTGTCGTAATTCGCGCTGTTGAAGTGGTAGAAGGGCGAAACGGTGAGCAGCCCGCTATGGCTCAGCGTGTGAACCCAGGAGAAATTCAAGTAGCCGTCGGCCTCGTGCTGCCCATCCATTTGGATTACGCCATTGGCCACATCAAGGGGAGAAATCGGCATCTGGTAATAATCCCGGCGCAGAGATCCCACCACACGTAACTGGTCCTTCGGATCTGTGTTAAAGATCAGCGAGCCGAATCCGCCGTAGCCATTATCCGCGTCGTGAATAATCCGGGCCACCGGCGTTTCCAGCCCCAGATCGCTGCGATTTCCGTTCACGCTTCCGTAGTAGGCGAGCCGCTGGCTATGCCCGCCGCAATTGATTTGGTCGTTCGTTTGATAGAAATTTCCGGCGCTGAGAATCACATCGCATTCACGGTCGCGTTCGAAGCCGGTGCGGGGGACGGCATTGAATACCCCATATGTACGATCGCCATAGTCAGCATCGTAACTGCCGCGTTGCACCTCCACGTAGTCAAGATCCTTTGGATCCACCTGGGGTCCTACATTGCTGGCGATATTCGTATTCGGAACAGGTA
>QHYR01000261.1 GCA_003223315.1 Acidobacteriota bacterium | reverse complement strand
TTCGTCTTCCAGATCGGAGAGCGCTTGCTTATCCTTCTCGATATCCTGTTTCTTGGCGTCGATTTCGCTCTGCGTCTTGTTTACGTCGCTGCGGCTGTACTGCTCGTGCATGGCCCAGTTCGGGTCTTGAGAGTACTGCTGCAACTTTAAATTGTATTCCCGCTGCAGAACGTCGAGTTCCTTCGTATCATCAGCCAGGACCTTTCGTGCCGCGGCAAATTTCGTGCGCCAGTAGCCTTCATCCTTCGCCGCATCCTTCTTGGCGTCCTTTCCATCAGCTCCATTGGCGAGCTTCTTATCGTCGGTCTTTTGTGCAGTATTATCGGTTTTTTGTGCAGTGCTGGCCGTGGCGGATGCCGGGGCAGGTTCGTTCCCGATCACTGATATCGTGCCCTTCAGGCCCCCCATGTCCTCATTGGTGAAGACCTTAGCGGCCTTGCTGGAATCTTTCTTTTGAGCGCGCGCTTTTCGCCCTGCATCCCCCAGGGACTGTGAGCCTGAGCTAGTCACGGAGGCATCCTGGGCGCGGCCAATCGACGCGCTTGCGAAACACCAGAGAATCGCCGCTAAAAAGGCAAATCTGCGGGAAATCATGACTCGTCCGCCTTTCGGTCCTGGCAAGTACTAGAACCTAATACAGTCTAGATTCCAGCCGTGTGGGAATCAACGACCCCGCCGACAACCGTGCCCTGTCTGCTAAGTGGCAGCGACACAATGAACTCGGCGCCCCCTTGCGGTTGGTTGCGGACTTCGACCGAGCCCCCGTGTTGCACCACGATCTTCTGCACGATGGCAAGGCCCAGTCCCGTTCCGTTGGTCTTCGTGGTGTAAAACGGTACGAAAATCCTGGAAATATCGTCAGCCGCGATGCCCGGCCCGTTGTCTGTGACGGTGATGCGCTGCAGCTCGCCACTGGGCATGCGTTCGATGGCTCCGCGGACCTCGACACGCCCGCCAAACGGCTGCCCGGCCGCAGCCTCAGCGGCATTGCGAGCCAGATTCAGCAGTGCCTGGCGCAACAGCCCTTCGTCTCCGGCAATGCTCTCGAATTCGCCACCCGATGAAATCGTCACCTCCGGAATGGCCTCTCGTATTTCGGTAATGACTCGGTCGACCAGCGAACGCAGCGGAACCTCCTCTGTGGAGAGGTCCAGGGGCCGCGCAAACTTCAAGAATTCGGTGACCACGTGAGTCAGAGCCCGCGTTTGATCCACGATGAGCTGTGCATTCTCCGCCGTCTCGCCGTCGGACTCCCGGCGTATCAACTGCGCGTAACCGGAAATCGTCGCCAGCGCATTTTTGAACTCATGCGCAATACCCGCGCTGAGCAAGCATAGCGCTCCGGTAACCTGTGCGGACTTGCCCAGAATCGGCGAAATAGTCACGCCGAGTTGGCGTAACTCGCCTTGCGGAGTGGTGTACTCGACCTCCTCGCGACGAAACGTTCGGCCCTCGCTCAAGCACTTGGCCAGAAGTTTGGATAAGGACGATTCTTTTCCAAACACCTCGGCGTAACGGCGATCGGCCAGCGCGTGCACGTCAAGGGCCGCCTCTGCGGCCGGATTGACGCTTGTAATTAATCCTGCGGAGCTAATCAGCAGAAGCCCCGCGGGCATATTGCGCGTGACGGCTTCGCTCAGCCGTTCGGTTTGCTGGGCGCGTTCCCGGTCGCGGCGCTGTAGTGCTGCGAGCTCTTTTTCCTGTTCTCGAAGCTTCTGAATCACAGCCTGCATCGAGGCGGCCATAAATGCCGAGGGATTATCCATCGACGGCTTGGGCAGCGAGACATCGGAGTTTTCCTGGGATTCTCGCCCGCGCAGCGCGCGGCGCATCACGAAGAAAATCAATGCCGCCGTGCCGACGATAAACAAGACCAGCGTGACCGCTGCGGCTGCCCAGCTGACACGCAGTGATGGCGACTGGAGATAAGCCGTATACGATGCCGTCAGCAGCATTCTCGCTGGGTCAAACATGTGTGAATGCTCGATACCAATCCAGCGCGGGCGAGCCGAAGAACACCACCAGCATGGCTCCGGCCCCCAGGAAGGTTCCAAACGGCAGCTCGAAGTCCCGTCCTTTGCGCCCGATTGCGATCACTGCGATGCCGATGATGCTCCCCAGCAGCGAGCCCAGCAGAATCGTGAGCAGGGCACGTTGCAAGCCCAAAAATGCGCCGGCCATGGCCATCATCTTAACGTCGCCTAAGCCCATGCCTTCGCGCCCGCGGGCGCGGAAATAACCTTCTGCCACCAGCCAAAGCAGCCCGCTTGCCACGCCTGCGCCGATCAGCGCGTCGGTGAAAGAGAGCGCCGCTTCCGGCGGAGGGTAGGCAAAAAGGTTATTGGCAAGCCACAGTGAGGTGCCGTCCACGGGCCGCGTGAAAAGGCTCAGCAACAATCCCAGGCCCAGGCCCGCGAAATTTACCTTATCGGGCAAAATGCGTTCGCGCAGGTCGGTAATCGTCAGCACGATGAGCAACGCTGCAAAGATGGCCCATTTCAAGGCTTCAGCGTTGATTCCGAAAACGAGGTAACAGGCCAGGAAGAGCAGACCCGTTCCTAATTCCACCATCGGGTACATCGCGGAGATGCGCACCTTGCATTTGCGGCAGCGGCCGGCCAGCACGAGCCAGCTCACCACCGGTATATTGTCGTAAGGTTTGATCGGCGTTCCGCACGACGGGCAATGGGATGGCGGCAAAACCACCGATTCCGCAATGGGTATGCGCAGAATGCAGACGTTCAGAAAGCTGCCAATGATCAGGCCAAAGACGAATATGATGAACGCGATCATGCGAGTTGAGAGTTGAAGTCCGCCGTTAAAAGTTCAGAGTTAAAAGTTGAAAGTGATTTCAGGGGAAGCCCGGCTTCTTTTAACTTTCGACTGTTAACTTTCAACAGAGAACTCTTTCGACTGTAAACTTTACATCAACCTGGCTTATTTTCTCTGCGGCCTCTGTGCCTCTGTGTCCTCTGTGTTAAATTCCCGTCTTAAGCGTATGTCCTGGCTCGAGCAGAGAATCCGGCGATACGAGCATCGTCGCTGGACGACCGATGACAATCGCCGCGTGCGCCCATTCGATTGGGGGCTCCAGCATATCGGCGGAAGCGCTAACGATTCCGAACCCCGCAAGTTTTTGAGCGGCTGGGCCTCGGAAACTCTGGCGCATAGCGACGCATGGTTCAAAACAGACCCGGCCACCGACTATGCCTTACACGCTTCGGAAAATGGCGCGCACGGCGACCGCGTTCTCACTTTCACCAGCGCGATAACCTCGCCCTGGCCGGAAAATAATCGTGTCCACGCGCGTCTTTTTGCGGCCAGTAAGTCCGGTCCGGCGGTTGTCGTGCTGCCGCAGTGGAACGCCATGTGGGACGTACAAGTGAAAATTTGCCGGTGGCTCAATCGTTTAGGAATTACGGCGCTGCGCCTTTCCATGCCTTATCACGATCGGCGCATGGCCCCGCGCCACGAGCGCGCCGACCAGCTCGTCGGGCCGAATATCGGCCTTACGCTCCAAGCCAACCGGCAGGCCGTTGTTGATGTGCGCAGAAGCCTGCAATGGCTCGCGCGCCAAGGCTACGGAAAACTCGGGCTGGTGGGCACGAGTATCGGCTCCGCGGTCGGATTCATCACCATGGCGCATGAGCCGCTGGTACATGCCGGAGTGTTCCTGCACGTCTCCACATACTTTGCGGACGTAGTGCGGACGGGAATGAATACGGCGCATGTTTGGGAAAGTTTGCGCACCGGCGTCTCTGCGGACGAACTGCGGCGCTTCTGGTCGCCCATCAGTCCTTTTCCCTATGTTCCGCGCATGCGGGGAAGCAGGCAGAAAATGCTTATGGTGAGCGCGCGCTATGACCCCACATTCTGGCCTCAATTTTCCGAAGAGATCATCCGTGAAGTGCGAAAGACGGGAATGGAAAGTGAGGTTCTGTGGCTGCCGTGCGGCCACTATTCGCTCGAGCTTGCGCCCTTCAGCTATGCCGCCGCACTCAGGATGGGATCATTCCTGTTTCGCAATCTCGCATGACCATACCGGTTGCATCTTTCATGGGAGCGCGGCGCGGTTTGGAGCCTTCCGGTCGGTTTAGCGGAGCGAAGGTTCTCTCTTAGCTCCAACTTGCGATTTGAGCGGGAAAAGTTGGCGGTATTTCTCCGGCAGTGATTTCGGCCGCCCTTCGCGATCGCAGATGATGTGCACGGTTTCGCCGGTGGCCAGCATTTCGCCGCTGTCGTGGCGCAGAATTTCGTAAGCAAAACGGATGCTGCGGCGGCGCGATTCGCTTACCCGCGTCCTGATCCGGAGCAGGTCGTCGTACCGCGCCGGCCGGAGATAGCGGCAGCTGGCCTCGGCGACCACGATATAGCTGTCGTCCTCCCGCTCCATATTCTTGTAGGCGATACCCCGCTCGCGCATGTATTCGACCCGGCCGATCTCGAAAAATGTGAAGTAGTTCCCGTAGTAGACCATGCCCATCTGATCGGTATCTTTGTAGCGGACGCGCGCCACGGTTTCGGAACATTCGTTCATTTCTTCTGCCCGCCGGACCAGCGCGGCTCGCGTTTTTCCAGAAACGCGGCGAGCCCTTCGCGGAAATCGGGAGTCGCACGGATGGCCACGCTTTCCGCTACGGCCAGCTCGATGCGGCGGTCGATTTCCGCTACGCTGGCGCGCACGAGCAGGCGCTTTGTCGCCAGGATGCTTCCGGGACTATTGGCAATCAGGGTTGCAGCCAGCTCGCGTGCGGCGTCCATTAATCGCTCCGTAGGAACTATCCGCGTAACGAGCCCGATCGGTTTGGCTTCTGCGGCATCGAGAATTCGGCCTGTGAGAAAGAGATCGCGCGCCAGTTTTTCTCCCACTTGCTTCTCCAGAAACATGGATACCAGCGCGGGCATAAATCCGACGCGCACTTCCGTATATCCGAATTTGGCTTCGGGAGCGGCCAGCGTGAAATCGCAAAGCGTCGCAATTCCGCAACCTCCGGCCAGTGCCGCCCCGTTGACGGCTGCAATCAACGGTTTTGGAAAACTCCACAGCCGGCGAAAAAATCCGGCCGTTCTGCGCGCGTCCGCTAAATTCTGTTCTGGTGATTGCACGGCCAGAGACTTCAAGGCCTCCAGGTCCATGCCCGCGCAAAAGGATTTACCGGCTCCCGTGATGATGGCCACTCGCTCGCCACCGGATTCCACATCTTTAAGCGCGGCCAGGATCTCGGCGATCATCGTCGGCGAAATGGCGTTGCGTTTTTCAGGCCGATTGAGTGTGATCACCGCCAGCGTGCCGTCGGTGTCAATTCTTATGGTGGTATAGGAGGGCATTGCTGTTCAGGCGTGTGCGTAACGGTCGCCGATCTCCGCCGCCTGCGCGAGCGCGGGCGCAAGCGCGGAAAGCTCGAGGCCACTATCAATCCCGTGCGCGCGTAGCGTCCGCACAACCGTCTCCGTGGCGATATTGCCCACCAATTCGTCACCGGCAAATGGACAGCCGCCGAGACCTGTCAGCGCGGAATCGAACCTGCGGCAGCCGGCATTGTAGGCGGCCATAACTTTTGCCGCTATTCCTTCCTGCCGGCTGTGCAGATGGACGCCCAATTCGATTCCGGCGACGCAATCTTTCACTGCGCTGTAAAGCTTGCCCACCGCTTCGGGCGTTGCCGTTCCGACGGTATCGGCCAGCGAAATCGTGCGCACGCCAACGTCCTTCAGCCAGATGAGCGTATCCTCCACGATTTCCGGTCCCCAAGGCTCCTCGTAAGGGTTGCCGAAAGCCATAGAGACATACACCACCAGGCCGCGCCCTGCTTCTTTCGTCGCTTTTTTCAGCTTTTCCACTAAAGTGCGAGATTCCGCGCGAGACATATTGGCATTCGCGCGGCGAAAATAAGCAGAAATGGAATAGGGATATCCGAGGGTGGTCACGCCCGGCGCCGCCAGCGCGCGTTCCATTCCTTTTTCATTTACCACGATGCCGATCATTTCCGGAGCTTCCGTGCCGGACGGCTGGGAAGCAAAGAACGCCTCCAGCACGGCTTCGCTATCCGCCATCTGCCGAACGTGCTGCGGTGAAACGAAGCTCACGGCATCGATATGCCGGAAGCCTGCTTCTACCAGCGCGCGCAAATACGACGCCTTCACCTGAGTCGGAATGATCTGTGGCAAGCCCTGCCACGCATCCCGCGGGCATTCGACGATTTTGACGGGATCGACGGAACCGGCACTCATCGCGGGGCAGATTGCCTCACGTTTGTAGAACTCCGGTTTTGAATTCCCGCACGTCGGGATTGAGCGCAGAGGCCTCCAGCGCCCAGATGAGGGCCGCGCGCGTGTGCGCAGGATCCAAAATGGCATCCACCCAAAGGCGCGCGGCGGCATAACGCGGGTCGGTCTGATGCTCGTAGGTCGCGCGCACGGATTGCCGCAACTCCTCGAGTTCTCCCGCCGAAAGCTTTTTGCCCTCGCGCTGCAACTGCTTCACCTTGATTTCTACTAACGTGTCTGCGGCCGAATCGCCGCTCATCACGGCGTAACGCGCCGTCGGCCAAGCGAAAATAAATCGCGGATCGTAGGCCTTGCCGCACATAGCGTAATGGCCCGCGCCGAAACTGCCGCCCAGAATGACGCTGATCTTCGGCACTACACTGTTGGCCACGGCATTAACCATCTTGGCCCCGGCGCGAATGATGCCGCTCCATTCCGCTTCCTTGCCCACCATGAATCCATTCACATCATGCAGAAAGATGAGCGGCACCAGATTCTGATTGCAATCCAGTATGAATCGCGCGGCCTTCTCCGCCGATTCCGTGTAAATTACGCCGCCAAACTCCACGCGGCGCTGGCCCGTGCCCGGATCAATGGTGGGAACCTGCATCTTCTGGTTGGCGACGATCCCCACGGCCCAGCCGCCGATGCGCGCATATCCGCAGAGCACGGTTTGGCCGTACTCCGCGCGATATTCCTCAAAGCTGCTGCCGTCCACGATTCGCGCGATGATCTCGCGCATATCGTACTGCCGCGCGGGATCGGAGGAAAAAATCCCATAAATCTCCTCGGCTGGATACGACGGGGGGTTTGGCGCAATGTGATCAAAGCGCGCCTCCGCCGGATGGCCTGCCATGCTCACGAGCGACCGAATACGTTCGAGGCAGGCGGCGTCGTCGGATTCACGAAAATCCACCGTGCCGCTGACCTGCGCGTGCATTTTCGCGCCGCCCAGTTCTTCCGCCGAGACGCGCTGTCCGATAGCCGCTTGCACCAGCGCGGGGCCGGCGAGAAAAAGTCCGGAGCCCTCAGTCATCAAAATGTGGTCGCACATCACTGGCAGATAAGCTCCGCCGGCTACGCACATGCCCATGATGGCGGTGATCTGCGGAATGCCCATGGCGCTCATCACCGCGTTATTGCGAAAGACGCGGCCGAAATCGTCGGTATCCGGAAAAACATCCTCCTGCAACGGCAGAAAAACGCCCGCGGAATCGACCAGGTAGATGGTCGGGATATGGTTCTCAATGGCGATATTTTGTGCTCGGATCACCTTCTTGGCGGTCATGGGGAAAAATGCGCCCGCTTTTACTGTGGCATCATTCGCGATAATCATCATGAGGCGGCCCGCCACGCGTGCCAGGCCCGTAACCGTGCCCCCCGCCGGCGCCCCACCCCATTCTTGATACATTTCGTAGGCCGCATAAATGCCAAGCTCAAAGAAGTCTGTTTTAGGGTCAATCAGCCGGGCGATGCGCTCGCGTGCCGTGAGCCGGCCCTTTTTGTGCTGCCCTTCGATCGCTTTTGCGCCTCCGCCCTCCTGCAGCTGCGCTTCTTCATTTTTGATTTCCGTAAGCAGGTCCACCATGCGGCGCGTGTTCTGCTCGAAATCAGGCGAATTGCGGCGGATGCGGGTCTCGAGGAGGGTGCTCATATCTTCTCAGGGTAGCCGAAAGAGACGCTCCAGGGCCATGGCTCAGTCGCGTGTACGCACATGACCGCGGACAAAATCCACGATTTCCTGCGTGGACGTTCCAGGCAAAAAAACTTCGGCGATCCCAGCTTTCTTCAGCCCGGGAATATCCGCTTCGGGAATAATCCCGCCGACCAGCACGGTCACGTCATCCATGTGCTTGGCCCGCAGCAGCTCCATCAGTTGCGGGCAGAGCGTATTGTGCGCGCCGGAGAGAATCGAGAGGCCGATGACGTCGACGTCTTCCTGTTCCGCCGCGGAGGCGATCATCTCCGGAGTTTGGCGAAGGCCGGTGTAGATCACCTCCATGCCGGCGTCACGCAGCGCGCGAGCGATGATCTTGGCGCCGCGATCGTGGCCATCGAGGCCCGGCTTGGCGATGAGCACGCGAATCTTCCGTTCGGACATGGCTCAAGAGAATACTGCAAATTCTCGCAGGGGAAGAAGCGTTTGCTAGGTGATGGCAACTTCCTCGTAGGCTCCGAAGACGGTGCGCAGGGCATCACAGATTTCGCCCAGGGTGGCATAGGCTTTGACCGCATCGTAGAGATGCGGCATGAGGTTTTCCGCACCTTCGGCGGCGCGCATGAGACGATCGAGCCGCCGGCGCACCTCTTCGCCTGAACGTTCGGCGCGTAGCCGCCGCAGCCGCTCCTGCTGCCGCAGGGCGACGCTCTCATCAATCTGCAGAACTTCAAGCGGCTTTCCCTCGCTTACGTATTCGTTCACGCCGACGATGATTTTTTCTTTGCGGTCCACGGCTTGCTGGTAGCGGTAAGAAGCCTCGGCAATTTCGCGCTGCGGATAAGAGCGCTCGATCGCCGCGACCATGCCGCCCAGCGCGTCGATCTTGCGAATATATTCGCGGGCGCCGTGGTCGGCCTCGTTCGTCAACGCTTCCACAAAATACGATCCCCCCAGCGGATCCGCTGTATTTGTGACGCCGCTTTCATAGGCGATGATCTGCTGGGTTCGCAGCGCCAGAGTAGCGGCGAATTCCGTAGGCAGCGCCCAGGCTTCATCCAGCGAATTCGTGTGCAGCGATTGCGTCCCGCCCATCACCGCGGCCAGCGCCTGAATCGCCGTGCGCACCACATTGTTGTAAGGCTGTTGCGCCGTAAGCGAGCAGCCTGCCGTCTGCGCGTGGAAACGCAGCGCCCAGGAGCGAGGATTTTTTGCGCCAAAGCGCTCGCGCATCTCACGTTGCCAGATGCGGCGCGCGGCGCGATATTTGGCGATTTCTTCAAAAAAATCGTTGTGCGCATTGAAAAAGAACGAAAGGCGCGGCGCGAAATCGTCCACTGCCAGGCCCCGCCGGATGCCCCGCTCGACGTATTCGATGCCGTCACGCAGCGTGAACGCGAGCTCCTGAATGGCCGTGGAGCCGGCCTCGCGGATATGATAACCGCTGATGGAGATGGGATTGAACCGCGGCGTATGGCGTGTCCCAAACTCGAACGTGTCAATCACCAGCCGCAGCGACGGCTCGGGCGGATAGATGTACTCCTTCTGCGCGATGTATTCCTTGAGGATATCGTTCTGAAGCGTCCCCGACAGCAGCTTCCAATCCGCGCTCTGCTTTTCTGCCACGGCCAGATACATGGCCCAGACGATGGCCGCGGGCGAGTTTATAGTCATCGATGTCGTGACTTCGGCGAGCGGGATGCGATCGAAGAGCACCTCCATATCCGCAAGCGAACTTATGGCTACCCCGCACTTGCCTACTTCGCCCTGCGAGAGCGGATGATCGGAGTCGTAGCCCATCAGCGTCGGCAGATCGAAAGCCACGGAGAGCCCAGTTTGGCCTTGCTCCAGCAGATACCGGAAGCGCGCGTTGGTATCTTCGGCAGTGCCGAAGCCGGCAAACTGGCGCATGGTCCACAACCGGCCACGATACATCGTCGGGTGAATGCCGCGCGTGTAGGGCGGCTCGCCGGGCCGCCCCAGGTCGCGCTGAGCCTCCCAGTTAACAAGATCGGCTGCCGTATAAAGCTGGCGGATGGGATGGCCGGATACGGTGGTGAAGTGCTGCGGACGCGCCGGAGAATGTAGCGCCTCGATTTCAGCCGATGAAGTCGCGGGCTTTTCGTCGCTCATGCGGGGCAGCTTTCACGCGATATTCCGCGCATGGCTGCAAGTCCTGCAGCCGGCGGCGCACGCACCTCTATTTTAGCCCCTGCACCACGTAGAGCAAAGCTCACTTCCTACAAGGCGGGCGTCGCAATCAGGACTGCGACTGGCTGATCGGCAGCAGAAACTCGCCGAGGGTAGGCACTAGCGCCTGAAAGACTGGCTGACGCCTTTGGAGCGCTCGCCCGCTGCGCAAGAGGTCAAATCCTTGAGCACATCGGCAGGCTTCCAGTCGTTTCCGTTGTAGCTCTTATAAATACGGCCGTCCGGTGAAAGGATCGCAGTGCTCATCGAGTGAGTGATCTGCCCCTGCTCCTCGCTGGTAAAGACATCGAAGAACTTTGTCACCGCGCTATTTTCAGCCGCCGGTATCGTAGCAAATTCCCAATGCTCAAACGTGCGCGGGCCTCGATCGGCCACGAATTCCCGTGCATAGTTGCGCAGCACCTGCGGCGTATCGTACTGCGAGTCAAAGCTGATGCTGAGCAAGTGGCTCTTCGCGTAGAGTTCAGGCGAAATCATCAGGGCCTTTTCGATTTCCGCAAAGTTGTGGGACATCAGGGGACAGTAATCGGGCAGAGGACAACGAGTGTAAATAAACGTCAGCAATACGGACTTGCCGCGATATTGCGCCAAACGGAGGCGTTTGCCGTCCTGGTTCACCAGCGTGAAATCCGGCACCAGCGCTCCCTGCTCGGAAGGTTGCCACTGAGCGCCAGGCTGCGAAGTTTTTCCATCGGATTTCTTCACCACGACAATATTTTCCAGGTGGATTTCACTCGGACCGACAACCACATCGGCGGCGATTTGATCGCCGGGCGAGAGCTCGTCGAGCGAGCGAGCATCCACTACGGGGTAGGGCATGGTCATCGCCGCCATGAACCCCGGAATCTGTTCGTGGTTTACGACCAGGTGCCGCTGAGATTTATCCACCTGTACAACCGTGCCTTTCAGGTGATAGCGCCGCATCTGGCTTTGACTTGTCCCGCGGCACGCGGCCGCCGACAGGCTCAGAATCAATGCCAGCGCAAACAACAGCCGCGCCGCGCTTGAGCTCGCTTTGGCAGATCCCGTCATCATCACTTCCATCTACTTACTGATATCAGGGCTAACGCGGACGCGCAAGCACAGGCGCAACTTTAACGTTGTGAAGCTATCCAGGCCGAAAGAGATCTGAGGGAGTTCGCCGGAGGCGAAATTGCAGAGGTCTTTGCTTCCTGCCTGGCGTTATTGGGCGATGCGGCCTTGAATCGCGCGTTCCGGATCGATGTGGCTCTTTTCCAGAAGCACGCCCGTGGATCGTTCCATTTCCACCAGTGCTCTCGCGTAACTGGCGCGGGCTTGTACTTCGACGAGTTGAGCATTCAGCAGATTCCTCTGGGCCAGAATGACGTTGTAAGGTGTGGAGAGTCCCGCCGCCCGCTTCTTTTGCTCTGCGTCCAAAGATTGGCCGCTGAACTCCACGGCTGAGCTGGCCGCCGTCACCTCCGCTTTGGCTTGCATCAACCGGATGCTGGCGGAGCGCACCTCCATTCCAATGTGATTTTGGATCCGTTGCAGGGATATTTCCGACTGTCGTTCCAGCAGACCGGCGCGCGCGTTATCGGCTTGGGCGCTGCGGTTCTTGATCGGGATGACAAGCGAAAAACCAATGGCATATTCGGGATACTTCAAATGAATGAACTGATTCAATTCCTGGCCGGCGCCTCCTTTCACCAGAATGGGAATACCACCGGGCGGGGAAACCATCTGGTCTCCGGAGAGTCCCGCAGTGGCGAAAAATCCAAACACATTGAATGTTGGCTTAAGAAACTTCTGCGTCACCTTCACCGCCACCTCGTTGTTCATCACGCTCGCTTGTGCCTGAGGCACCTCGGGGCGATTCTTCGCCGCGAGCGAGATCGCTTCTTCGAGCGGCGGAATATCCGCCTCTTGAGGATCAGGCAGCGGGTCCGTGGCCACAATGGCCGCGTCTGCTAACGCGTCCGTGATCTGCCTGCCAAAGAAGGTCTTGAGCGTCAAGGCCAGCTGCTGGAAGTTGGTTTGGGCAACGATCAGGTCCCGTTGGGTTGAGGCCACCTGTGCCTGCGCCGATACTACATCCAGGGGCGCCAAGGTCCCGATCTCGGCCTGTCTCTTATTGTCTTCATAGAGTTGCTGGGCCGCCTGTAACGCTTGCTGTGTTGCTTTCACCTGTTCCTGGGCTGCTACCACATCCCAATAGCTGGCTTCTGCCTGGGCCAGGGCCGTATTGACCTGCTGCAGGAACCACTCTCGCACGAACTGGACATTATTTCGCGCCACGCTTTGAAATCGCCGATTGAACGCCATCCCGAAGCCATTTGTCAGTTGCTGAACGACCGAGACGCCCATTCTGGTGATTACATCGGGATTGTAGATCAGGGATCGTTGCGTACTGCTTTGGCGCAGATTGGCGATATCCACGCTGAAGCCGGTTCCGGTCGGAAAGCTCTGCAGGTAGCCGAACGAGAAGAAAGTAGTATTCGTAGCCACAACGGGAGAGCCGGCCACTACCACTGTGTTCAAGGGGCTTGTCGTGCGGTCCCAGCTCAGATCGAAGGTGAATGCCGGATCAAACGAGCCGCGCGGCGACAAAGTGAACGATCTCGTCGCGCCTGAAATGGAACCAATGCCGCCAATACCGCCAAAGGCCCCTCCTCCGCCTCCCACTCCGGCTCCAATGGCGGCCGAAAAGAGCGCGTCCGGAATACTGGCGCCCACCGCTTGAACGCCTCGGGCCGCCTGCCCTCCCTTGGCGCGCAGGAGATCCGCCTGCGCGGAATAATTGAAAGAGCGAGCTTCCGCAAGATTGAGGTTGTTTTCCACTACCGCAGTGGCCAGTTGCGCGAGGGATAGTTCGATCTTGCCTTCGCGAATCATCTCGGCAAGAGTCTTTGAGTTGGTCAGATCGACAGGCCGAATCTGGCGGGGCTTGTAGGCTGAGAGCACCCCCGGGAACCACTTGGGGTTCGTACTGTAGCCAGCCGTTTTGGGCTGCGAGGTTTGAGCCAGCGACGCCTGTGCGGCGAGCAGAACAATAAAGACCAGAGTACCGAGGGTCCCCAGGCGCGAACGTTCCCGCCACACCCCCTGCGCTCGGCGGCGGTCGGACGGCTTGAGCATCTTCCGATCAGCTCGAACGTACATCATCTTCTTACCGGCCCCCGAGATTGGATCCCTTGTTAAAGGGAGGGGCCGGCATCTTGGTGATGCTTCCGTTCAATGCATCGTTAAATGTTATTCCGTTCCGGTCCAGGGTGGCTCCGCGAGCCTCATCTATGGCCACCAAAGCTTTGGCGTAGGCGTCAGCAGCCTCGATTTCCGCATACTGTGCCGTGGTCAGGTCACGCTGACGCAAAACGACGTTATAGAAGGTGGACGCTCCGACAGCCAATTTCTTTTGCTCCGCATCCAGAGACTGTTGGGCCAGATTCACCGCTTGGTGCGCGGCTTCTTCCTGCGCCTTTCCTTGGACCAAACCGATCATCGCCTGTCGAATGGTGAGCTCAGCCTGGTTGCGCAAAGACTGCAAGCTGATTTGCGCCTGTTGGAGCTCGAACTGCGCCCGCAAGTTGTCCGCCTGCGCGGCGCGATTTTTGAGCGGAAGCGTCAAGGCGAACCCCACAGATTCTTCTGGGAAAGTAGCGTGGACCATTTGCGACAACGATGCAGCCGTTCCCGACGGGACGGTCGTACCCGGTGCAAGGCCGACTGTATTGCAGGTTGCTCGGGCCGTCACAATACAGTTGCCTTGCAGACCCGCGGACGCGTATTGGCCAAAAACGTTCCCGGTCGGAAGTAGGTTATTTGCCGTGTATTGAGTGGATATCTGTTCGTTCTGTAAGTTCATCTGCGCGGTCTTCAGGTCCGGGCGGTTGCGGTAGGCATCTGCCAGGGCATCCTGGACCGACGGAATATCGCTGTCCCGAGGCTCCGGCAATGGATCCGTGGTCACGATTTCCGCTGATTCCAGATCGGAATCGATGCGTTTGCTCAACAGATTTTTTAACGTGACTTCCTGGATTTGAAGATTGGTTCTGGCGATCACCAGATCGCGCTGGCTGGCTGCCACCACAGACTGGGCGGAGACAACGTCCAGCGGCGCCAAAGCTCCAACTTCGGCCTGCCTTTTGCTGTCATCATAAAGTCTCTGGGCGGTGGCGAGGGATTGCTCCGCCACCTGCACGTTCGCCTGGAACTGCGCCATGTCCCAATAGGCGTTTTCCACCTGCGCAATCGTCTGTTGCAGTTGGTTCTGAAATATCGCACCGGAAACGTTCTCATTGTTCCGCGCAACCAGCAGGAATCGTAGGTTCGACTTGAACCCCAAACCGCTCAGCAGAGGCTGGTTGAAACCCATGGACATGCGGGTCGCAACCGTCGGATCGAAGAGCAGGCTTTGCTGCGTGGAGGAGGAGCGCAAGCCGTTGAGGCTCACAAAGAAACTCGTGCCGCTCGGCAGAAGCTGCGTATAGCTGCCGCTGTAGGATGCCGAATAACCTGTAACTGTCGGAATGCCGGCGACCACCAGCGTATTGAGAGGTTCCACAGTGCGGTCCCAGCTGAAGTTGTAATTGATCGTGGGATCGAACGTTCCCACCGCGGGGATATTCACGGCCCCGCTTCCGCCGCTGATTCCGCCGGCGTTCCCGACTCCTCCTCCGGCGACCGCTGTGCTGACGCCTACGCCCAGCGCTCCCGCGCTCAGACCCAGGGGAATGGTCGCACCTGAAAATCCGCGGGCGGCCGAACCGGCAGAGGCCCGAAGCACATCGCTTTGGGACATGGGAACCACCTGGCGCTCCACGGAAATGTCCAGGTTGTTCTCGATAGCCAGCGCCAGGGCATCCGCCATGGAGATTTCCAGCTTGCCATCGTGGATCAGGTCCCGAAGCCGGGGGGAATTCTCCAGTGAGATGGGGGGAATCGTCTGCTGCCGGTATGGGGCGGTAAAGTGGCCAAACCAATGGGGCCCCTTCGAGTAATCCTGCACAAATGCGTTGCCTTGAGGAGCTTGGGAGCTAAGGTGCGCCGGTGCAAGGCCAAGCAGGACAACGCTGACGATCACGCTTCCAAACCACTTCCTTCCCCTCATTTCGAACCTCCCTCTGAATCGCTCTTCTCAGCCGCCCTGAAGATTTGTCGGCACAATTGAGTTGCAGCGTCTAGTTGTAACGTCTGGCCGCCCAGAAATGTTTCAAGTTTGTAGGCGCAGCCGCCCCCCGGGTCACGCGCCGAATTCGGGCAAGCTTCTGCAGATAAAACGAAGTCCTGCAAAGCACAGCAGTCTAACAGTGCCGTTTCGGTTTTGACAACGCGGCACTGAGGACTTCGATGCCCAATAGCGCGTGGTCGGAATCGACGTTCAGCACGCCTTGGAAATCATGTATTTGAAACGCTCGAAACGGGATCGCTATCCGGCTCGAAAGCGGGATTTGCCTAAGCGTTGGCTACGCGCGGCGGTAGTCGTCGGCCCAGGCGAGGAATTCGCGCAGGCGGCGGCGTTCGCGCCAAAGAAGCGAAAAAAAACGCGAGGCGCCGGCGGGCTCGGCTTCGGGACCGAAAAACGTCTCCATGCGCCAGCGCAGGTAGGGACTCTTCCAGGGCCGCAGGCGATAGCCTCGCGATACCTTCCAGTAATAGCGCAGCACGCGCAACATTATAATGTAAGCGGTCTGGGCTGAAAGTCACTGTCTCCCGCAATGCTCGGATTGCAAGAGCGCGCAATGAAGTGTACCTTGTGTACCCGCTCGAAAGCGGCAAGAAGGGAAGCTAGGGAGAGGTGAGGCGATGAACCGTCGTGATTTCCTGCGTTCGGCCGGTGTGATATCTGCGGGCCTGGCACTTCCAAAGGTGACGCGCCTGTTTGCCGAAAGTCCGGCCTCAGCAGGTTGGCGTACCTTCGACTTAACCACGCGCGTCGAAATCCTCAAGCCCTCGGGAACCACGCGCATATGGCTGCCAGCCGGGCTCCTCTCCGAAACGCCTTTCCAGAGAACTCTCGCCAATACGTTTCATGCCGAGGGCGGCGCTGCAAAGTTAATCGAAAGCAAGGCCGACGCGCTGGGAATTATTGCTGCGGAATTTCCGGCAGGCGTGAAGCCGGTGCTCACGCTCACCAGCCGCATCACTACGAAAAATATCGCGGTAGACGTCACGGCGCGCGGCAAAGCACCGCAGGCAAAAGCCGTGGAGTTGCAGTATTGCCTCCGGCCTACGCATCTCCTGCCTACAGACGGAATCGTGAAGGCCACGGCGGCCGAGATCACCCAGGGCGCGCGCACCGACGTGGCTAAGGCGCGCGCGATCTACGAATGGATCGTGGACAACACTTTTCGCGATCCGAAAACGCCCGGCTGCGGCCTCGGCGACATTCGGTTCATGCTCGAATCCAAGGATCTCGGCGGGAAGTGCGCCGATCTCAACGCACTTTACGTCGGCCTGGCGCGTGCAAGCGGCCTGCCAGCGCGCGACGTCTACGGCATCCGCGTAGCCAAGTCGGAGCTGGGATACAAGAGCCTCGGCACGGCTTCCGAAAACGTAACCAAAGCGCAGCACTGCCGCGCCGAGGTTTACCTTAGCGGCTACGGTTGGGTTCCCGTCGATCCTGCGGACGTGCGCAAAGTCGTGCTCGAGGAGCCGCCCGGTAATCGGCCGCTCGACGACGAAATGGTGAAGAAGGCGCGGGTGCGGCTATTCGGTTCGTGGGAGATGAACTGGATTGCCTACAACTTCGCGCACGATGTCGCTCTGCCCGGATCGAGCGGCGCGCCACTTCCATTCTTGATGTATCCGCAGGCGGAAACCGCCGGCGGCCGCCTGGATTGCCTCGATCCGGATGGCTTCCGCTACGAGATCACGTCGCGAGAGATCGCGCCGGTGAATAGCGGCACCCGATCATCGCTTTAATCGCAAAGCCGCCTTGTCATTCCGAGGAGCGGAGCGACGAGGAATCTGCTTTGGGTCGTCGCTTCCGCGAAAAGCAGATTCTACGTCTATCCTCTCCTAACTCCAGCCCATGCGATGGCGGAGCGCCGTAATGTGCGCCACGTGATGTTTCCCGTGCCAGCAGTACGTCGTCAGCAAATCGTCCAGGGTCATGGTGCCGCGCTCGGGATGCACCAGGCGGCGTGCAAAATCCTCGGGCCTCATGGCGCGCAGGAGTATCACCCATCTTTTGTGCAGCGCTTCGAGCAACGTCAGCGAAACCTCAATCGGCGTCTCCTGCGAATCGCTTAATTTCGCCCAGAGTGCTTCGTCATACGGTTTGATCGTCGGCTCGCCTTCGGTGAGCGCCAGCTTGACGCGCACATAGGAATTCATGTGGCTGTCCGGCAGATGATGGACCAACTGCCGCACCGTCCAGCCTCCCGGACGGTACGGAGTGTCCAACTGCTCGGGCGAAAGTCCAGATATGGCTGCCTTCAGGCGGTCCGGCGTTTGCGCAATGGCGTCGATGGCCTCGCGACGCTCGTCAGGAGTCAGCGCCGGCTTTGAGGGACATCGCCCCATGGGATAACGCAAATCTTGCATGGCTGCTAATTCCCTTTTCTGTGTGCTTTGACGGGTGAATTCGGCTCTGCTGCCGCGCCTTTCGTTGACTCGAGCTCCGCTTTCGCCGAATCGAAAAACTGCTGCACGATTTTTCGCGCGGCTGCGTCCAGCATTCTCTGCCCCACCGACGCGATCAAGCCGCCGACGTGCGCCTCGCCCGTATAGGCGATCTCAGTCGTGTCGCCCTTTGGGGTGAGCTCGATGCGCCCTTCACCTTTCACGAATCCCGGCAAGCCCTTGCCGTCCAATTTCAGAATCAGCGAATGCGGCGGCTTCTTTTCGGCAAACTCCAGCGTGCCGGCATATTTCCCGGATATCGCCGCGATTCCAAATTTCACTGCAGCCTTGTAGCGGTCCGGGCCGTCGGGTTCGAGTTGCTCGCAGCCGGGAAGCAATCGCGATAGCCGCGGAGCATCCGTGAGCAGCGACCATACTTCAGAGGGAGGCGCCGGCAAAGTAACGGTGCCCGCGAGCTTCACACGCCGCCCCGCGATACGCCGCGCGCTGCTTCGATTGCCCGCGCAATGGCCCGGCGGGTGAACACGCGGGCCATCTCGCGGCGATATTCTCCCGAGGCGTGGAGATCGGAAAGCGGCTCCACTCCCTGAGCGGCATTGCGCGAAGCATCTTCGATGACTTTGTCAGAGATGGTCTTGCCGTTGAGCGCGCGTTCCACAGCTTCGGCGCGAAAGGCCTTGGCGGCGAGTCCGGTGATTCCGATGGCCGCCCGTTCGATTGCCTTGCGTCCATTGCCGAGAAGTACATTTGCCGCTACTCCGACAATGGCGAAGCCTGAAGCCGGCTGATGCAGCTTCTCGTAAGCTGTGCCGGATTGTGGCGGGCGCGGCGCGATGCGTATCTGCGTGAGGATTTCGCCGGGATGAAGCTGCGTCGTGAGCATGTCCACAAAGAAATCGCGCGCCGGGATCGTTCGTGTGCCCGACGTATTCGCCGCAATGATTTCCGCATCGAGCGCGAGAATGGCCGCGGGATAATCGCCGCCCGGATCGGCATGCGCCAGGCTGCCGCCGATCGTGCCGCGATTACGTACCTGGACGTCGCCGATTTGCGCGGCCGTCTGCGGAAGCAAAGGACACTTCGCTGCCAGCAGCTCCGAATGTTCGATTTCCGAGTGCGTAGTCAGTGCGCCGATGGCGATCTGGCCATTCTCTTCGCGGATATAGCTCATGCCGCGCAGATGGCCGATATCGATCACATAGCGCGGCGCGGCCAAACGCAATTTCATCAGCGGCAATAGACTATGGCCGCCGGCGAGCAATTTGGCTTCATCGCCGTGCCGTTCCACCAGCCGCAAGGCTTCGTCCAGGGTTTTCGGAGCGTGATATTCAAACGATGCGGGGATCATTGCACCCTCCCGGAGCTCTTGCGCATCAGTTGCCAAATCTTCTCGCGCTTGAAGGGCATATCCACGTGATGCACTCCAAACGGCGCGAGCGCGTCGGCCACGGCACCCGCCAGCGCAGGCGTGGCGCCGATGGTGCCGGCTTCGCCGACGCCCTTCACGCCGAGCGGATTTACCGGCGTGGGCGTAACGGTGCGCGCCGTCTCGATCCAGCACAGGTCCGAAGCGTGGGGCAATGCGTAATCCATCAACTCGCCGGTGATGAGCTGCCCCTGCTCGTCGTAAACGGCTTCCTCGAAGAGCGCCTGGCCCACCGACTGCACGATGCCGCCCTGTACTTGCCCCTCGACCAGCAGTGGGTTGAGCACGTTGCCGCAATCATCAACGGCGACGTATCGCACCAGCTTCACGTCGCCGATTTCGCGGTCGATCTCGACGACGCAAATATGCGTGCCGAAAGGATAAGTGAAATTGGAGGGCTCGAAGAAAGTCGTGGCTTCCAGACCCGGCTCCATATCCGCGGGCAAAGTTTTGGCCACGTAGGCCGCGGAAACAGCTTGCCCGAATGCCACCGATTTCTTGGGCGATTCCTTGGCCGAAATTTTTCCGTCCGCGAAAACCATGCGCTCGGGATCTGATCCAACCAGGTGTGCAGCGATGTGGGCCAGCTTCTCCTTCACCTTCAGCAAGGACTTGTAGACAGCCGTGCCGCCCACGGCCGTGGCGCGGCTTCCGAAAGTGCCGATTCCGTAGGGCACGATGGAAGTATCGCCGTGCACGACCTGGAACTGGCTCGGATCGATTCCGAGCACGTCCGCGCCCATTTGCGCAAAGGTGGTCTCCTGCCCTTGGCCGTGGGGAGAAGAACCGGTCATGACGCTGACCCTGCCCGTGGGCTCGACGCGCACGGTGGCCGATTCCCATCCTCCCGCGGGCATGGCACTGGAAGGCCCCATGCCGCAAATTTCCACATAGGTGGAAACGCCAATACCCATGTAGCGCCCTTCTTTGCGCAGCTTGGCTTGTTCCTGGCGCAGCTTCTTGTAATCGGCGACCTTCAGCGCCATATCCAGCGCTTTCTCGTAATCGCCGCTGTCGTAGATCAACCCCGTCGGAGTGGCATAGGGGAAATCGTTGGGCTGCGGGAAATTTTTCCGGCGCACCTCCACCGGATCTTTCTTCAGCTCCGCCGCCACCAAATCCATCACCCGTTCGATCAGGTAAGTGGCTTCCGGCCGGCCCGCGCCCCGATAGGCGTCGGTGGCCATTTTGTTGGTGAAGACGCCGGTGATCTCCATGCGCGCGGCGGGAATTTTGTAACAACCGGTCATCATCAGGCCGGTGAGTGTGGGAATGAGCGGCGTCAGCAGCTGATAGTAGGCGCCGAGATCGGCGATCACGTGGCAGCGCAGTCCAAGAATGCTTCCGTCGCGCTTCACGGCCACTTCGACGTCGTCGATTTGGTCGCGTCCGTGAATTGTGGCCTGGAAATTTTCGCGGCGCGACTCGCTCCATTTCACCGGCTTGCCCAGCTGAATGGCCAGATACGCAACCAGCGCCTCTTCCGGATAGACATTGAGTTTGCTGCCGAATCCGCCGCCCACCTCCGGCGCGACAACGCGCACCAGCGTCTCGGGAAAATTCAGCATGGAAGCGATCTGCGTGCGCAGAAGGTGTGGAATCTGCGTGGCGCTCCACACGGTGAGCTGCCCTTCGCCGGGCTGGTAATCCGCAATCACGCCGCGCGTCTCGATCGGCACCGGAATCAAACGCTGGTTCACGAGGCGCTGCCGGATCACCTTGTCCGCCGATTTGAACGCCGCTTTCAGGTCGCCGCCCTCCAGTTCCCACTTGAAGGCGACGTTGTCTTTGTGGCCCGCGTGCAACGGCGTGGCGCCTTTGGCGATGGCCTTCTCCGGATTTACGATCGGCGTGAGCGGCTCGTAATCCACTTCGATCAGATCGAGGGCGTCGCGCGCCGCGTAGCGATCGCTCGCCACCACCACGGCCACGGCTTCGCCGACGAAGCGAACCCGGTCGCGGGCCAACACGGGCCGCGCGGCCGACTTCATGTCCGGAATTTGCGCCGCGCAAGGCACGGGCTGAATCGCGCCGTCAATGTCCGCGCCGGAAAGCGCCAGAACCACGCCGGAAGCGTGTCGCGCTTTCGACAAATCCACCGAACGGATGTTCGCATGCGCGTGGGGGCTGCGCAGGAACGCGGCATAGTGCATGCCCGCGAGGTTTAGATCATCGACATAATGGCTGATCCCCTGGATCAGCCGTGGGTCTTCCTTGCGCTTGAGCGGTTTGCCGATATATCGCGTGGTCATGGGGTTCTCCCGGCGCTCGCGGACATTTTCAGCGGCTTGCGAGCGCTCATTTTCTTGGCGGCGTACTGCACGGCTTCGATGATGTGCTGGTAACCGGTGCACCGGCAGAGGTTCCCGGAAAGCGCGCTGCGAATCTGGCCTTCATTGGGGTTCTTATTTCTTTGCAGCAGATCGACCGCGGCCAGAATCATTCCCGGCGTGCAATAGCCGCATTGCAGCCCATGTTTTTCCCAGAAGCCTTCCTGTACGGCGTGTAAGGCTCCATTTGCGGCGGCGCCATTGCCGGCGCCCTTTTGTGAACTGGCGAGCCCTTCGATGGTTGTGATTTCGCTGCCCGAGGCCTGCACGGCGAGCAGCGTGCACGATTTCACCGCTTTGCCATCCAGCAGCACCGTGCATGCGCCACAGATGGAAGTTTCGCACCCAATGTGCGTGCCCGTGAGCCCGAGCACGTCACGCAAATAATGAACCAGCAGCAGACGCGGCTCGACCGTGCCATGATGCTGTTTGCCGTTTACATGAAGCTGGATCTCCACGCCCATGGGACCTCCCGAGCAGCGCAACGAAAGACTAGGGGAACAAACGTTACGCCTGCCGCGCGCTTATTTCAAGTGACGCGGCGCGGAAGAAAGCAGCTCACTCTTCAGGCGCTGAGCACTCGGCCCCAGATGCGGCTCGTGGCGGGTTTGCCCAGATAAGCTTTGTGGCCGGCGACGGAAACCGTGGTGGTCTCGTCGTATTCGCGGTGCACCACGCGAATGCGCACACCTGGACGCAATTTTCGCGCGTCGAGGAACTCTAGAAACCTGGGATCTTTTTCGTATACGGCGAGAATCTCCACGGTTCGCCCGACCGGCACGTCGGAGAGCGCTACCGCGTTTTGCGTGCGCTTCAGTCGCGCCAGCCCGCCGCGCAGCGGCACGCCATGCGGGCAGGCGCTATCGGCGCCAAAGCGGCGGATCAGCAAAGCCTCCACTTCCGGAGAGAGACCATGCTCGAGACGTTCGGCCGCGGCGTGTGCCAGCGTCCAGTCGAGGCCGATCACGTCGGTCAGGAGCTTTTCCGCCAACTGATGACGCAGCGCCAGCCGTTCGGCCTCGCTCCGCCCTTTGCGCGTCAGGCGAATGCAGCCGTCGCGTTCCAGCCGCAGCAGGCCGTCGCGGGTCATGCGCTTGACGGCGGCCGTTACGGCCGGAGGCGTGACGCCGAGTTCTTCCGCCAGGCGCGCACTGATGGGCTCTTGATCGTCCTGTTCGAGTTCCCAGATGGCCTTCAGATAATCTTCCCGGGAGACGCTGGGCGTTTCGCGCGGCACGAATGCTCCTAGCGGCGCGGCATTGGGCTGGGCCGGGTAGTGCTGGGTTGCGAAGACGCAAATTTCGATGCGCCCGCGTCGGAAGCGATGCGGCCCGAATCGGATGCGCGGCCTGATTCGGACGCGACGAAAGAAGGCCGTTCAGCGGCCAGCTTGAGAAAATACTCGTGCACGGTGGTGTCTGCAGTAAGCTCGGGATGAAACGTGGCCACGAGGATGCGTCCGTCGCGTACAAGGACCGGCCTGCCGCCCTCGCGCGCAAGCACCTCAACGCCAGGTCCGATCTCTTCAATCCAGGGCGCGCGAATGAACACCATCTCCAGCGGCTCGGCTTTCAGTTTCGATGGCGCGCTGCGGACTTCGCTCGCCAGTTGCCGCCCGTAGGCGTTGCGCGTGATCACCAGATCGGCGAATCCCAAGGAGTCCTGCGCGGGAGCGCGCACTTCGCGCGCCAGCAGAATCGCGCCCGCGCAAGTGCCAAAGAAAGCCGCCCCACGCGCGTCCAGCACGCGCAAGGCTGCTTCCAGGCCTTCTCCCTTCAGGAACTTGAGCATGGTGGTGCTCTCGCCGCCGGGCAAAATCATGGCCTCCACCTGCGCGGCTTCTTCGGGCGTGCGCACCAGCACGTAATCGGCGCCCAGCCGCTCGAGCATACGCGCGTGCGCTTCGTAATCGCCTTGAACAGCGAGGATTCCGATTTTCATAACAACAAAACTCGAGTTAGTCGAGAGTTAAGGCTCTTTGCCATTCTGAGGGACGCTTCCCCAGCCCAAAGAATCTCTCTGCAACAGTCTCCGTTCCGGAGAGATTCTTCGGGCCTACGGCGTAAACCCGCTCAGAATGAGACACCGAAACTGGTCATCAGCCTTACCAGCCGCGCGTCTGCAGCAGTTCCTTGGGATCGAGTTGCCGCACGTCGAGGCCCCTCATGGCTTCGCCCAGCTCTTCCGAGGCTTCCAGCACCGCCTTGGCATCCTCATAATGCGTGGCCGCTTTGACGATGGCCCGCGCGCGCTTATCGGGGTCGCTCGATTTGAAAATTCCCGATCCCACGAAAACCGCCTCGGCTCCAAGCTGCCGCACCAGCGCGGCATCGGCTGGCGTGGCGATGCCGCCGGCGGAGAAATTCGGTACCGGCAGCTTGCCTCTTTGCGCCACTTCTCGCACCAGTTCGAGCGGAGCGGCCAGTTCCTTGGCCGCGTGCACGAGCTCGTCGCCGCGCAGCGTCGTAAGACGGCGCATCTCGCTGGTGATTGCGCGCATGTGGCGAACCGCTTCCACGATGTTTCCCGATCCTGCTTCGCCTTTCGTGCGGATCATGGCGGCGCCCTCGGCGATGCGCCGCAGGGCTTCGCCCAGATTGCGCGCGCCGCAAACGAACGGCACTTTGAAGTCATGCTTCCAAATGTGATTTTCTTCGTCCGCGGGGGTCAGCACTTCGCTTTCGTCGATGAAATCGACTTCCAGCGCCTCCAGCACCTGCGCTTCGGCGAAATGGCCGATGCGCGCCTTGGCCATCACCGGAATGCTCACCGTATTCATGATCTCGCGAATGATCCGCGGCGAGGCCATGCGCGCCACGCCGCCTTCCTTGCGAATATCGGCGGGCACGCGCTCGAGGGCCATTACGGCGCACGCGCCGGCCTGCTCGGCGATGCGGGCCTGCTCGGCCGTGGTCACGTCCATGATCACGCCGCCCTTGAGCATCTCGGCGAGACCCACTTTCACCCGCCATTGGTTATTTGCATTTCCATTGCTCGAATCCATCATTAACTCCTTGCGCGCGTATCCGCGCTGGGACTCCTGGCGCTGGCATCTGCGCTCGCCTGATTCTTCTTATTGTATCGTTCCGGGTCGATAATCACGAAGCGTCCCCGTCCGCGCGCCAGCAGAATGCCCGCCTCATTGCGGATCTCTCCTTCATGATATAACTCGCGGCCGTTGCGGCGCGTGGCAAAACCCTCTACCCGCAGCTCCTCGTCCACCCGCACGGGCCGATGATATTCCACCGTTAATTCGGCCGTCACCGCGCGCACGTTGCTGAATCGGCTCGCCTTGCTCATCACTTCGTCGAGCACTGTGGCGATGATTCCGCCGTGGATGAATCCGCTAGCGCCCTGATATTCGGGCCCCAGCCGGAAATGTCCGATGACTCGCTGGTTCGCTTCATCGAACTCGAAAGCCAGCCTCATTCCGCGCGCGTTGCCGCCGCCGCATCCGAAGCACGGATTTGCCGGATCAGGTTGGCTCATGCGATTCGCCGCTCTGCCGTGACGCGCATCCGCCTCATACCAGCGCCACGCGCGCCGGCTCGAAGCGACGCGCGCCGCGTTGCCGCTTGCTCAGCTCCGCCCGCAAAATATCTCCTAGCGTGGCCACGCCCCCCGCGATCTGCCGCTCGGCCAATCCCGAAAAGCCGAGCCGCAACGTATTGGGCTGCGGGCTTTGCACGTAGAAGTACCGCCCCGGCGCAAATACGACGCCGCGCTCGCGCGCCCGGACCAGCAGCTCATTGGCATCGAATCCCGGCGGCAGCTCCACCCAGATGGACATTCCCCCATTCGGATGCGTCCAGCGCGTCTCCGCAGGCATATGCCGCACCAGCGCGTCTTCGACTGCGGCCAGCCGCGCGGCGCAGAGCTTGCGAACACGCTCTACATGCCGCACCAACAGCCCTCGCCGCGTAAACTCAGCCATCGCCGCCTGGGAAAGCTGATCGGTATGCAAGTCCGTCGATTGCTTTACCACGCGCAGGCGCTCGATCACGTTGGGCGGCGCGACCACCCAACCCACGCGCAGCCCCGGAAAGGCCATCTTCGAGAAACTGTCGATCTGCACCACCAGGTTCATGCGATCGAGCTGCTTCAGCGAGGCCAGACGATCTCCGTGAGCCAGAAGCCGCGCGTAGATATGGTCCTCGACAATGGGAACCTGGTGCCTCAACGCAATCTCCAGCAGCTTGCGCCGGGCCGCCAGCGTCATGGAAAGCCCCGTGGGATTGTGAAAATCCGGCATCAGGAACATTAATTTCACGCGATTGGCTGCCAGCGTCTGCTCGAGAGCATCCAAGTCGAGACCCGGCGTCGCGCCGGGGCCGGTCTCGGTGCGCACGGGAACGCCCAGGCAGCGCGCTCGCGCCGCTGCTAAGACGGCGATGGTGCCCGGATACGTTGGATTCTCCAGGATCACGGTATCGCCCGGCCGCAGAAAAGCCTTGCAGAGCAGGTCCAGCGCCTGCTGGCAACCGTCGGTGATCAGCAGATTTTCTTCTCGCGCCTGCAGGCCTTCGCTGTGCAGCAATTCCAACAGAGCCTTGCGCAGCGGAGGATATCCGTCGGTCGCGCCGTATTGCAGAATTCGTGCTCCCTCCCGGCGCATAACCGCATTGCAGCATCTGCGCATCGCCGCCACGGGAAAAGATTCTTCCGGCGGGTGAGCCACGACAAAAGAAATGCCGCTCGCCGGCATCGTGCGGATCAGCCGGTCGAGCGCGTCATCGCCGCGCTCGTCCGCAAACAGCGACTCCCAGCGAATCGTTCCGCCGGGAACGAGCGAGGGCGGCGGGGGCGCGATTTGCAGCGGCCGTGAGTTCGCGCGGATGAACGTGCCGCGCCCGACGTGCCCTTCGATCAGGCCTTCCGATTCGAGCTCCGCATAAGCATTCGCTACGGTGGTGCGATGCACGCCCAAATGCTGTGCCAGTTCGCGGCTCGCGGGGATGCGGTCGCCGGGACGCAACTCGCCGGCATGCACCAGCGCGCGAAGCTGGTCGCAGAGCTGCACGTAGAGCGGAATGTGGCTTTCGCCTTGGAGTTGAAGAGGAAGCATTGGCTCTCCTGATTGGGCCAATATAGCTTGGAATTATAGCCCGTAAAGAGCCAATTTGTCTCTCCTACGCCCGGAGCTGCAGCGGGCTTCTTTCGGTGCATCTCTGGTGAGATTTACCCGAGAATGGATTTTTGTAGGCCGGGGAACCGAGGCGCTAAAAGCTCTAGCTTCGGGAATTACTTTGTGGCCGCGGTCTCGCCCAGCTTGCGCAGGCGTTCCTGCAGCCTGCGCCGCAGCGTGGAAGGCGTATTGGGATTGAAGGCCACCAGATACCAAAGCGGCTGGCTGCGATCGCGCGAAAGCCACGCCAGCGTGGCCGGATCGGCGTTGGGATGCCGCGCGACATTTTCGCGAATAGCGCCGTAAGGATGCCGCGCCAGGCGGCTCAGCGTTTTGGCGGAAACCTTGGGATGCTCGCTGATCAAGCGCAGCAGGTAAAAATCCGACTTGGGCGCCTGCTTGACCAATTTTTCCAGTTGCTCGGGACTGGCCTCGGCGCTCAGCACCAAGCCGACTTTTTCATCCCACGAGCTATTCACTTCGTTGAGTTCTTTGGTCCGGGCATGAATCAATTCCTCCAGCACGCGGCGCTCATGATTGCGGCGTGCCGGGGGAAGCTGCGTTCCTTCGAGCGAATCGAGCACGCGCAGCAGATGCTGCCGCTCTCCGAAGACGATCTGTGTGGTGCGCTGCGGAGAATTCCGGTCGTCGTTTTGTACCAAATCTGACCGTCTCATCGGAGCCTCATCTTGGGATCCCCAATTCGCTGGCCAGGCTCGCCAGTTCCT
The DNA here is from genome assembly GCA_003223315.1 of Acidobacteriota bacterium. Classification (GTDB taxonomy): domain Bacteria; phylum Acidobacteriota; class Terriglobia; order Acidiferrales; family UBA7541; genus Palsa-189. The sequence goes on along the minus strand of QHYR01000261.1, from coordinate 2,580 downwards.
CATCCCGGATGAACATATTCTTGGAATCCAGACCCTTCCCGGCCTCCATATTCTTCTTCAGCAGCAATCCCGTCAAATCGATCTTCTCTTCCCGGCTCAGCCTGCGCCGCGTTTTCTCAAACCTCTTCAACGCATCGCCGGAGAGGCCGACAGCGATCTCTTCAGCGGCATTTTCCGATGCATCCGCGGCACGTATGACGCGAAAGAAATACAGCTCCGGACGGTCACCCAAGGTCAGGAAGCCGGCCCGCAGAAACTGCACCGCACAACGCGTGCCGTCGGGTGCGATTGCCTCGAACCGTTCCCAAAGCGGCTCGTATTTCACCGGGAATTATGCCGCTCCAGTAAATCCTGAGTAAAGCAAGACCACCAGGGAAATTTCCAAGTCGGCAATACGCTTGGGCAAATGCGCTCGCCTCGCGCTGCGCCGTTATCGCCGCGTTCTTATCGCGATGCCCTATCGGCGAGATGAACGCGGTAGTTCGAGAAAGGGATTGTCGGCGCGTTCCTGGCCAATCGTGGTGATTGCGCCGTGGCCGGGATAGACAATTGTCTCGTCCGGCAGGAGCAGCAGTTTCTGGTGAATCGAGCGCAGAATTTGCTCGAGTGAGCCGCCCCAGAGGTCGGTTCGTCCGATGCTCCCGGCGAAAAGCGTATCTCCGGCGAGCAGCTTGCCCACATCCGCGCCGGCTTTGTCATCGTGCGGCGGAGCGAGATAAAGCGAGATGCTTCCCGGCGTGTGTCCCGGAGTATGCATGATATTGGCCTCGAACCGGCCCCAGCGCAGCGTATCGCCCTCGCGCAATAACTTATCGACGCTGGCGGGGTCGGGAGCGCGCATGCCGATCCATGCCGCCTGCGCGTCCAGGTGGCGATAAAGGTCCATATCGTCGCCATGCATCACCACCGGCGCCCCGGTGGCCTGCTGCATTTTGCGCAAACCGCCGACATGATCGATGTGCGCGTGCGTGCTCACAATGGCTTTCACGGTCAGTGCGTGCTTGGCCAGCAGTTCCAGAATCCGGGCGGCTTCGTCGCCCGGATCAACCACCAGCGCTTCGCGCGTTTGGGGATCGCCGATGATCGAGCAATTGCATTGCAACATGCCGACGGGCAGGATTTCGTGAATGATCTTTCCTGATTTGGGGTCTGCCATTCGATTTCTCAGTGCGAAAGCCCCACTATAGCATCCGGCTTGAAACCTGCCTGGCGGGATGTTTCTGTTAGACTAGTTTTTGTGGCCGAACAAAACATAGAAAAGGACCCGAATCTCGAAACTCCGCTGCTCGAAGCGCAGCGCGCGGCCGGTGCCAAATTCGCTGAATATTTCGGCGTGCGCCTGCCGGCACAATTTCGCGATCCGCTCGCCGAATACGCGGCGGCGCGCAAGGGCGTCGCGCTGATCGATAGCAATTTTCGCGCCGTTTTCGCGCTCTCCGGCCCTGACCGCGTGCGCTATCTCAACGCCGTAACCTCCGGGAATATCCGCGATCTCGCGCCCGGCCAGAGCGCGCTGGGGCTGCTGCTCAATGCGCAGGGTCACATGCTGGCCGAACTCATCACGCTGGCACTCGAGGATCGCCTGCTTGTGCTGGGTCATGCGTTTCTGCGGCAGAGAACGTTCGAGATTCTGGACAAATTCATCATCATGGACGATGCCACACTCACCGACGAAACCGCGCGGACAGGCACGCTCGCGATCGAAGGCCCGGAGGCGCCGGAACTCCTGCGGGAGTTGACGCAACTCGATTTCGCGCAGTTCCCGGCTGGCGCGCACGCCGCGACCGAGATGGAAGTTTCGGGCGCGACAATTCCCTGCCGCATCTTGCGCCACTCCCTTTTCGGCTTCCCCGGCGCCGAGGTGCTATTAACGCGGGAGTCTCTGCCCGCAGCATGGCAGGCGCTCGGGGAAGCGGTGCGCGCGCGGGGCGGCTCGCCGATTGGCTATCGCGCGCTCGAAATGCTGCGGCTCGAAGCCGGGATTCCCTGGTTCGGAACCGATTTCGACGAGCACCACATTCCGCAGGAGGCGGGAGTCGAGTCCACGCACATCAGCTTCACCAAGGGCTGCTACACGGGCCAGGAAATCGTGGAACGAGTTCGCTCGCGCGGCCACGTCAACCGGCGCCTCGCCGGATTGCAGTTCAGCAGCGCTGAGGCGCCCAAAGCCGGGACAGCGGTTCTGTCCCTCGATGGAACGGAAGCCGGCCACGTCACCAGCGCCGCATTCTCACCGCTGGCCGGCAAAGCCATCGGAATGGCTTACCTGCGGCGCGAATACCTGCAGCCCGGCACAACCCTTCGGTGTGGAACTGCAGACTCCGAGGTGATCGACCTGCCGTTGCGCGCGGCGATCGCCTCCCGACCCTGACGCCGTGCTGAGGCCTGATTGGACGCTGCCAATCAGGCAAGATTCAGTGCTTTTTTCAGACTGCCGCGTTCATTCTCGATTTTTCTCTGCAACTGCAGGATGCCGTAAAGAAGCATTTCGGGACGCGGCGGGCAGCCGGGAACGTAGACGTCCACGGGAATGATCTGGTTGACGCCCTGCACCACCGCGTAGTTGTTGAAGACCCCACC
>QHYR01000363.1 GCA_003223315.1 Acidobacteriota bacterium | reverse complement strand
TGGTTTCGAAGGAAAGCCAGCCAGCGCTTGGCCCGGTCAGGATTTCTCGGTGCTCGCTTCATCCAACGGGAGATGGGTTCCCCGAAGGGCCGGTCCGGCCTCATGGTTCCTGAACAGATCCGCGACGCAGTGATATAAGCCCTCCGCGGCTGGGAAGAACTCGTCCATTCCTGCAGTGTTACGGGTTCCCTCGTTGGTAGCCCTGAACCCAGCACCGTCGTGTCCGCACGAGAACACCTTACCGCGCTTGCCTTCCCGGACTCTTGCGAAGCTTTCCGTAGAGCAGCTCTTCCGCAAAGGTCACGCATTTGTCTTCCAACAGCTGAGCGCCCTTGTCCATACGACGATAGAGCGGCAGGCTGATCTTCCACGGCCGCGTAAAGACTTTCGGATCATCGATGGTTGCCTCGTACTGGAGATGGTACGGACTGACTGGAGTGTAACGTTCGACCACGTGCAGAGCGTCGCTGTGGAAATCCCCTGCTCGGTCAAACCACGTGAGATCGTTGAATCCGACGACGTCGACTACCAGCGTGTCGGCCTCCCAATGCCCGCGCGACCAGCCCATCCAAGAATCGGCCGGAGGCTTATCGCTGGAGTTCATCCGGATCGTGCGCGTGGTGCTCGCATACTCGTAGGCAATCAGAATGTACGAGCCATTGCCCTGCACAATTTGAAAGGGAAATGGCATGTAGGTCGCTCGCGGCACACCCGGCAGATAACACTTGAGCTCCGGGTCGCCGGTATCGTACCAGTTCGCATCCTCGCTTATCACGTCGACAACAGCCCGCTTTTCAAAGTTCGCCTTCTTTTTCGCCAGCATTTCCGGCTTATAGGGGATCTCGCCGCCCTCGACGATGCTTTGGCCTGCGGGCTGAGCGTCATAGGTACCTTCGAGCTCAGGATGAACTCCCGGCTGCGCATCGTGTCCCTGGATATCCCAATCGGCCGAGGTCAAAGCCTGCCAGATGCCGTTCAGGTCCGGCTCGTTCGTGCCGGGCAAACGAGGTGCGCGGTACGCGGGGAACTGCCCAGCAGTAGGGGGCGCCTGGGCTGCCTGCCCCGCGGCTGGAGCTACGGCCATCCGCAGGCCGGCTCCCACGACGACGGCGCCGATAAATACCACGGCCCGAAATCGATCACGCATCTGAAACGCTCCCCCCGCAAAATCCCATCGACTCATTTCGGTCCGTCCTTGGGGGCATTGTCTTGAGCCCGGGAGGCCCTGAGAATGTCCACGATGCTGTAGTTTGCCTCGTGACATGCGTACTCAAAGATCGCACCGTCGCTCTTCACCATCGGAATGGATGCGGTCCACGGTGTTGTAAAGGTCGTCGGATCGTCCACTGTAACTTCGTAGTTGATTGTGTCGGCGTCGACACGCGTGAAGCGTTCGACCAGATGCAGGTGCGACGTTTCGGAAAACCGGTATGGAACGCCGAAACCGGTCACATCGTTATCACGGAAGTTGGTCACATCAACAACGAGGGAATTCCCTTCCCAACGACCTCGCGAGTCCCCCATCCACTGATGTATGCCCGCGTCGATGTGCGACCGGCCATCGAGCGAGATGATACGAGTCTCGTGCATCATCTCTGAAAACAGAGCCACGAATCCAGGACTCTGCACAATCTGCAAATTATTATTATAGGCACCGGGAATCATCGCATTTGGCAGACCGCGGGTGATGCATCGTGTGACTACGCTTATGTCTTCCCATGAGTCGAATGGACCGTTGCCAGAGGAGCCAACAGCGTCCGGGCCGAGCCTCCTGAACCTCTCCTGATCTCTCCTCTGGCCGTCTGGCGTCAATGGAGGAAGTCTTCCATCCGGCGTATCCACTATGAGCGATGTGCGCTTGGTAGGTACGACCTTTGTTCCGCGTTCGAACCAGAACTGATTATATGTACCCGGGTCGCCTTTTGGCGGAGGGCTATCAACGCGACTTTGAGCTGCTCGCTCTTCCAGTTCGGCCGCTTGGTCACTTGTAAGAAAGTGTTTCTCTCCCAGCTCCTTGGGTCGTTCGATGGGCGTGAGGGTAGCATTACTCCAAATTCCCTGCAGGTCGGGGTCGCCCCACGGAGTATGTGGCGGAGTCCACTTCTCCGCGGTCCCAGGAGCTTTCCGGGCTTGGGCCATGGCGAGGCTGGCCAACAACGCAAGCAGAATCATAACTGCCAGACAACCGCGCAAAGCGAGACGTGGAGTAATCATCTGTCTCCTCGCTTTCCAGGTCTTGCCCGGATTTCGCTTTGGAATTGGCGGGCTGCTATTGTAACTCTGAAGCGCGAAGCTTACGACAGTCGATAGAGATAGCCCCCAGTTACTTTCGCCCGGCCCCAGAATTTGGCCAGTGTAAGCGAGGCCAGTTTCCGGAAAGCCAACTATCAGGACTTGGCCCAGGTTGACACCAGAGGGTAGCGGGCATATGGTTTTGTGCAACTGATCGGAAATTCCGGGTGAATAAGTCAAGGAGGTCCAGATGAGCAATCGTTTTGCCCTTTCGAGTGTGTTAGGGATCGCTGTGGCGATTGTTTTGTTCGTGCCAACATTCGTCGCGGCTCAGGGTCCATCGGGTGCGGCGAAGACGCCGGCAAGGACGAACACAAAGTCCTGGACCACGCCTCGTACACCGGATGGTAAGCCGGACCTGCACGGATATTGGACGAGTGAGAGCTTCACCCCCTTGGAACGGCCGGCCAAGTACGCGGGGAGA
>QHYR01000081.1 GCA_003223315.1 Acidobacteriota bacterium | reverse complement strand
GGAGCGCGAGGGAGGTTTCGCCGGCGGGCTGCGGACGCAGGTCGCCTTGGCCGGTGAGCGTGTCGAAGATGACGACGTCTTCTTCAAACGCGCGGGCTTGCGCGGCGATGCGGCCGTCGGCGGCAAGCGCGATGCTCGAGCCGTCGAAGACCAGCGTATCGTCGCCGCCCACCTGGTTCACGTAAACCACAGGACGCCGGTGCGAACGCGCTAGCGCGCGCAGCATCTCCAAACGCACATGGCGCTTTTCTATGGTGTAAGGAGAGGCGGAGATATTCAGGATGACGCTGGCTCCCTGGCCCACGAGATCGACGACCGGGTCGGCTTCGTAAAGGCGCTTGGCCCAGAAATTTTTGTCGTTCCAGATGTCCTCGCAGATGGTGATGCCGAGCTTTTGGCCGCCGAGCGAGAAAACCTGCTGGCTGGGCGCGGGCTGGAAATAGCGCGATTCGTCGAAGACATCGTAGGTGGGCAGCAGCATTTTGTGCTGCTCGAAGGCGATGCGGCCATCGGCCAGGAGCGCGGCAGCGTTCCAGGCGGGCTTGCCGGTGTCGGCATTGGCGCGCGCCGCGTAACCGACCAGTATGGGCAAGGGCGTTTTCTCGGCGAGACAGGCGATCGCGGCCCGATTGCGTTCGAGGAAGGCGGGGCGTTCGAGGAGGTCCTGGGGCAGATAGCCGCAGACACAGAGTTCGGAAAATACGGCCAAATCGGCGCCGCGGCGCTGGGCTTCGCCGGCCATTTCGAGGATGCGCGCGGAATTGCCGGAGAAGTCGCCGACCGTGGGATCGAATTGGCAAAGAGCAATTTTCATGCGCAGCCCTTAAGGATATGGGCGATGCGGATGGTTTGCAACGCAAAGGCTGGCTGTGTACTGGATCTCCAACGAAGGGGACAGAATTCCCTTGACGGCTTCCAAAGAGAGTACACTGCGCGTGCCTGCCGGAAGGTCGAAGTAGAAATACCGGATAAAAAGGGAGGGGAACTATGATGCAACGTCTTCGGACTATCGCGTGTTCCATCATTGCACTATTTTGCTTGTGCCAGTCGGCGCGGGCTCAAGGCACGGTCTGGGCCTGGGGGTTCAACCAAAACGGGCAATTGGGCAACGGTACGTACACGACGACCTCTCCGTATGGAATCGACACGCCTGGAACAATAAGCGGGCTCACCGGCGTGACGGCTATTGCCGGAGGATATCTCTACAGTCTGGCGCTGAAGAGCGACGGCACGGTGTGGGCCTGGGGTTGGAACCCATACGGGGAATTGGGCAACGGTACGTACACCGACAGCAACACGCCCGTGCAGGTGAGCGGGTTCACCGGCGTGACGGCCATTGCCGGAGGATTTGAGCACGCTCTGGCGCTGAAGAGCGACGGTACGGTCTGGGCTTGGGGGCTCCAGAGCCTCGGGGAATTGGGCAACGGGACGTTCGGCAGCCCTTTCGGGTTCACGGGGTCTAACACGCCGGTGCAGGTGCTCGGCCCTGGCGGCGCAGGCTACCTCACCGGCGTGACGGCCATTGCCGCGGTAGGTTTCCACAGTCTGGCGCTGAAGAACGACGGCACGGTCTGGGCCTGGGGGCACAACCAATACGGGGAATTGGGCAATGGGACGTACACGAACAACGACACGCCCGTGCAGGTGCTCGGCCCGGGTGGGGTAGGCTTCCTCACCGGGGTGACGGCACTTGGCGGAGGGCAGTATCACAGTCTAGCGCTGAAGAGCGACGGCACGGTGTGGGCCTGGGGGCAAAACACGAGCGGGGAATTGGGTAACGGGGTGTTCGACAGCCCCGCCCAGATCCCCCCCCAAGACACGCCCGGGCAGGTGCTCGGCCCTGGTGGCGTAGGCTTCCTCGGCGGCGTGACGGCCATCACCGGAGGGTCTCTATCTTCCCATAGTCTGGCCCTGAAGAACGACGGCACGGTCTGGGCCTGGGGGCAAAACACTAGCGGGGAATTGGGCAACGGGACGACCAACCCAAGCAACACGCCCCTGCAGGTGCTCGGCCCTGGTGGCGTAGGCTACCTCACCGGCGTCGCGGCCATTGCCCGAGGCAGAGGGGACAGTCTGGCGCTAAAGAGCGACGGCACGGTCTGGGCCTGGGGACGAAACTTTGCCGGGGAATTGGGTAACGGGACGTTCACGGACAGCAACATGCCCGTGCAGGTGCTCGGCCCTGGTGGCGTAGGCTTCCTCAGCGGCGTGACGGCCATTGCCGGGGGAGGTTTACATAGTCTGGCGCTGCTGGGGGCCACGCCCCAGCAGGCCATCAACAGCCTCATCGCGCAGGTAATCAGCCCAGGTTTGGGGTTCAGAAACGGGGAGAAGACCAGCCTTATCGCCAAGCTGAACGCGGCGCTAGGCTACCTGCAGGCGGGTGACACCGCGGACGCGATCGCCGTGCTCCAGGCCTTCATTAACGAAGTCAACGCTTTGGTGAACAGCGACCGGCTGACCACCGCGGCCGCCGCACCGCTCATCTCCGCTGCGGAGGGCATCATCGCCGAACTCTAACTAACAACTCCAACAAGACGGCAGATCTCGGCTTCTTGTATGGAGCGGTCCGTTGGGAAACGGCGCGTAGTCGCCAGGCAGAGTTCCACCTTTAAGACTTGGCTCCTCGCGGCGCACTTCGCCAGCAGCACCCGGCAGCAAAACAAAAGCAGATCCCTCGCTACTCCACCCCAGCGCACGCAACACCGGCGTGTGCTGGGGACCCCGGATGCGCTCGGGATGACAGCGGGACACTTTGCAAGGGCAACCCGTGGCAATGTTGGGAGGGACCAATTCCCTTTCGGATACAACCATGGACGGGTGCGTTATGAGCGCGGCCCGGTCCAATCCAGATGACGAAAGAAAATGCGACGTGATTCAGCGAATGACGCGGTTCAGGGTGGTCCCATTTTTTCGGTAACCAGTGTGAGTGTCTCGAGATTGGGATAGCAGATGGAATGGATCATGCGCCTGGCGCGCTGTCCAGCGTTCTGGGCCTCAGTGGCGGTCCTAAAACCACAGCGAATCTCCACCAAGCGATTCCCCAATCCTCGAATTTGGTAACACCACAAGCCATTCACGCGTCTCCCCTTGGCGAATTTGAATGCGCACGGAAACAGCGCCGCGCTTATCTCGTGATCCTCTATGGCTGGGTGCTCAGGCGGGGGGCCTAGGGTGCGAGAGCGTGCTCAAGTATAAAGGCGTGGCGGCCGTCTTTCCAATACAGACTTATCGTATTTTTCGAGATGAAGGCAAAGCGCATCCCATTTTGGTACGCCTCACTTCAGGGGGATGAATTCGCGGACGAGCTGGCGGCAGGGGAAGAAGCCGGCCAGCTTGTGCAGGGTGAAGAACCCGAAGACGCCGCCTGCCGGTATAACGGCGTTCAACACGTTGGCCCGATGCGGGCCGAGCATGAGCCCGGCGACGACAGCCACGACGACCAGGAGCCACATCGCCTGGCCCAAGCCATGCAAAACCCCAATGTGATTCTGGCCCACGTAAAAATATTCGCCTCCGGGAATGAGCAGGAAACGCCGCAGAGTTTTTTCGTCCTTGAAAACCTGGCCGCATTGGGAACAGCGATAGGTATTGGGGCTGAGGGTGGCCAGACATTTGGGGCAAAGAGGAATCATCCCGCCTGCGGGGCTTACGGTCCCGGTGCTGTTCTGGAGCAGTGGCGGAAGGATGGTCTTCAGCTTTCTGGCGTCCCGCATGCGCAGACGCCAATAACGTTCCTTGCGGCCATCGCGATAATGCAGTGAGAGCTGAGGGCTGAGGAAGCCCTTCACCCTGGACTCCGAGATGTCGCCCAACGCTACGCTCTGCACGCCCTGGTCCCAAATCCAACGGTTCCAGCCCTTGCTGCGGATCCGGAAACGCAGGAGGCGAAGGTTGGTGAGCACTAAAATCGTGCGGGTGAATCCATAGGCCTGCCAGCCGAGGAATAACTGCGCAAGAGGGCTGATGGGCGCCTGCGCAGCAAGGGCGTAGAGAACGACCTCGCGGGATTGGAGCACGCGGGGAAGGATCTCCTGGAGGCGCGAGAAGGTTTGATTGGCGGCTTTGCGGACGCGAGGGCGCTCGTGGCCCTGGGCGTCACTGAAAGCCACGTCTTCGCGAACCGACAGCCCAGATCCGGGCGTGATTTGCGGCAACCGGGTGGAGTGGATCGGAAGGTTCGGATCGGCCATGCGCTCCTTCTCTATCACAAAGATTCAAATGCGATGGAACTGCGAGTCGATTTACCGTTGCTTCGATTATCGCGTGATCGGCCGGAGGCCGCGCGCCGAATTGCCGGGCATGTGCGCGGAATTCCACCCCCAGCGCGCGACTTCTTTTAACGCGCGAGTGACTCGCGCTGGAGAGGCGCATGGCGGGGACCCCGGATTCCCCAGGATGAAGACCTCGGGTGAGGCACGCAGCGGAGACTAACGACGATCGGGAGGAGAAGCGGCCTCGGCGATGCGGAAGATGGCCTGCAGGGTTTCCAGGATGATGCGGACGTAGAGGGTCCAGAAAAAGAACCCCACAATGCTGACCACCAGCATCAGGAGCCCCTGGGAGGTGGAGTCGCGGAATCCATTGGCCACCAGCACCACGGCGGCAATCAGTCCGGCCAAGAGATGCAAGCCATAAATGAACGCTAGGCTGCGAGGCGTCACATATTCGCGAAACGAGAAATCGAGCAGGGATTCAAACAAGCCTTTGGCCATTCCGTCCTCCTGTGATGCCGCCATTTAAGCGACTAGCGGCGAATCGGGCCCGTGGTGCCGGCGTGCCGCGTGAATTGGACCCCGCATTATACAAGGCGTGCGGAGGCTGGCAGTGACCTTTTCGGCGCTTGGGCTGGGGCGTGGCGCGGAACTCCTCGCGAGGCGAGGGAAAATAGCTGTGCGAGCATTCCCTGCTTGCACGCTACGCTAAAGGCGAGAACGAGGATTCGCACCCACCCTTCAGAAAGGGTGGGCACCCGAAAACCCGGCGCCACGATCGGCGCTCGAGGCAAAAGCAAATGCGCACAGGCAAGAGTGCCTGTGCCACTCAAGTCAGCAAAAGCCACATCCGGAGCGCAGAAAGCCGATCCGGATCGTCAGACGGTGAAGGAGCTGCCGCAGCCGCAGGTGCTCTTGACGTTGGGGTTATTGAACTTGAAGCCGGCGCCCTCGAGCGTCTCGATGTAATCAATCTGCACGCCGTCGAGATACATTTCGCTCATCTGGTCGACGAGCAATTTCACGCCGTCGAATTGATAAACGCTGTCGGAGGGATTCTCCTGATTATCGAAGGCCATGTGATAGCTGAATCCGGAGCAGCCTCCGCCGACCACGGCAACGCGCAAGCCCGCCGGCGCGGGATTCTGCTGGGCCATAATTTCCTTAACTTTACTGGCTGCGACTTCAGTCAGTTGAACCATCGGTAATTCCCTCCCCTTGGGGTCCGCCGGCGTCGGTGGCACGGGCGGACGATTCAATTATAGCAAAACGCGGGGCGCCTGCCCACGCAAACGCTATAACGTTTGCGATTCCAGCAATTGGATGATGAGGGCGGGGAAGAGTCGCAAGCGCTGAGGTTTTGTGTCGCCCCTTCCGCCTAGCAGCGTGGGCCAGAGCCTATGCTGCTAGGCTAACGGGGCTTAATGCTATCCCATTTGCGTTCCCAGGGCTTCCGCGCCCTGGGCTAATTTCTGTCGCCCCTAAACGGGGCTCCTCTTTTCCGCCGGCGCTTTCCCAGCGCCTGCACCACCCCAACACGCGCAAGGGCGGCGCGTGTTGGGGACCCCGGCTTCCGCGCTGGGCTACATTGGGTTCGCCCCTTGCGGGGCTTGGCTCGGATGATGTTTCGTAGGGTTCGCGGCAAGACGCGAGGAGGGACCCACACGACTTTTTGGGCCGCGCGCAGGCGCGCTCAAAAGCACGACGTGTGGGGCACCCGCAAGTGCTGGCCGCACGGGCACTGGAAGAGGTGCCGGCCTAAACGTCGCTACCAAGAGTGCAAATCGGATCACTGCACTTAAGGGTCTAGGACAGTGTGGATTTTGGGTTTGGTTTTCGGGTAGGCTCTAGCCACATCGGGAGCGGCCAAAAAACCACAGATGCCGGCCTAAAGGCCGGCGCTACACGAGCGGAAGAAGGAGGGAGCGATGAGAAAAGCAATGCGAACGGCGGCAATTGCCGCGAGGGCGGCAATTGCGCTGACGATTTTGGTGCTGGCGCAAGGCGCGCGGGCACAGAGCGCGAAGGGCGAAGTCACGCTGATCGCGCCGGGGGGAGCCCGGGCGGCGATCGAGCAACTCATTCCGGGGTTCGAGAAGAAGACGGGATACCAGGTGAAGGCCACGTTCGGCTCGGGCGGCGGAACGCACAAGCAGGTGGTGAATGGCGAGGCGTTTGACGTGCCGGTGGTGCAGCCGCCCTATCAGGACGTGATTGATTCCGGCAACGTGGTCAAGTCCAGCGAGAAGGCGCTGGCGAGCGTGGCCGTGGGCGTGGCGGTGAAACAGGGCGCAGCGAAGCCGGACATTTCGTCGCGGGAGGCGGTGAAGAAGATGTTCGCGGCGGCGAAAACGATCACGTATCCGAATGCCGCGGGCGGCGCGGCAGCCGGAGTGACCGTAGACGAGATGTTCAAGAAGCTGGGCATGGCGGACGAATTGCAACCGAAGATCAAGCGCGCGCAGGGCGGCGCGGGCGCGATGAAGATGGTGGCCCAGGGTGATGCGGAGATCGGCATGACGTTCCTCAGCGAGATGGAGGAGCCGGGCATCGACGTGGTGGGGCCGCTGCCGCGATCGGTGGCCACGCCGACTTCGCTGGTGGGCTTTGTGTCCGCGCACGCCAAGGATCCCGCGGCGGCGAAGGCGCTGCTCGACTATCTGACGTCGCCGGAGGCGGCGGCGGTGTACAAGGCGCAGCACATGCAGCCGGGGCGGTGAAGGTATGGCAGGAGTTGTGTCGCCCTTAACGCCACCCCAACACGCGCGTGACGCCAGCGCGTGTTGGGGATCCCGGCTGACGGGGCTTCCCTCCGCTGCGCTAACGGCTACCCAGGGCTTCCGCCCTGGGCTAATTTCTTTCGCCCCTACGGGGCTTTTCGCGGGGCAATTCCCTGCGCACTTAGACACCAACAAGGCAGCGAAACCGACACAACGAGCGAGGGATGCGCATTGACATCGCGGCGGCGGTCGGCAAAAATGATTAAGGAAAACAGCAGATTCCTCGTCGTCCCGCCCTATGAGTGCAAACAGCGCGCGTTGGCGGGACTCCTCGGAATGACAGCCGGGGTGGTCTGCTAGCCAAGGAATGATTGTGAGCTACACAGCACCGACCATCGAAGAATACGTCGCGGGCGAAGTGGTCAAATACGAGCCGAAGTCCGACGGCACGACCAGCAAGCGCAAGCGCAAGCCGCATATTATGGCGGTGATCAACGAAAGCTGCACCGGCTGCGCGGGCTCGCCCGCCTGCGTGGAGTACTGCCCGGTGGAAGACTGCATGTATTGGAGTCCCGACGGCGATCATCCGCCGTTTGGCCGCATTATCGTCGATCCGCTGCTGTGCATCGGGTGCAAGCTGTGCACCAGCAAAGGTCCCGACGGCGCGTTTCTCGAGGGCTGTCCGTGGGACGCCATCGATATGATTCCGCTGGCGGAGTTCGAGACGCAAAACGGGACGATGCCTTACTAGTTCCACGGTTGAAATTCTATCGTCGAAAGCAAAACCTCAGTGAATTAGCCACGATCCGCGCCATATAGCTTGGGCAAAATGTCAAAAGCGTGTAACATTCGGGCCCTTTCGGCGGCCAGGTAAGCAAAAAGTAAAAGCAGCAAAAGCAGCGGTGTACTGGGGAGGCGGGGTGATGCCTCCCCGTTTTCTATTCAGGGGGTCAGCGGGACGCGCGGGAGCGGATGGCGGTGGCGGTGAGTTCGGCCTGCTGGCGGACGTTGGCGGGGACCTCGGCGGCGCCGCGGGCAAATTCCTCGACGGCGGGCAAATCCTGCGGTTCGCCGATGAGGTAGAGCGCGCGCAGCGCTTCCCAAATTTCATCCGCACTGGGATTGACGAGCAGCACCGGCTCGCCGGCGGCGACGGCGGCTTTATCGACAACGAGCCAGCGGTCGATGGCGCCGGGGATTTGCGAGCGCAATTCTGAAATTGCGCGGTCTCCGTGTTCGATTCGCCCCAGCAACGTTCCCGGATTGATGGCGTCGCCAGGTTTGAGGCGCTCGTCCAAGGCAGTGCCCCCCGAGGGCGTCACGATCGCGTACGGCTGCAGCATGGCGCGAATTTCGGCGCGGCCCGAAACGTCGCCGAATCGCACCAGGGCCAGCGCGGCATTGCGGCGGACCATGGGATTGGAGTCCTGCACCAGGCGCAGCAGTTCCTGATGGAAACCGGGGACGGAATTATCCTGGCCCATGACCCAGGCGGCGGTGAGCCGCAGCTCGTCCTGGCCGGTCTGCGCGAGCTGGACCACCTGGGGATAAAAGCGGCGCGCGGAATCGCGGGTGACGGCGTCGCGCGCGAGAATGCGGCCGGCAAGCTGGGAAAGCGCGTGCTGCGCTTCGCGGGGATGTTGGCGGTCGGCGAGCGATTTTTCGAGTTGCGCGTCGCTCAAGGGCTTGCCGAACCAAGTGGCCTGCCAAAACAGAAACGGCATGAGCACGAAAAGGAACGTCAGCGCCAGGATGACAAAGAGCCAGCGGCGCTGGAGGCCGGGTCTGGCGGGCGCGGCGGGATCAGGATGATCGGGCAAAAGAATTTAGTCCAAGAGTCCTAAAGTTGTCATTCTGAGGAGTCCGCCTTGGGCGGACGAGGAAGAATCTCTCCTTCGTGGCTCGGCTAAGAGAGATTCTTCGGTCGCCGCGGCGACCTCAGAATGACACCACTCTTTCGCGATTCCTTCTAACGCGCGAGCGCGGATCGCGCGTACGGCACGCACAAAACGGAGGACCGAGTTCAATATCTAGTGTACACGGTGGAAGCGGGGTAGAGGCGATAGAGCAAAAGATAGACGATGACGCCGGTGACGGAGACGTACAGCCAGATGGGCAGAGTCCAGCGGGCGATGCGGCGATGGCGATCGAATTTTTGCGCCAGGGCGCGCGAGAGCGTGATCAGGGCCAGCGGCACGATGACGATGGCCAGCACGGTATGCGTGCCGAGCAGCGTGAAGTACACGGGACGAATCCAGCCCTGGCCCTCGAAATGTACAACGCCGGCGCGCAGATGATAGATCACATAAGAGACGAGAAACGCCACCGAGCAACAAAAGGCGATGGCCATGCAAGTGCGATGCGAGGTGATGCGCCGGCGGCGGATCTGCACATAGCCGGTGGTCAGAAAAATGGCGCTGGAGGAATTCAGGATCGCGTTCAGTGCGGGTGCGGAGATCATGGACGTCGCCGAGAGCCTACTTCCCTTCCCCCGGCCGGACGGAGACCGGTTCCTCGGATTGCGGCTTTGCCGGAACGGCGCGAGCCGCAGCCGGTTTGGGCGCGGCCGGTTCGGCGGACTTTTTGTGGCGCTCCGGAATCCACCCTTGTTCCTTGGCGATGACGAAAAGCATGATCAGGAACAGCGCGCCCATCAGCAGGCAGGTGAGAATGAGCAGCAGGCCATCGAGGTCCAAATCGAGGCGCGTGAGAAAATCAGAGGCCAGACCGGCGGCGGAGAGCACCACGATCAGCAAACAGATTCCCACCAAGCCCAGGACACCGTGTGTTTTGGTCATCGTAAAGTGGCTTGACGCCTTTCAGTTCGTTAGATCACAGCTGCCAATGCGAAGGAGAGATCCCTCGCTCCAGTTCGTCGCTCGGGATGATCATCCTGATCGGATGATCAATTTATCGAAGACCATAAGGCCGAGCAAGAGGGGCGGATGCACGACGGTGGCGTGCATCAGCCACTTGGCGCGAACGTTGGTCTTGCTCGCCGCGGCCCACAAGCAAACTTTCACCAGCAGCAATCCCAGCACGAGCGCCGAAAAATAATACGTCACGCCGGCGAGTCCCGTGACCGAAGCCAGCAAACTCACGGGAATCAGCGCAACCGCGCAAAAGACGATCTGGCCGAAGGTCACCCGGCCGTCGCGATCCACCACCGGAAGCATGCGAATTCCCGCGCGCGCGTAGTCTTCGCGATAAACCCAGGAGATGGAGTGGAAATGGGGCACCTGCCAGAGGAATAAAATGGCGAACAGAACATAAGCGCCGGCGCCGAGGGCACCGCGCGCCGCAGCCCAGCCGATCACTGGCGGAAGCGCGCCGGGAAAGGCGCCGATGAGCGTGGCGGCGGTGGTGCGGGTTTTCAGCGGCGTGTAGATGCCCAGATACATGACGCTGGTGAGCACGGCGAGCGCGGCAGCCAGCGCGTTGGTGGTGAGCAAAAGCTCGAGCGCGCCGGCGGCGACCAGGCTTGCGCCGAACCAAAGCGCTTCGGCTGGGGCCAGCGCGCCGCTCGGCAGCGGGCGCGAGGCGGTGCGGCGCATGCGGGCGTCGGAATCGCGCTCAAAATAATGATTGAGCGCGGAAGTGCCGGCGGCCACGAGCGTGGTGCCGATCACGGTCTGGGCCATGCGCAACCAATCGAGCGGGCCGACGGCGCCGAGGGCGTAGCCGGCGAGCGTGGTGAGCACGACCAGGAAGGAAACGTCCGGCTTGGTGAGCGCGAGATAAGCCAGCGAGCGCGACGGCGTGGCCACGGGGATGGCGCGAGTGTTCATATCCGTTTTCTACTTGTCATTCTGAGGAGTCCGCCACGGCGGACGACGAAGAATCCCTCCGCGCTTTGCGGTCGGGACGAAGAGAGATTCTTCGCTCCGCTCAGAATGACAGCGCAATTCTTAGCCATATCTGCTCTAATCAGCGGTGCTGGGGCGCGGTGCGGGGCTGCCGACAATCGCACCGGCTGGGCGCACCAAACGATAGCAGACCAGCGTAACCAAAACCGTGCTCACCAACACCAGCGCGCCCAGGACCACGTGGGCCACAGTGAGCGCAACCGTCACAGCGATGGGCTGCGGAAACGAGGCCGCGTACAGGCGCGACCACCACGCCGCCGCGCCGAGCAGCAGTTGCAAGCCGATCAGAATATGCAGGGCGCGCGCGGCAAACCTGAGTTCCGGAACCGCGGGAAAACGGCGGCGCAGAGCCCCGGCGAGCCAGAAGATCAGGCCGGTGACGACGACAGCTCCGGCGAGATGCGGAATGATTCCGAAAGCTTTATGGCGGAAGGCGGCGCCCAAAATCAATTGCAGGAAGACTGCTGCTACCGCGGCCAGGGCGAGTGCGTGAATCGAAGGGCTGCGAGGGTCGCGAAACCATGAGACCGGTTCCCTTTCCCACCAGGCGCTGGTGAGCAGGGCGATGCTCGCGACCGTGGCGAAGAAAAGCTGCGCCAGAGTGGCATGCGCCGAAGAGACCGAAGGCGGAAGGAAAAACAGGACGGTGAGGCCGCCGAGCAATCCTTGCGCCACAATGGCACCAAGGGCGGCTACGCCGAGCCATCGCAAACTTCCTTTGACTGGCGGGCGTTCGCTTGCTGGGCGGCGCGACTCCACGCGCCACAGCCAAACCGCGAGCGCGATGCTGAGCAGGCCCACGAAAGAAGCGATCATGCGGTGGCCGTGCTCATAAAAAATTCCGCCGACCATGGGCGGAGTGAGCGAGCCATAGGAAAGCGGCCAGTCGGGAACCGACAGGCCGGCATCGTTGGAGGTGACCAGCGCTCCGGCGATGAGCAGAAGAAAGGTGCAGGCGGCGGTGAAGACGGCGAAGCGGTGGACGTTTTGGTAAGGGCGATTTGGGGGCGGTGTAGTCACAGAATTTTGTCGAGAGTATAAGGGCGGCCAAGCCGCCCTTCCTGCTGATTCCTTGTTTGCGTCATCGTCCTGGCGCGTATGCCGCGGATTCTGAGAGATTCTTCGCTTCGCTCAGAATGACAGCCTCCCGACGCGCAGTATCTGTCGTACCGGGTTCAGTCGCAGCCTGCCAAAAAGCCCCAGGGCCCACGAGCCGTCCACTAATCCGATGCGGCGGAGATGGCCTTGAATGTAATGGTGACGGATTTCGACTCGCTGGGCCCGATAGTGACCATCTGCTCGCTCGAGCCATAGACCTCGTGCCAGGCGGTCACGGTGTAAGTCCCCGGAGGCACATTCTTGATGGTGAAGGCGCCGTCTTTGCCGGTGACCTGGAAATAGGGATTATTGAAGACGGCGATATAGGCCTTCATCCAGGGATGCACGTTGCACTTCACGGGGATGGAAACCTCGGGACGCGCGAAGCTCTGCATAATAGGCGAAGCCCCCGGGGGCTGCGATTCGTTCCATTCGCGATTGTCCTTGGGGACGGGGTGAATATTGTGCGTGGTCTGGTCGGAATTGACGACCGAAAGGGGCTCGCCCGTCTCCAGCGCGAGAACGTGGGGATGATACTGGCAGCCCTTCTGGTCGATGGTTACCGGCGTGGACATCGGAGGAAACGAATACTGGCTGAAGTCGCCCTTGAGGTAGACGACCACGTTTTGCAGCGTGCCGCCGTCGCCGGGGACCACGTCTTCGGTTTGCGCGGGCGTGGAATGCTGCGTGGCGCAATTGGGCTCGGCGGCCATGTTGATGTTGCGCGGCTTGGGCGCCGTGCCATCGAGCTTGATCGAGCCGGTCACCGTACCGGCGGTGGCTGCGTCCACCGGCTTGGCGGCGGGATTAGCCGGGGCCGCGGTTTCCGAAGGCTGTCCCTTTCCTCCACAACTCATCATCGCAACGGCCAGCGTTATGGCCGCTGCGAAGTACCACAAAGCTCCGGAAGAGCTACCGGGGCGCAAAGTACGCGATTTACTCATGACGTTATGACTTCCTCCTATGAAGAATTCGAAGGCCCATCAGGGGCGACACCCCTGATGTAATCAATCCCCACTTGTCAAAACGAAGGTTGTAGCGGCGCCCTTCAGGGCGGCAATTTGTACCAAGCAGATGCCCGCCTTAAGGCGGCCGCTACAAAACCCTCCTTCTATCAGGGTTCCCGCGCGAACTGTAAGGTTCAGGCGCACAAAACCAGTTTCCCACCCTTCGCACAAAACGCGAAGGATGGGGCACCCGGAAAAGCGTAGTTCCTATTCCGACGTATCGCCTTCGAGCACGAAGAGAGATTCTTCGTCGCTGCGCTCCTCAGAATGACACGAAATCGTTGGCGAAGCGAGGGCATGGCTAATTGCCACGCGCGGTGGTGGTGGGAGTGCGGCCCAGCAGCAGCCGCTGCTCTTCCGGCGTCAAGGTAAACATATAGCGCACCAGCAAATCCGCGTGATCGCCCTGATAACCGCGCATGTTCTCGGGAATCGGTCCGGAGAAGACCCAGTGGTCATTCTGGCGGCGGAAGAGTCCCGAAGGCATGGCCGTTCCGGGAATGATCAACTCCGGATGGGTGATCCAGCGGCCGGTCCATGCCGGACGAAGCCGATCTTTGGCCAGCAGGAAATTCGGGGCGGTGGCGTTCTTATCGTGCGCCGGATCTCCGGTGGCATGGCACTTCAGGCAGGGCGCCGCCGTGCTGGTAAAGAGCGCGCGAGCCATGCCCTCTTCGGAAGTGGTCAGAGGCTCGACCTTCTGCGGAATGAAAGGCTCGGCCTGATGCGAGAGAGCCTCGAAGAAAAGCACCAGGGTGCGAATCTCGTCGTCCGAAAAGAAGAACGTGGGCATGCGCACCTGCAAGTAGCCGCGCACGCCGTCGCGATTCGTATCGGTGGTGCTGAGCGCCGGATTGGCGAGGAAATTCTTGAGCCATTCGGGATTGACGCGGGCGCCTTCGCTGGTGAGCACGGGAGGCAGATTGATCTTGTCTTCGCCCTGATACATGGGCAGGCCCATGAGCACGGACCTCTGGCCGATGTCGATTTGATGGCAGCCCATGCAGTTATATTTGGCGACAATCCACCAGCCTTTCTGGACGGCGGCGCGGTCGTCAGAGGGCTTGTACATGTAGTCGGGCGGCAGGGAGGGATCGGTGCTGCCGAGCAACATGGTGGTGATGGCGTCGATGTCGCTGCCGTTGACGTTGGGTTTGGGCATGCGCAGGCGGTCCAGCGGATTGGGCTTGTATTTGCCGGTGTCGTAGACCGCGGGATTGGCCAGCTTGTGTTCGAAGAAGCCTTTCAGGTCATACCAGGAGCCGCGCGGCGACCTCTTGCCATCGGGCTCGAGGCCGCGCTTGGCCTCTTCGGTGAAGAGGGCGAAATCGAGGCGCTCGATGGGCTTGCTGCCTTCGTTGGTGAGCTCGGTGCCGACGCGGCCTTCGTCTTCGAGGCCGGCGATTTCGTGGCAGCCGGCGCAGCCGTAGAACTGCACCAGCGATTTGCCCTTGTCCTTGAGCTTGGGATCCTCCATGAAGTCGGCAGGATCGAAGTGCGCGTCGGGATGCTTCAAGGTGATGAGATAGCTGGCGATGTCGCGCGAATCCTCGACGCTCAGGCGCAGGCTGGGCATGACCGTGGACTGCTGCACGACCAGTTCGTGGCCGTCATTGGGGCTGCGGGAATGCGCTAGATCGAAGACAAAGGGCAAGCCGTGCTTGGCGTAGTCGTCGGGGCCGAGATCGCGCTTCTCGTAGGGGCTATAGGGGCGCGTGCGCTCGCGCGGGTTATGCACCCAGCGCACCAGGTAATCGTAATTGTCCTTTTCGCCCACGCGGCTGAGATTCGCGGCGAAAGTGCCGCCCATGATGTTGGGGCCTTCCCCGACCGAATGGCAGCCGAGGCAGCCGCGCGATTCGAGAAGTTCCTTGCCATGCGCGGCGTTGCCCGGAGCTTGCTTGGGCAAAGCGGGACCGGTGAGCGCCGATTGCCAGATGAACGCGGCGACGGCTTGGACTTCGTCAGGCTGCAGGCGGAACTGCGGCATCTTGGTGGTCGGCCGCCACTCGTGGGTGTGCTGCAGCCAGTAAGGGATCCATTCCTTGTGGATCTTCATGCGCACTTCTTTGAGGTCGGGGCCGACTTTCTTGATTTCCTGGAGCAGGTCGTGAGACTTCTGCTCGAGCTGCTCTTCGTTGGAATCCATATTGCTGATGGTGACGGTCAGGTTCTGGGCCTGCTGATAGAAATTATTGGCCACGGCGTTGTCGCTGGCCTGATCGCCGAGCTTATTGAGGCGCGGGATCTCGTCCTGGTCGGCCTTGCGGTCGCTTTCGAGCAGCGTGATCTGCTGGCGGGTGGCGGTGAGCAGGTCATCCTGATTGTCGAAGCCCTGGAACTTGTGGCAGCCGATGCAGCCCTTCTCGCGGAAGAGTTCCTTACCTTTGTTGAGCACGCCGGCATGCTCGGTGATGGCGTCCGCGGCGTGGCACTGCTGGCAGCCGGCATCGTAATTTTCGGGATAATACAGAGGCCAGAGCCAGTGTTCATAGCGGCCGTGGGCGCGCTGCACAGTATCGAGAGCGCGGCCATTGCCGCCGTGGCAAGGCGAGCAGCCAAATTTCTCCTGCGGATGGAACTTCAGCAGATCGGGATCGGGATGGCTGGTGAACGGCGCGTCTTTGTCCCGGGCCACGCCGAGATCGGCTTTGGTTAGCGTCACAACCGCGGGAACCAGCAAGGGGTCGGTGGCGACGTGGCAGGATTGGCAGCGGTCCACCAGGCCGACGCCGCCCACGTAATTGATCTGCGTGCCGGGCGGGTTGACATTGATCTGCTTCAGCTTGATATCCATGCCCGAGACGCTATTGAGCAGGCCCTGCAGATCGGCCGAGCCCAGGCCGGGCAGGCGTTCCTTGACGAAGGCGTCGAGGGCGGACTGCGCGTCTTTCGCGGACTTATCCTGATCGCCGCGCCTGGCGACGAGCGCGGCCTTTCCGCTCATGATGCCGGTGAAGGTGTTGTTCAGGTCGTCGTAATTGAATTTGCGAAGTTCGGTTCCATTGGCCGTGGGCCAATTCAGCTCGTAGGTGAAGGCTTTGGCTGCATTGAGAGCCTTCAGCTTGGAGGCTTTGGCGCTTTTGTCGCCTTCGGGAATTTGTTCGAGCTGATAGGTCAAGGCGCCTACTCTGCCGCGTGCATCCTGGAAATCGGGGGTCAAGACAGCGCGCTGGCGATCGAGCAAGTCAATCTGCTCGGAAATCTGGCGATCGGCGGGAAGAGCCGAGCGGCCGGCGGCATCCACGGCGGCTTTCAGTTTCTGGTAATCGGGAGTGGCGTAAAGGGCCTGTTCGGCCGCGCGGCGCTGGGCGATCTGTTTCTGGAGATAGCTGGCATACAGACCACTGAAACGGTTCTGATAGGAGCGCCACGGACGGAGGCCAAAAAATTCGCTGTAGAGAGACCAAGCCACCGTCAGCAGCAGCAAAAAAGCAGAGATCAGAATCAGGCCGCTCAGTGGGCTGCTGACGATGGGATCGTCTTGCTGCGGGGGAAGATCAGGCAAGCGATTCCTCCTCAAGCATTCGTCTCTGGCACGAAGAGAGATTCTTCGCTGCGCTCAGAATGACGGCGCAGGAGTGTACGCCTCGGCTACAGCTTCGCGCACGCGCCCAAGTCCGCGGCGTCAGATGCTGAACCATGGGGTCACCCAGATGTATTTGATCCGGAAGATCAGGCGCAGCAGGATTTTTACCGGGAGCGCCAGCATCAGGACCAGGAGCAGATCGGTGGTGACGATCTGCAGCAGGGTCATGCGGCGGAAAATACGCTGCGTGAAATTGGTGGAGTTCATCACGCGATAGACCAGGTAGCTGGCCACGATGAAATAGAGGGCGATGGGGAAGAATCCAAAAATAATGCGCGCGAGGATCGGCGAGTAGGCGCGGTTCGCCACAGGCATCAGGTGCACCAGCCAGGCGCCATTGATGCCGAAGACGGCGTCGAGGTTGCGGTTGACGGCGTACTCGATCCGTTCGGCGTCCCACGTGGACGTGGGCCAGAACCACATCCATCCGGGACCGCGGATGAAGGTCCCGATGGAGATCATGGCGACCCACAAACCAATAAAGCCCAGGCAGAAAGTCCAGATGGCGAAACGCCGCTGTTTGTAGGTGTAGTAGCCATTGCCGAGGGGATTCGCGTCTATATAAGGTACGGCCATTAAGCCAATGATGATCAGCGTGGGCATGACCACGCCGGCAATCCAGGGATCGAAATAGACCAGCATCTCCTGCAGGCCCAGGAAGTACCAGGGAGCCTTGGCCGGATTCATGGTCACGTTGGGATTGGAGGGCTCTTCGAGCGGCGCGTTGAGCGTGAGCGACCAGACCATCAGCAGCACGGTCACCAGAATCGCGGCCACGAATTCGACGCGCATCAGGTAAGGCCAGGTGTGCACTTCGCGGTCCCACTTGGGGTGATACGGCTGCGTTTTGCGGTGCGCCGTTTTCGCGGCCGCGGGATCAGCTTCCAGTTTTTCGATCAGCTCATCATTGGCGCGCGCCTGACGGAAGGCGTACCAGACGTAGAACGGCACCAGAAACAGCAGCGCCACGATGGGCACGTTGTCCGGAGCCGAAACGATTTCCCAAAGCTGGTGCCAGTCGCCTAGCATTTCGTTGCCTCTCCACTGAAGACTTTTTTATGCGCCAAAAGCCGCGTGATTAGGCACGCGCTTTTGGCGCCCGACAACCCCATTCACCCGGGTTAGACCATCCCACTCGGCCGCATGATCACCGGGCGCGGACCCTTATCTTCCTTGATCTCCGACTCCAGCATGACCGGAGAAGGTCCGGAAATTCCGCCATCCTTGCGCACGCGCCAGAAGTGCACGCCCATGAAGACCGAAGCGATCAGCGGTATGGCGATGCAATGCCAGATGTAGGCGCGCAGCAGCGCATTGGCGTCCACGATGGAGCCGCCCAGCAAGGCAAAGCGCACGTCATTGTACGGCGTCATTCCCAAGAGCGAGCCGAAAGGGCCTTCGTGGCCGAGGCCGGGAGTGGCGCGCGCCATGTTCGTGCCCACGGTGACGGCCCAGAAGCCGAGCTGATCGTCGGGCAGCAGATAACCCGTGAAGGAGAGCAGCAAGGTGAGCACCATCAGCAGCACGCCGACGCACCAGTTGAACTCGCGCGGTTTCTTGTAGGAACCGGTGAGGAACACGCGGAACATGTGCAGCCAGACGGCGATGATCATCAAGTGCGCCGCCCAGCGGTGCATATTGCGCAGCAGCTTGCCGAAAGGGACGTCGTTTTCGAGATACAAAATATCGAGGAAGGCCTGCACCTTCGAGGGATGGTAATAAAACATCAGCAGCACGCCGGTGAAGGTGAGCACGATGAAAAGATAAAAAGTGATTCCGCCCATGCCCCAGGTGTAGTTGTAACGGGTGGCGTCGCGATTGACCTTGGCCGGATGCAGATGGAGGAAGACGTTGCTGAGAACGCCCAGCGAACGGCTGCGCGGAGTCTCTTCGTGCTTGACGCGGAAGATGGAGCGATAGAGCTGGGTCTTTTCCGGGTCCTTGAGGCCTTCGATCTCTTCCTTGCCTTTTTCCCGGAAGATCTTCTTGATCTCTTCGGCGAATTCGCGAACACGGCCTAGCAGGCCGGTGCGCTTACCGCCGTTATCTTCCGCCACGATTCCCCCTGACTACTGCCCCGTCGCGTGCGCCGCGTTACACGTTTATAAAAGCGCCGGGGTCATTGAAGTGATTGACGCCGGCGTTGGGGTCGTCCACGTAAAGGCGACTGGTATCCACCATGATTTTGCCCGTGGGATCGAGCTCCACATGGGCGCGGTCCATGGGCCGCGGCGCGGGCCCTTCAAAATTGATGGCTTCGGAATCGTAACCGCTGCCGTGACACGGGCACTTGAACTTATTCTCGCTGGGCTTCCACTCCGGCGTGCAACCCAGATGAGTGCAGCGGGCGAAAACGACGAAGAGCCGGTCGGGCTCCTTGATCACCCACACGCGATTGGTCATCAAGAAGCGCTGATCCACGCCCAAACCGAAATCCGCGGGATAGCCGATGGAGAAAACAGTATTGGGCTCATAAAGCGCCCGCGGGAAGAAGAAGCGCAGGAACATCAGGAAATTGACGCCGAGGTAACCGCCGATGGCCGTCCAGATCACCCGCCGGCGCATGCGATCGGGCGGAGCCGGCTCTCCCGCCTTTTCCGCGCTGGCTTTGACCGGAGGTTTTGCCGGAACCGCGGCGGTTCCGGTGGGTTTAGCGG
>QHYR01000260.1 GCA_003223315.1 Acidobacteriota bacterium | reverse complement strand
TCCAGGTATAAGGCGTGATTCCCCCGGTGGCCGAGAGTGCTCCGGTATAGGCCGTCTGCGTAATCGCGTTGGGCAGGGCCGGTGTGTTGATGCTCAGCGAGGCGGTATTCGTAGTCGTGGAACTGCCCTTGGCGCTGGTGATGCCTGAGCAGCCGGAGGAGATCAAGGCTGATACGAAAAGCGTGCATGTTAGAAACAGCACTAATGCGCGGGGGATGGAAAGCGCGCGTGAATGGATAGAAAGGTAACGTGAGCGCGAATTTGTCGAGTGCGCAAGCATAACCCGGGGAGTCTAAAGAGCGCACACGATCCCCCTCTACTGGTCGGGCGAATGGTCGAAGGACAGGCATTTAGGTCTGTTCGAGCGAGCATTGGGGACTGGCCTGCCGGGAAAGGGCAGTGTCCATCTGAAGGAATATGATCGAGGCGAATTCTCTATCCTGCGTGCGCTGAATTACGGGGTAACCATAAAGCTTTAGTAAATACTTCATTCTAAAAGGTTTCGCCTGAGCCGGGCTGTGGTCTGAACAAACTCTTCTTTCCGCCTGCGGCTTTTGTCCAGGACAAGGAAGATGGCTTCACATTCTTGGGTGAAAGATGATCCACCAGGACGGGGTGCCCACCGCCATCGGCTGTATTGGGCTCTTGGCCAACGACTTACAGATCAAAATCTCGCGCCGCTTCTTCGACCAACTTCAAAGCGACTAGCGCTGTTCTGAAGGTGTAGTTCAACGCTGGATTAACCCTCTGGCGGCAATTTACCTATTGGGTCGGCCCCGACCTAGCCTTATCCCGCAACCCACTGCAGCGTTGAGGGTCAGACGTGCGAAGGTTCCCTCCTCGCTTGGCCGAAAAGACTCGGAAACACCTGATGGGCTAATCGGTAGTCTCCCCGTCATCGAATTACCGAATTTGCCGGCTTGTTGGCCTTATCCGAGTGAACTATCTATACGAATCTATGGCGGCAGTCGAAAACGGCTGTGAGGGGCGCGCTGTACCCCAGCGGGCAGAACCCCTTTCGGACTCGCGGAGTTCTTGCATACGCTTCGCTAGCGCGTTTTGGAATTTGAGTTCCCGAGACCCGAGGACTCTTATGGCGGTGGCTTGCAAAAAATGAAGTGTGTGGAAAGAGGGCGCGTAAATGACCTCTGGAATTGACACCATACCCGGAACGAATGGTTTTCCGTGGCTTGCCGTGCAAACTAGAAGCAGATATGAAAACTTTGCGGCGAGCCACTTGCGCGGCATCGGTTACCAAGTCTTCTTGCCGACTTACAAGTGCCGGCGCCATTGGTCCGACCGCGTCAAGGAATCCGACTTGCCCCTGTTTCCTGGCTATCTGTTCTGCCGATTCAACCCGTCTAATCGGCTCCCAATTCTGACAACACCAGGCGTCATTCAGGTGGTTGGAATCGGCAAGAAACCGGTGCCGGTCGACGACAGCGAGATCACCGCTATCCAGACTCTCGTGCGCTCTGGGTTGCCGGGACGTCCGTGGGCGTTCTCGCACGTCGGGCAACGAGTGAGAGTCGAGCGAGGGCCGCTTACCGGTGTCGAAGGGATCCTAACAGGCTTTCGAGGGCGTCAACGCCTCGTGCTGTCCGTAACGCTCCTGCAGCGCTCCGTAGCTGTTGAAGTGGACGGCGCGTGGGTCAAGGTGATGCCCTCTGGTTCGCCAGCCACTGCACTATCGGCGGCGGTGGCGGCAGGCCCGAACTCAAGCCGCAGCCTCTGGCCACACCTGTCACAGCCTTATCACCGAGTGGCTAACGTTGTACAAGTCTCGTACAGAGGCAAACAACAAGACGAAGCGCAAATGACGGGAACCCGCGCCCAAGCGAAATTCGATCAGGGAGAATCCACAACTTAACAGAGCGCCCCGATAAATGAGAAGAAAGGAGGAAACATGAGGTGTGAATTCTCGCTCACATGGAAGCAAAGGCTAATTGTTGTCGCCGCAGCCGCTCTGATAATTAGCACCGCTCGGGCTCAGAACCAAGAAAGCAGTTCGCGTTCCACTAGCGAAGCCAAAGTGGCCCGGGCGACTACTGAGGTTTCCCGCGCAACCGCATCCTCAAATCCCCTGAAAGTTGAGACGGCATATGTTATTGGCCCCGGCGACCTCCTCGCGATCAACGTGTGGAACGAACCGGGAGTTACGGGCAAAGTTCCCGTTCGCATGGACGGCAAGATTACCCTACCGCTCGTGGGCGAAATTCAGGCCAGTGGGTTGACCCCTGACTTATTGCAGGTCAGCATTTCGAAAAAGCTTAACGAATTTGTCAGAGACCCAGCTGTAACAGTTGCGGTGGAAGAGATGAACAGCCGTAAATTCAACGTCTTAGGCGAGGTCCAGCATCCTGGCTCGTTTTCTCTGATTCGGCCCACGAGTGTGCTTGATGCTTTGGCTCAGGCGGGAGGATTTCGAGACTTCGCCAAGGTCAAGAAAATCTATGTGCTACGAAAGACTTCAGCCG
The DNA here is from genome assembly GCA_003223315.1 of Acidobacteriota bacterium. Taxonomy (GTDB): domain Bacteria; phylum Acidobacteriota; class Terriglobia; order Acidiferrales; family UBA7541; genus Palsa-189. The sequence continues at coordinate 47,918 of QHYR01000260.1, read as the reverse complement.
GAGGGGCCGTGAAGCTTCCATTCAACTATAAGCGGATCACACAGGGCCAAGACGTCCAAGATGACGTCGAGCTGCAAGCGGGCGATACAGTTATAGTGCCTTAAGGGCCTAAATGCATGCGGTTTAGAAGACTGCCGATAGCTCTTCATGTCCTTGTAATTCTAGGAATATGCGCTTCCGTTGTTGCCCAAACCGAGGAGTCGTTGCCGCCCCAGCAAGCACAAGATGATTCCCGCTATACCCCTGAGGTGCAAACCAGCAGCGGGTTCGCCTTAGACCTGCAGAGCAACGCAACTCACGACGATAATATTCTCCACAACGATGCGAACCGACAAAGTAACTACATATTTCAAGAAGGTGCTTTTCTGAACGTTTGGAAGGCCCGACCAGGCTGGAACGTGGAACTGAAATACCAACCAACGATTTTGCTTTACCAAACAGCAACCGCTTTCAATGCACTAGACCAAGGTTTCACAGTGGATGGCAATTACCGCGTTCGGCCTAACTTGAAGTTTCGATGGAACGAATCGGTCCATTACACCACGGGAGGTTTGGAATCGGCTCCAAACGAACATTTTTCTCTCCCGACCGGTCCGTCTCCCGGTACTCTCAATTCCACACTCATCACGCCACTTATACGACAGCTGGCTAACCAATCCGAGTTAGACGTTATTTATGACATCAGCCGTCGCAGCCTGTTCGAGGTGTCAGGCAGTTATGCGTTCCTGAAGTTCCCTGGTGCGACGAGCTCTGCTCCGGAGCTCTTTACCACTCAGAATGGCACGGGCCGCTTCGGCTATCAGTACCGCCTGAAACGATACTTCACTCTTGGTTTTCAATATTCATTTCAGACCTTCCACTATGGCTTGCCTGGTCGCGACAACACGCATGACATGTTCCTGACCACCTTGTGGCAGATGGGGCCACATGTATTTTTGAGCATCTTCGGGGGGCCGTCGTTTTCGATAACGGGTCAGCCACTGACGATTCTATTGGCGAACGCTAGTGCATCGGGGAACATTTTAGCTACTGGCGCGGCTAGGAAGTGGAGCCCAGGCGCTGGCGGGTCGCTTACGTTGCGATCCGATCAGACGGTCTGGCGTTTGACTGTGCAGAGGCTAATAGCTGACGGCGGAGGACTGCTGACCACGGTCGTGAACACCTATGAGGGTGCAGAACTACGCCACCGTCTTGCATACGGCTGGGATTTGGTATTGGCGGCCAGCAATGCGCGGTCTGTTCCGCTCCAGGAGGTTCTCGGAAGAGGAGCTCTGGACACACAGTCCGGGGATGTGGCTCTCGAACATTCGCTTTTTGAAAACCTGAACATGCATTTCGAGTACGACTTTTTTCGGCAACGCGCAAACCAACATGCCCCCTTCGCCGCAGACGTCGACGACAATCGATACACTGTCGGCATTTTGTATCGAATTAGAGGCCACAAGTTAACGGGCCGACCTACATCCCCCCAATCCGATTAGGGGGAATCCCTGCTGTTTCTTTGCGAGGTTTCCATGCCAACGTTTGGGAACTGTACCGGATTGGCGGGAAACACACGCTTCTGTAACTTGCTATCTGGCCAAGCGAACTCCGAGCGAGACTCGCAGGGCGGTTGGCCTGAAATGCCGAAGACTTTTCTGAAAAGTGACCGAGGGGAAATGGTCGTTCAACGAGAATTAAGTGTTGAAGATTGGCTGGCGATTCTTCGACGGAGGTTTTGGTGGTTGCTCATTCCGGCGATTCTATGCGCTGTAGCTGGTTTTCTTCTCTCCCTTGTTTTGCCGAAACGGTATACCTCACATACGCGGGTTCTGGTCGAAGCACCAATCGTACCGGATAGTTATGTCAAACCAGTGGTGAGCGATGACCTGAACCGGCGTCTTGCCAGCATGCAAGGAGAGATCCTCAGTCGCACGCGGCTGCAACACCTCGTGGAGCAATTTGGCCTATACAAGGATGTGAACCGGGCCCCGATGGAGGTACTCGTTGATCGGCTGCTCAGTCGCACGCGCCTGCAACACCCCGTGGCGCAATCCGGCCTATATACGAAGGATGTTAACCAGGCCCCAATGGAAGTACTCGTCGACCGGCTGCAGAAGTCAATTGAGGTAACCCCACTGGCCCCAACGCCGGGGACACTATCTCCGGCACTGCTCGGCTTTAACATTGATGTGACGCTCGGACAAGCCAAGCTATCGCAGCAAGTGTGCACGGAGATCACCTCCTTATTCATGGAACAGAATTTGCACCTACGCGAACAGCAGGCCGAAGACACTACCCAATTCCTGGCCAAGCAACTAGACGATGCTAAGGCAAAGCTCGATGAGCAGGACACCAAACTGGCGGCATTTCAAAGCCATTATGTGGGAGCGCAGCCAGGAGACGAACAGACAAACCTCACCCTGCTGGCGGGACTGACGCCGCAACTCGAGGCTGTCACTCAAGGTCTCAACCAAGCCCAGCAGACCAAGGCGTTCGCAGAATCGATGCTCACCCAGCAGCTAGCAGCTTGGAAATCATCCGCGGATGGCCGTAGTCCTCAAACCTTGCAACAGCAGCTGAGTGACCTGGAGAACCAGCTCCCGTCACTGCAGGCTCGTTATACCGACAAGCATCCTGCTGTGTTGAAACTCAAAGAGGAAATTGCCCAGCTCCAAAAGGAAGTTCAAGATGTGCCTTCCCAAGATCAGGGCCAGTCGGTCAAGCAAGAAGTAAAGGCGCCACTTGTCGAGCCACTCCAGATCCAGCAACTGCGGGCGCAGCTTCACCAAGCCGACCTAACGGTCAGCCAGAAGAAGGAAGAGCAAAAGCAGCTTCAGCAGCAAATCAAAACTCTTCAGGCCCGAATCCAGCTGAGCCCGATGGTCCAACAGGAATTTAAGGCCCTGACGCGCGATTATCAGACCGCACTCAACTTTTACAATGAACTTCTCAAGAAACGGGACGAAGCCCAAATGGCCACCGAACTGGAACGCCGCCAGCAGGGTGAGAACTTCCGTATGCTGGACCCGCCGAGCTTCCCGGAGCAGCCTTCTTTTCCCAATCGGGGTCCTTTTGCCCTCGGCGGTCTAGCGGTCGGACTTGGACTGGGAGCAGGTTTGGCTTACCTGGTAGAGTCACGCGATAAATCGCTTCGAAAGCTTCGGGATGTTGAGGTTTACCTCGGCGTGCCAACTCTTGCAGTCATTCCTTCCATGGAATCGGGCGGGCAAAGGGACATCGTGGCGCCCTTGGTGTCTCGCTCCGAACTTCCCGCTCTCGGTGCCCGCAGGGCATCTGTGAGGTAGTGGGAATGTATCAACAGTTCTTCGGGCTGCGAGAAGACCCATTCCGAGTCAATCCAGACCCTCGGTATTTATATCTGACTCCGAGTACTCAGGAAGCGCTTGCTAGTCTAGCGTATGGAATCCATAACCGGTACGGGATCATTCTGATGACGGGTGAGGTGGGAACAGGCAAGACCACATTGCTCCACGCGTTGCTGGACGGCCTTCGCCAAGCCCGAGCGGTTACTGCCTTCATCTTTAACACACGGCTCAGTGTCGGTGGGTTGTTCGACTGTTTGATGACTGATTTCGGGATCGCCTGCGAGTCGAACACGAAGAGCGAGAAAGTGTCACGCCTGAATCACTGGCTTTTGGACCGGTTTCGCGCTGGACAGACGGCGGTGCTCATCGTGGACGAGGCGCAAAATCTTTCAGTTGCGGTACTGGAAGAAATCCGTCTCCTCACCAACCTCGAGACGTCGACCGAGAAATTGCTACAAATTGTTTTGTCCGGCCAACCGGAGCTCGAAGAAAAACTCAAATGTACCCAGCTTCGACAGCTTCGACAGCGAATCACGATACGCTGCCAGACGGCTGCGCTTTCTGCTGAGGAGACTCAAGGCTATATCGTAAAGCGCCTTTTCATTGCGGGAGCAGAGGGCCAGCCCATCTTTTCTCCCGAAGCCATGGAGAGCGTGTACACCTACTCGCAAGGAATTCCGCGTGTGATCAACATCCTCTGTGAGCATGCTCTCATCCATGCTTTTGCAGATCAAACGCGCTCCGTCTCGGCGGCCCACGTCGCCGCAGTGGCAAAGGATTTTGACCTCGACAGGGCCGCATCGGACACTTCGCCGAGCAGCCGCAAGTACCAGAGGAATCCCGGAGACTGGGACGCAAATCGGGGGATGCTCGGTGATACTGGTCTGAGTTCCTCGCCCACCTCGGTACCGGCCCGCGGTGGAGAAAGCGAACAATGAGCCGCATCCATGAGGCTTTGAAGCAAGCTGCGCACGGTCGGGAGCCGGCCCTATTTCCAGGGGAGGCGAAACCAAACCATTCTCGGGCTCAATGATTTGTGGCAGCGCTGCAGAAAGCCCGGCTGGACGCTGGATCCCACCTACAGTGCGTTCTCCAACAGCAAATCTTTCACCTCGTGTGCCGAGCAGTTCAGCAAATTACGTACACGGCTGTACGAATTTCGAGACAATGAGCCTCTCCACACGCTGCTGGTAACAAGTAGCCTACCCGCCGAGGGGAAAAGCTTTGTATCGTTGAACCTCGCCTTAGCGATGATGCGGCAGCACAATCGATACGTGTTGTTGGTGGATGGAGACCTGCGCGCGCCGAAGCTCGCCACATGCCTGGGGGTTCCGGGAGCGCCGGGACTGACGGAGTTCCTCCAAGGGGCGGCCGATGCATCATCAATTATCCAAACGGACACAGAGGGTAAGCTTTTTTTCATCTCCGCGGGTAGCGCAGTCAGCAACCCGACGGAATTGCTGTCCACTGAGCGCTTGGAATGTTTCTTGCGGCAAATGGCCGCGTTATTCGACTGGGTCATCATTGACGCGCCACCTGTCCTGCCCGTATCCGACGCGATCGTATTGGCAGGGCGGTGCGATGGAGTCATCGTAGTGGTCCGTGCCGGTTCGACGGGATACGACGTGGTTAGCACAGCTTTGCAGGAGCTTCGGGGGAAAAAAATCCTGGGCGTAGTTTTGAACCGCGCCGAAGAAAAAGAGGCGACCTACGGCGCTTATCCCTATTACGGTGGAAACGGGATGGACAAGAAATGATGGCCAGTCCGTCCGTTTCGTCATCGCAAGGCACGCTTGGTTCGCGCCTGCCTATATTTTTCCAGCGCCCAGATTCCCTTATTTAACGGGCCGAGTTATTTGGTTTGCTAGGTCGTTCAGCGGTCTAGGACTCGAAATTGGGGACTCTCATGGCGGTAGCTTGCCCAGTCAGGAATGAGACAAGCAAATCGACTGACTACCTCTGGAGCCGAAATGAAAGCAGTAGCCGATAACTACCCGTGGTTCGCGCTTCAAACCAGGTCCAGGTATGAGCATTTCGTTGCAGCGATGCTGCGTGGTAAGGGCTATGAACGTGTCCTCGGACTGATTTTCTACAAAGGAGAGCCGGTAAAGCGGCAGTTGAACACTCATAAGTGGCGTACCCTCCTACTTGATCTCGCTGGTAAAGCACCTTTCCGCGACAGCTAGTTATTTTTTGCAAGTTAATTGCGCATAGCTACAGGCGCACGCACCTCTACATGTTCCCTGCGGGTTCAGAGTCGGCCTAAGTCAAACTGGATCATAGCGAATGGCGGACTACACAATTGCTTCTTTGATTGGTTTCAAGCCTCGCCTGGCAAATTCGAGCAGAGCTTCTGCCGTAGCGAATGGACTTGTCAGCCGGCCTGGGATTTTTGGGGAAGAGGTCTTTCAGAATGTCCTGCTGGTCGAACGGCACCGTGCAGAACGGTCTCGCCGGCCCTTCGTGCTGGTGCTCGTTCATTCGAATACTCAAAGCGATCCGGACCGGCGCGTTCTCCAGCGGGCCGTTTCGACTTTAGTGTCAAACACGCGGGAATCTGACCTAATTGGGTGGTATCGAGAGTCCGTAACGTTGGGCATTATTTTTACGGAAATTAACCAAACTGAAAAGGTGGCAGTCGCTCAAAGCCTGCGTAAAAAAGTTGTGTCGGCTTTACTCGAAACCGTCGGGAGGGACGGTATTTCGAAACTTGCTATCACTGGACATATCTTCCCGGAAGATTGGGATCGAGATAATGCGGGCTGGATTGGCGATTCCAAACTTTACCCGGAGTTGCAGCCTCGGTTGGCAAAGAAGCGCGTTCATTTGGCGCTCAAGCGCGTCATCGATGTTGCCGGGAGCACCGCGCTGTTGTTCCTCGCTCTCCCCTTCCTGGCGGCGATTGCTCTTCTCGTAAAGCTCACTTCGAAAGGGCCAGTTCTCTATGAGCAGGAGCGGCTAGGGCAGTTCGGTGCGCGCTTCAAATGCCTGAAATTTCGCACCATGTACACGGACTGTGACGCTAAAATTCACCGTGAGTATGTCCAGCAATTCATCGCCGGAAATGCTCAGTCGGCTCATGCAGGCGATTCCCAAAAGGCCCTTTACAAAATCACGGGCGATCCGCGCGTTACCCCGATTGGACGCATCTTGCGCAAGACCAGCCTCGACGAATTTCCGCAGTTTTGGAACGTCCTTCGCGGGGAGATGTCTCTCGTCGGCCCTCGTCCCCCGGTCCCCTACGAGTTTGAGGTCTATGACGTTTGGCATAGAAGAAGAGTTCTGGAATTGAAACCCGGTGTTACGGGTCTGTGGCAAGTGAGCGGGCGTAACCGCACACGATTTGACGAGATGGTTCGCCTGGATTTGCGCTACTCTCAAAAATGGTCGCTCTGGCTGGACCTCAAGATCCTCTTGGCGACCCCGTGGGCCATGTTTAGCGGCGACTGCGCTTGACCGGCACTCAGGCGCACGGAGATATAGGCACGAAATAATCGGCTGGCGATCGCTCGCGATTTCGTCCCCGTTGTCAGACCCCAAAAGTGAAGGTGGAGAGGATGGCCACAGGTCTACGGATTGATTCTTTTGCGGGCGCTGCTCCTGAGAATAGTCAAGGGGAAGACTTTGTCCGGGTGGGCGTGATCGGTTATGGCTATTGGGGACCAAACATTGTTCGGAATTTCCACACGCAGGAGCGATCTCGGGTGGTTGCGGTCTGCGACAAGAGTGTCAAATCCCTTCAGCGAGCCCGCCAGGCGCATCCGGACGTGCCCGTAACTGAAAATTGGGCTGATCTGCTCGAAGCGGCCGATATTGATGTTGCAGCGATCGTCACGCCTGTCTGGACTCACTACGAGTTGGCGAAGGCGGCGCTGGAGAATGGTAAGCACGTGTTTGTGGAGAAGCCGTTTACCCGCACAACGGCTCAGGCCGAAGAGCTGATCGAGCTGGCCGAACGGAAGCACCTAAAAATCATGGTGGATCACACGTTCTTATTTACTGGAGCGGTCCGCCGCATTCGACAACTCATCGGCGATGGCACTCTCGGCGAGCTCTATTACTACGACTCGACGCGCGTGAACCTCGGTCTGTTTCAGCACGACGTGAACGTGATCTGGGACCTTGCCCCGCACGACCTCTCGATCATGGACTACTTGATCAAGGAGAAGCCGGAGGCTGTAGTGGCTACGGGCGAGCGGCACTTGAACGGAGTGGCCGACGTCGCTTTTCTAACGCTCTACTATCCCAACAACATGATCGGCCACATCAATGTCAATTGGCTCTCGCCCGTGAAGGTGCGCACGACGCTGATCGGTGGAGAAAAGAAAATGCTGGTATGGAATGATCTCGAAGCGGACGAGAAGATCAAGATCTACGACAAGGGCGTGGAGAAGAGCGGCGACGTCTACAAGTTGCTCGTGAGCTATCGCTCGGGCGATATGTGGGCGCCGAGAGTCGAGCAAACGGAGGCGCTGAAGATCGAAGCCGCTTATTTTATCGACTGTATCCTAAATGACAAAAAACCGTTCAACGACGGAGTTGCGGGATTGCATGTCGTGCGCATGCTGGAAGCTGCTGACCGTTCGCTCGAACAGAAAGGCAAGATCATCCGGCTATGACGGAATATCAATGCATCGCGCCTGAGGTAAAGCTTGGAGACGGCGTCCGACTTTCCAAGTTCATCAACCTTTATGGGTGCGAGATCGGCGAGAAGACCAAGATCGGCGCCTTCGTGGAAATTCAGAAAAACGCCAAGATCGGCAAAAACTGCAAGATCTCAAGCCATACCTTTATTTGCGAGGGCGTAACAATCGAAGATAACGTTTTCATCGGTCACTCTGTCACCTTCATTAATGACTCTTATCCTCGGGCCACAACTTCCGATGGGCAGTTGCAAACGGAAAAGGACTGGCAGCTAGAACACACCCTAATAAAGAAAGGGGCCTCGATCGGTTCGGGAACGACGATTTTGTCGAATGTCACAATTGGCGAAGGGGCGATTGTGGGAGCGGGTAGCGTGGTGACCCGGGATGTTCCCCCGAACGTTATCGTCGCCGGTAACCCGGCAAAGCTTCTTCGGGAAATTAGACTCGAGGCGGAATTAGCCCGATGACACAGAACGGTAGGATCCTCTTTGTTGATTTGCGGACGCCCCATCGGGAGCTCGAGTCGGAGCTCGTCGCGGTTTTCAAGAGCGCGCTTGAAACTGGCTGCTTCGTGGGCGGCCCCATGGTGGATGAATTCGAGCGCGAATACGCTCAGTTTTGCGATACAAAATATTGCATCGGAGTCGGCAGCGGAACCGATGCCTTGCGCTTTGCTTTAATCGCCTCCGGTGTTCAAGCAGGTGACATCGTCTTGACCGTGCCGCTCACGTTTATTGCTACTGCGGAGGCCATCTCTCAAGCGGGCGGCCGTCCGGATTTCGTCGATATTGACGCGCAGACCTATACGATGGACCCTGAAAAACTACGGCAGTATTTGGAGACGGCGTGCGTCTTCGACGAAAAGTCAGGACGAACCATTCAGCGGGTTCATCGCCGTCCGGTCACAGCAGTGATACCGGTCCATCTCTACGGTCAGACCGCGGACATGGACCCCATCTTGGAGCTGGCGGCGCGTTACAACCTGATCGTGATCGAAGATGCGTGTCAGGCGCACGGCGCGGAGTATTTCTCATCGGTTGAAAACCGGTGGCGCAAAGCCGGCTCCATGGGGCGGGCCGCCGCGTTCAGCTTTTACCCTGGGAAGAATCTAGGCGCGTGCGGTGAGGCTGGTGCCGTCACCACAAACGATGAGGCATCGACTGACAAAATCAGGATGCTGCGTGATCACGGGCAGCGCCAGAAATATCATCATGAGCTCGAGGGCTACAACGGCCGGCTCGACGCGATCCAAGCCGCAATTTTGCGGACCAAGCTCCATCACCTGCCGGATTGGAACCGAAAGCGCCGCGAGAAGGCGCGCCACTATAAGGAACTGCTCAGTTCGCAAGCCGATGTTGTCACTGTGCCGTACGAGCCTTCCTGGGCGAGGGGTGTGTATCACCTATATGTGATCCGAGTTCAAAACCGCGATCAGCTCCAAGCGCATCTCGCTCAAGCCAATATCGCGAGCCAAATTCATTACCCCACGCCAATCCATCTGCAGAAAGCCTATGTGGGTCTCGGCTATAAGCAAGGGAGTTTCCCCGTATCAGAAAAAGCTGCATCGGAAATTCTTTCGTTGCCAATGTATCCTAACCTCGAACTTCATGAGCAAGAACGAATTGTCGAGAAGGTGTCGGAGCTATTTTCCATCCAGGATATAAGTCGATGGCATGCGGGTCTCCATCCGGCATCCTTGTCTTAGCCTCACGTGGCAATTCCCGTTGGGACTGCGTGGGCGAGCCTGTTCCTCAGCACCGCTCACGGCGAGTCCTTTGTGGCCAGACCTCCATTATTCTTGCGGCGGCGATAATCACAGGCTTGGTCGGCTGTAATTCTGCCAACACGGCCCACATGGCTAACTTGTCTTGGGATCCCAGTCCGTCCGCCGTGGTTGGCTACAATGTCTACCGGGGCACGCAGTCCGGCGGACCGTACACGAAACTGAATTCTTCTCCGGTAGCTGTAACCAGGTACACTGATAGCACAGTCCAACCGGGGCAAACCTATTTCTATATAGTGAAAGCAGTGAATTCGAAAAACGTCCAGAGCGTGCCCTCGGGGGAAGTTTCCGCAGCGGTTCCTGCAAACACGTTTCTTGGCAGTTTGGGAGTGGTCGGAAAATGGGGCCTAAAAAAGCTGCAGCGGGGGTATGACGATGCACGTTGACCGTTCGTTCACATCGGTTGCGCAACGCCCGCACCTCAACGCAGATCCACGGCCGAACGCCATGCAGAAAGCAGACTTGCGGACCCTTCTCCATACCGTAAGGCCGAATGGAGATTCGGGTCGCGAAGCAGACCAGCCGCCGGCAGAGAAGAATGTGCCTGGAGTCGCGCCAGGGGTTGGGTTGGTCGTGATGAACTCCTCTCTGCTTCCCCTCTCATTTAATCCCGAGGCCGTCCAGATCCTCTCTTATCCGACTTACCCAAATATTCCCAGGAATGGAAGGCATCTGGGCGTTCTCTTAGCCGAAAGGATTCGATCTGGCTTGATTAGCCACCAAGTGTCCGGTGAAATTGCCTTTGTGACCGAGTTTAGTTCGGGAAGGAGGCGCTATCACTGCCGGGCTTTTTCCCTGGATTACCATTCCAAGGGTCCCTCCCATCCAATCATGGCCCTCTTGCTTGAAAGAGGACCTTCAGGTTCGGTCCAGGTATCTCAAGTGTCCGAGCAGTTTAACCTCACATGCCGGGAAAGGGAGGCATTAGCGTTTTTGTTGCAAGGTCTTACCAGTAAAGAGATCGCAAATAGAATGAGTATTAGCCCCAACACCGTTAAGGCCTTTCTGCGGTTGGTCATGATCAAAATGGGAGTGTCCACCCGGTGCGCAATCTTGGGGAAAACCGTGGCGGCCAGACTCTGATTGTGACTCGAATTCCCTTGCCGTCGCAGATCCTTGCCATCGAGATGGTCCGGTTGCATAAAGGATCTTCCTCGCGTGATTCGAGGAACAAGTCGGGAAAGAAGACTTCATCCGCGCTTTTCTCACAGGATGGAAATGCGCGGGGAGGAGCTTCCCTTGCTGGAATTTTCGCAAGAGCGCAAACCTACCAGCCGAGGCTGGATTCAGGATATTGGTACGGGTGGCATTTGCTTCGTGGGTGATGAGCCGATGACCGTGTTTGCTCTCGTTCGCTGTGAGATCGTCGTCTCCGATACTGCCGTGGGTATCCCCACACTGATGCAGGTCCGCTGGATTCAGGAAATCTCCACCGGGAACGGCTGCAAAATCGGCCTGAAATTTCTGATATGAGCGCCGGGCCTCTTGTCACAGGAACCAGGAGATCAGTTCGATGCTCCACCGCAGGTGGCCTAGTCCTAGAGACTAATCCAGCGGGCTAATCCGGAAGCTAAGCCTCTGGACGAACCCATCTAGAGAATAGACAAAATTCATTTGCTCCTGAAAGATGGCAATCACGGAGGTTGCCTGGTGCTTAGCAGACACGCCGGTCAGTTTGCGGAAGAAGGAACCCACGAGAAGTGGATTTGCAGGAGAGTGTCCTCGCTCTCATTCCTGCTTCCGTTGTTAACCGTCGAATCGGCACGTCGGCAATCCCTTAGCTGGGTGTTTAGAGCACGTGGTTAGACAAGCGCTGCGCGGTGCTGAACCCAGCTTTCGGCCCTTGATGGAGACAAAGATAGAAGAAAGATCTAAGGAGGATTTTTCGATGCTTCGAACCAAACTAACAATGATCGCGATTCTGGCGACCGCTCTCGCGCTCCCCAGCGTCGCCCGGGCCCAGACGTTTACTTGGCACGTAAACTACTACGACAACTCGCACACTTCTGGCGCGCCCGATGCCAAGGTGCGGATTATCAATTCCGGGGCGGTCTTTCCTCTAAGTCCTCCCGGAGATATCTGCGCGATGATCTACGTGTTCGCGCCCGATCAGCAGCTCGAGGCGTGTTGTGGCTGTTTGGTGACCCCCAACGGGCTGCTCACACTCTCCGTGAACAACAACTTAAATACCAATGTGCTCAGTCCGCTCGGGCCGACCGCGTCGGGCGTCATCAAGGTCGTTGAGTCGCTGCCGAACGTGCCGGGCGGAACGTCCCGGCCCGGCTCAAGCCCAACGTGCGACCCGGGTTTCTTCCCTGACATACCCACGCTTGCACCCGGGGCAGCCTTGGCTGTGGAGGGCACGCATATCCAGGATACGGGTTCAGGGACGTTTGGAACCACGGATGTCCAGGTAAATGGGAGCGGCCATGGCCGCTGCCAGTGCCCGGGAGAGATGAAGGCTGCCCTTGATCCCCCGCCGCTCCCAGCGGCCCCAGTCGTGAGCCCTACACCCGTCAGTCTCCCGAGGGTTAGCGCTCCGGCTTCGACCGCTCCAAGCTTGAGTACCCCAAAGTTGAGTGCTTCGAACGCCAGTTCAACGCCGAGTACTCAACGTTGATTGCTCCGACCTCGAGTTTTCTGGCCCTGCGAGGCTCAGGCAGCTGCGAGGTCACACACAAGCCAGGCGCCGCGAGTCGGCGCCTGGTGCAACTTCATGCGGGACCCCAAGTTCGCAAAGGAGGACTACGATGTTTATTTCGCGCACCCTGAGCACCCTGATTGGATTGGCCCTGGGCATGACGCTGAACGCGTTCGCAAACCCGGCTGGTGGTGAGGCGAATAGCGCGGCGGTGGCTGAAGTCAGCGGGCACAAACTGACCCGCGCGGACCTGGAGCAAAAGCAGGCAGCGAAATTGCTCGAGGCCCGCTACCAGTACTATCTGACCGAACGTGAAGCGGTCAACCGACTCATCGAAGACCAATTGTTGGAAATGAGAGCCAGCCGCGAGCATCTCACCGTGGAGCAGTTGCTCGAGCGTGACGTGACCAGCCAGATCAAAGACCCGACCGAGGATCAGCTCCAGGTCTTCTATGAGGGCTTGCAGACCAAAGAGCCGTTCGCGGTGGTACGCGAGAAGATCGTGGCTACGCTTCGCCAACTGCGTCTAGCCAAAGCTGGCGCCGCTTATCTCCAGACACTGCGTGACGCCGCTGACGTGCGCATTGATCTTGCTCCGCCGCAGGCTGAGGTAGCGGTCGACAACGCTCCGAGGCGGGGCCCACAGGATGCCCCGGTTCTGATCGTCGAGTTCGCGGATTACGAATGCCCCTACTGCCAGCAAATCCATCCAGAGCTCAATAAACTCGAAGAGGAATTCGCCGGCAAAGTGGCTCTGGCCTATAAGGACTTCCCGCTGCCGATGCACCCGCGCGCGGAGAAGGCCGCCGAAGCCGCTCGCTGCGCAGCCGAACAGGGAAAGTTCTGGGAATTTCATGACGCGCTTTTCGACGACCACCAAATGGAGTTGGCGCAGCTGAAAGAGCACGCGCGTACGCTCAAGCTCGACGCCGCAAGCTTCGACCAGTGCTTGGATGCAGGCGAGCAAGCCGCGGCCGTGCGGAAGGATTTCGCCCAGGCACAGCGTCTTGGACTAACCGGTACGCCCGCCTTTTTCGTCAATGGTCACTTTTTGGGTGGCGCTGTCAGCTACAGCACCTTGCGCGAGGTTGTCGAACAGCAACTGGCGGCTTCGGTACCAAGCCACACCGTGAGGCAGCGCAGCATCGGCCAGGGTCAGTACCGCTCCGCCGCTCACCGAAGCCTTCCTCAGCTTTCCGCGTGCGAAAAACAGACATCGGCCAGCGGGGGAGAAGAATGGGCTGAAGGCTCCTTGTGTGCCTGGGATAGGCCTGGCCCCCAAGCTATCCATCGCCCGTAGATCGATCTGTTGAACGGCGGCCGCGGGTCGCGAGATACGATCCGTCGCCTAGCCTGCGTTCTCCAGCGCTGTGAAAAATCCGCTGCAACCCTCTTGGCTCAGCTAATTTGAGCTCCGCTACTTACGTCCTTATTACCCCGGCTCGGAATGAGTCTCGGTTCATAGAGCTGACTCTCAAGTCCGTGGTGGCGCAGACCGTCCGCCCCCTGAAGTGGGTCATCGTCAGCGATGATTCGACCGATGGAACGGACGAGATCGTAAGCGGATATGCAGCAAAGCATTCATGGATAGAGCTTATTCGCATGCCTGAGCGTCGCGAACGGCACTTTGCCGGCAAAGTTGAGTCATTTGGCGCCGGTTACTCGCGGTTGAGTGACCTCCGGTATGAATATATTGCAAGCCTCGACGGTGACATTTCCTTCGACGTGGAATATTTCTCTTTTCTGCTTCAAAAGTTCGCCGAAGATCCCGGCTTAGGACTTGTGGGCACGCCTTTCATCGAATCGGGACGGACCTACGACTATCGCTTTACAAATATTGAGCATGTCTCGGGCGCCTGCCAGGTGTTTCGGCGTCAGTGCTTTGAGGAGATTGGTGGCTACGTGCCTGTAAAGGCCGGCGGGATCGACCTGATGGCGGTGATCAAGGCAAGAATGAAGGGTTGGAAAACCAGGACCTTCACGGAAAAGGTTTGTGTCCACCATCGAGAAATGGGGAGAGCCCAGAACGGTCCTCTGAAAGCTATCTTCAGACAAGGCGCGAAGGACTACTCGTTCGGGAACCACCCTGTCTGGGAATTATTCCGCACAGCTTATCAAATGACACGCCGACCCACGGCCATCGGCGGCTTGGCCTTGCTCTGCGGATACGCTTCGGCGTTTTTCAAGGGAGCGGAACGACCTGTGTCCGGTGACATGGTGAGGTTCGTTCGAGCCGAACAAATGAAGCGATTAGGGAAGCTTTTTGCGGGCTCACCGTTTGCTCGCAAAAAGCCTAATGCGAGTGAAAGTTCTTGTTCCCTGAGCGCTAATCCTGTAATGGTCAGCCAGGCAGACGAACACAAATGAATATGCCTGCAGCTGTGGGTGGATGGAGCGCTGTGAATGTGGCCGGTGAACCACAGGGGCCCGGTCGTCTCATTGTGAATGCCGATGATTGGGGACAAAGCTTCGAAACGACGGAGCGAATTTTTGATTGTGTTCGCCGGGGAACCGTTTCTTCGGCCAGCGCCATGGTCTTTATGGAGGATTCCGAGCGCGCCGCAGCGAAGGCGTTAGAAAACGGAGTGGACGCCGGTCTCCACCTTAACCTCACCACGCCATTCTCGGCGCCGGGCTGCCCTGCGCGCCTCGTGGAGCGCCAGCACGAGCTTGCTGCATACTTGCGGCGGCACCGGCTTGCCCAGGTTATTTTTCACCCTGGGCTGAGGAATTCATTCAAGTATGTTGTCGCAGCGCAGTTGGACGAATTCAGCCGGATTTACCGAACCGCCCCGGCTCGCATCGATGGCCATCATCATATGCATCTTTGCGCGAACGTGCTGTTAGGAAATCTGTTGCCGCCCAGAACGATCGTCCGCCGGAACCCTTCTTTCCTACGACGAGAGAAGAGTCTAATTAACCGGTCCTATCGGCGAACCGTAGACCAATTCTTGGCTCGCCGTCACCGGGTCGTAGACTTCTTCTTCACTCTAGCTCCAGTTGAACCTTTAGCTCGGGTTCAACGGATCTTCTCATTGAGTCGCGACTTTGTGGTTGAGGTGGAAACTCATCCGGTTGAGCCTGAAGAGTATCTCTTCCTTACGAGAGAGGAAGTCACTCAGATTGGAACTCTTCAGATCGCCCGCAAGTTTGATTTGTCTTGAGCCAAACCGACATCTCGAGTTTCTAAATTACTCCACTCCCTGGTATGAACATGAACCTAGAGCATGGGCCTAAGGTCAACGGTGTCAGTGGGGACGCCAATCCCACGGAACCAGAGCCCGACACGATCAGGTCAAACGATCTCATCCTAATAACAGGGGCGAGCGGTTTCATTGGTACCAGACTAGTAGAGAGTTTGTTAAACCTTGGATTTGGTCATTTGCGCTGTTTTGTCAGGCCAGCTAGTGATGTCGTGGCGATTCGGAGATTCAGCATCCGCAACGGCAACCGTGTACAAATTGAAGTTGCACGAGGCAACCTTTTGTCACGCGAGGATTGTGCCTTGGCTACGAGGGATGTCAAACTTATTTTTCACCTCGCCGCAGGCAGAGGCGAGAAGTCCTTCCCCGACGCATTTATGAACTCAGTTGTTACGACACGGAATCTTCTAGAAGAAAGCGCGCGTCATCGATGTGTGCGGCGATTCGTTAACGTCAGCTCCTTCACCGTATATGCCAGTGCAGAAAGATCCCGCGGGAGCATGTTGGACGAGTCTTGCCCTGTTGAAACGCGCCCCGAACTGCGAGGGGAAGCCTACTGTTACGCAAAAGTCAAGCAAGACGAAATCGTCAAGGAGTATTGCGAACGCTTCAGAATCCCGTACGTGATCATCCGGCCTGGATACGTGTATGGGCCAGGTAACTTAGCCATTAGCGGCCGAGTGGGGATCGACACGTTTGGCGTATTCCTTCATCTCGGGGGCGGAAACCCGATACCGTTCACGTACGTCGACAACTGCGCCGAGGCAATCGCGCTGGCGGGCGTGACCAAGGGAATTGAAGGCGAAGTATTCAACGTCGTTGACGACGATCTGCTTTCCAGCCGCAAATTCCTCGGCAAGTACAAACGGGAAGTTAAGGACTTCAGATCATTTTATGTGCCTCACGCCCTCAGTTACATCCTTTGCTATTTGTGGGAGCGATGTTCGAGCTGGTCAAAGGGACAACTGCCTCCAGTCTTCAATCGAAGGAGATGGCATTCATATTGGAGGAAGACTACTTATAGCAACAAGAAATTAAAAGAGCGGATGGGCTGGACGCCGAAAGTTACGATGGCCGTGGGGCTCGATCGCTACTTCGAAGCTTGCCGGAACCGGAATTAACATGCTTAAGGTTGCCATAGTCGGCTGCGGGAAAATTGCAGATTCACATGCCTCTGAGATCCAACGGATCAAGGGATGTGAGATCGTAGCCGTCTGTGACCATGAGCCCCTGATGGCACGGCAGCTATCCGAGCGGTTCGGGGTCAAACAGTATTTTGGCAACCTGACGGAATTGCTAAGTACGGCCCGCCCGGACGTGGTTCACATAACGACGCCCCCACAAAGCCACTTCGATATTGCGAAGCAGTGTCTAGAATCCGGCTGTCACGTGTATGTAGAAAAACCGTTCACTCTAAATGAGGAAGATGCCCGGCGGCTGGTGGCACTGTCAGAAGACAAGCAGCTCAAGATAACCGCCGGGCACGACGATCAATTTTGTCACGCCGCAAGGCGTATGCGAGCTTTAGTCCAGAACGGCTTTTTGGGTGGCGGCCCTCTGCATATGGAGAGTTACTACGGCTACGAGATCGGCAAAGGCGGATATTCCGGAGCAATGCTTGCCGATAAAAGACACTGGGTTCGTCGGCTTCCTGGGAAATTGCTTCAGAATATTATCAGCCACGGTATTGCGCGGATCGCTGAGCTTCTGACCACGGGAGCACCGCAGGTCATCGCATATGGCTATACGAGTCCGACTCTTAAGAGTGTGGGTGAAACCGAGATCATAGACGAACTGAGAGTCATTATCAGTGAAGAGGAGAGGCGCACTGCCTATTTCACGTTTTCGTCGCAAATGCGTCCATCTCTCCATCAATTTCGAATCTACGGTTCTAAAAACGGCCTAGTGATGGATCAGGATCAGGAGACGCTGATTAGGCTTCGCGGGACCCGGCTTCCGAGTTACCTGGAAAAGTTTGCTTCCCCAGTTATGCTTGCTAATCAATACCTCGAGAACGTGACGGCGAATATGCGAACCTTTCTGAATCGTGATTTTCACATGAAGTCTGGCATGAAATTCCTGATCGAGTCATTCTACCATTCTATTCGCGAAGATGCTCCGCCGCCCATTCCTTACCGGGAAATCATTCTAACGGCACGAATCATGGACGCGATATTTGCCCAACTCGATGAGCAACGGCCACAACACAAAGTGGAGCTGCGCCAGCATGTCCCTTTGGCGAAGCGAGTATTGGCTGGTGATTAGCATTGATTAAACTATGTGGCAAAGACGTCAAAGCTGAGGGACGGTTGGTTCGGATCGCGCGCCTCGATGGTGACAAATATAATTTCCCGGAGGATCCACAGGCGCTCGTTAACGGCTTGCGAAAGTGCGGAACCCGGATCGACCTCTTTACCTTCCTGCCGAGACTATCTAAAACATCCCCAGAATATCATTATCCGATGGAATGGGACAACTTGGCGGTCCTATCGGTGTCTAGCTTCGACGGCTGGTGGACGAACCAGATCGACAACAAAACCCGAAACATGGTCCGGAAGGCACAGAAGAACGGTGTAGTGACCCGCGAATTGGCTTTTGGGGACACGCTCGTTCGGGGAATTTGGGAGATAAACAACGAATGCCCAATCCGCCAGGGAAAGCGCTTTCCTCACTACGGAATGAGCCTCGACAGGGTACGTGAGTACGCTGGGACGTTTCTTGATCGTACCATTTATATTGGGGCGTTTCTTGGCAACGAGATGATCGGATTCGTTAAGTTGGTAATGGATGAAACGCAGACACAGGCATGCCTGGTGCATATCCTATCGATGGTTCAGCACAAGGGCAAGGCGCCGACGAACGCGCTCCTTGCGCAGGCGCTCCGGTCTTGTACCGACCGAGGGATTTCCTATCTCGTGTATGAGAACTTTTCCTATGGCAAGAAGCAGGGAGACAGTCTCAGCCGTTTCAAAGAAGCCAATGGGTTCCGGCGCCTGGATCTGCCTCGTTACTATGTCCCGTTGACTCGCATCGGGTGGGCCGCGTTCCACATGGGCTTGCACCATAAGTTAGTCGAATATCTGCCCGACTCTATAACAGCCAAGCTTCGAGACTTTCGTACGGCTTGGTACAGCCGGAAATTCCAGTTGGCGAAGGAAACCTGAAATAAAGATCTATGCCCGGAATTGTGGGTTTGATCACAAAGATGCCGCCCCAGCGGGCCGAAGCAGAGCTGGACCGAATGGTTGCAGCGCTTCGGCATGAAGCGTTCTATGAGAGCGGCACGTGGATTGATGAGTCCCTTGGTGTCTACGTGGGATGGATCGCTCGCCCGCATTCCTTCTCAGACGGAATGCCGCTTCGTAACGAGACGGGGAGCGTCTGCCTCTTTTTTTCCGGCGAGGAATATCCGGAGCGCGAAACTGCCCGCCGCCTTAGAGAACGTGGGCATTCAATTAACGGGAAGCGATCGTCTCATCTTGTACACCTCTACGAGGAAAACCGGGGGTTTGTCGAGAGCCTGAACGGAATGTTTCATGGCCTCTTGATTGACAAGAGTCGCGGTACGATACGGCTGTTCAACGACCGCATCGGAATGCATCGGATCTGTTACCACCAATCCGATGACGCCTTTTACTTCGCCGCAGAGGCTAAGGCGATCCTAGCGGCGCGTCCTGAACTGCGGAAGCCGGATCCTCGCGGCCTAGGTGAGTTCGTGGCCTGCAGCTGTGTCTTGGAAAACAGGACAATATTCAAAGACATTCACGTGCTGCCGCCTGCCTCGGATTGGGTTTTGCGCAACGGCACGGTGGAGCAAAAGGGTTCTTACTTCCAGCCTAGCGAATGGGAGCAACAAGCGCCGCTGGAACAGGCCTCCTACTATGAAGAATTGCGGGATGTCTTTTCACGAAATCTCCCACGATACTTCGACGGTGACGAGCGGATAGGTATTGCCCTTACGGGAGGGCTGGATACCCGAGTGATCATGGGATGGAGGAAGTCCGCTCCTCAAACACTGCCGTGCTACACCTTTGGCGGGATGTATCGCGATTCGCAGGACGTGATCATTGCAAGGCAAATCGCGAATCTCTGCCAACAGCCGCACCAGGTGATCGAGGTGGGAGAAGAGTTTCTCAAGAGCTTTCCGCGCTATGCCCAGCAGTGTGTCTATCTGACTGAAGGAGGCGTAGACGTATATCGCTCTTCTGATCTCTTCGTCAGCGAAAAGGCCCGGCAGATCGCGCCGGCGAAGATCGTGGGAACATACGGCAGTGAAATCGTTTGTCAGGCGGTCATGTTCAAACCGATGATTCCGCCATCGGACTTATTTGATCCTGAGTTTTTCTCCTTCGTTCACCAAGCAAAGGACACGTATACGGCATTGCGTCGAGTACACCCCGTCACGTTCGCAGCTTTTCGCCAGTCTCCTTGGTATCACCACGGAGTTCTGGCGATCGAGCAGAGTCAATTAACGGTGCGTTCGCCCTATCTCGATAATGACTTCGTCCGGACCGTATATCGCGCACCGGGCTCGGCAAACAGCAACGGCGATGTGCGGCTGCGATTGATCCACGACGGTTCTCCGGAGCTGGGGCGGATTCGGACCGATCGCGGGCTCGGCGGAGACTACACGAAGCCGATAGCTGCACTCGTTCACGCTATTCTGGAGTTTTCATTCAAGGCTGAGTATGCATACGACTACGGCATGCCTCAGTGGCTTGCCCGCGTGGACGATATGTTCTCAGCTTTTCATTTCGAACGCCTTTTCCTCGGCCGGCACAAACTAGTGCACTACCGCCTATGGTATCGCGATTCACTTTCCGATTATGTTCGTGGGATCCTGCTCGATCCGCGAACGCTCTCGCGGCCGTACTTGAGGGCAGATTCTGTCACTGCTCTGGTGCAAGGACACCTCAGCGGAAATCGGAACTACACGACGGAGATCCACAAGCTGTTGACGCTCGAGCTGCTGCATCGTCTTTTTTTCGATTCGCAACAAGTCCTCACGATAAGGCCGGGACCCTAGAGGTCTGAATGCCCCCGTTCGTGGCATCTTTCGCGTTTGTATTTCTTATCGCAGGACTCTTTCTGCTAAATCGGGATCCCCAGGCCCGAACCTCCAAAGCACTGTGGTTGCCGGTAATGTGGCTGGCGATCTCTGCTTCACGGCCAGTATCTGTGTGGCTGCAGATGGGACCACCGAGTTCTCCAGATGTGTATCTGGATGGGAGTCCTCTCGACAGGTCCGTCTATCTTGGACTTCTGAGTGCCGGAATATTGGTACTGCTTGGGAGGCAAAGGAAAGTTTTAGGATTGCTGCGAGCAAATTGGATCTTCCTGCTATTTCTGGGTTACTGCGCTGCGAGCATAACTTGGTCTGATTACCCCGATGTGTCTTCCAAGCGGTGGATCAAGGCTATCGGCGATTACGCGATGGTCCTCATTGTCCTAACGGATTTGAACCCCTTAAGCGCAGTGAAACGAGTTCTGGCACGAGTGGGTTTTATGCTCTTGCCGCTTTCCGTTTTATTCATCAAATATCACCCCAACCTAGGCCGGGTCTACGCCGCGCATTGGGAGGGGACGGCCTATTACGTAGGCGTGGCTTCCGACAAGAACATGCTGGGGATGACTTGTTTGGTTTTTGGACTCGGATCCCTATGGTGTGCTCTGCAGGAGCTCCTGAAAGACAAACGCACTCGCAGGATTGGTCCGCTCATCGCTCACGTAGCCGTTCTTGGCATGGTGATATGGCTTTTTTGGACTGCAAATTCAATGACTTCGCTTTCATGCTTTCTTATGGCGAGCACGTTGATCTTGGCGACGAGCCATCGGCGGCTTGCTCGAAAGACTTGGCTTGTACATTTTCTGGTGGTGACAATGATAGCTGTCTCCGTATCCGCCCTGTTTCTCAATTTAGGCTCGGGCGTTGTGGAGAGTTTGGGAAGGGATCCAACGCTCACCGGTCGAACGGAGCTTTGGGCACAGGTGCTTAATTTGACTGCGAACCCTGTTCTGGGGACAGGATTCGAAAGTTTCTGGCTCGGCAAACGACTGGAGAAGCTCTGGAGTATCTATTGGTGGCATCCCAATGAATCTCACGACGGCTATCTCGAAGTGTATTTGAATCTAGGATGGATTGGAGTTGGATTACTGGCAATGATCTTAGTAAGCGGCTACCGACGTGTGATCCGCCTTCTGAGGCAAGACCCAGGGGTAGCGCGGCTCTGCCTTGGCTATTTTTTCGTAGGCGTCGTTTATAACTTCACTGAGGCAGCCATGAGACCCACGGGCCTGGTCTGGATCGCCTTTATGCTGGCGATATCCCTAATTCCCCAGCCTGCGTCAGCCCGAGAGCAGGAATTCGACGAGAGTGACGCTTTCTACGGCACCTCCGAGTCGTCTAGTGGCGTGGTCCGTACAACATCACGGCCCGTAGTAATTGGGGCCCGATAACCATTTCAGCCTCTAAGGGTTCAACGCCTGTGCCTCGCCGACTTTTGACCACAAGGAGAAACTACCCTTTGACGCATGCCCGTACTAGCACAAGTCCGAACCACTGGGATAGCGGTGCTCAAAGTGTTCATCGCCGAATAAATTCGTCGTTGTGGGCCGGCACGGAAATCGCTCTGCTCACTGGTGGATTCGATAGGCCATACGCTTATGGTTTGGCCATGGCGCTGAGTTCAAAGGGTCTGGGCTTGGATGTGATTGGCAGCGATGAAATCGATAGCCCAGAGATGCATACTACTCCGAAAGTAAAGTTTCTAAATCTGCATGGGAGCAGACGCGAGGCTAGCCTCGCAAATAGGATCTGGAGAGAGCTGACCTTCTATCTCCGACTTATTCGATATGCCAAAACAGCCACGCCAAGGATCTTTCACATCCTCTGGAACAATAGATTACAGGTCTTCGATCGAACTCTTCTGATGCTCTACTACAAACTGCTAGGGAAGAAACTTGTCTTAACGGCGCACAATGTGAACGCTGGCCGGAGAGATCTTAACGATTCGCCACTTAATCGTCTCACATTGAAAATCCAGTACCGGCTGGTCGATCACATATTCGTTCACACGGACCAAATGAAAGCTGCACTGTCCGAGGAGTTCGCCATTCGAGAGGAAAAGGTGACAGTCATTCCGTTTGGCATTAACAACTCCGTTCCCAGCACCGATCTAACGCCGGAGGAAGCGAAGCGGCGCCTAGGAATCAAGAATATGGAAAAGACGATCCTCTTCTTCGGTGCTCTCCGACCGTATAAAGGTCTCGAATGCCTGGTGGCTGCGTTTCAGCGAATTTCCGCCGCACATAAGGGCTACCGGCTGATTGTAGCCGCGGAACCTAAAAAAGGCGATGAGCAGTATCTTTGCGACATCAACAAGACAATCGAAACGGACCCGAGTCGTGCGCATATCATACAACGGATGGAGTTTATTCCTGACGAAGGAACAGAAGTTTATTTCAAGGCGGCTGACGTTCTCGTATTGCCTTACAAGCAGATCTTCCAGAGTGGCGTTCTTTTCTTGTCCTACAACTTTGGCTTGCCCGTGGTTGCCACGGATGTGGGATCGTTCCGGGACGATATCGTGGAAGGAACGACGGGCTTCCTAGCGCGTTCCTGCGAGGCTGGGGATCTAGCCGCGGCTATCGAGAGGTACTTTGACAGCGACCTATTCAGAAATCTGAACGCGCGAAGGCACGCGATTCGAGAGTTTGCAAGAGCCCGGAATTCATGGGAGGTCGTTGGCACCTCGACCTGCGACGTTTATGCAAGGCTTTTGAGCGGAAGTTAAGCGGCTCACTCATGTGCGGATTGCTGTTGTTGTCTGTGGCGTTTTAGAGCCAAGGGAGCGTCTTGAAAATAAGCGTCTTCGGATTGGGTTACGTTGGCACCGTGTCGGCGGGATGTTTCGCCCAAGATGGACACGAGGTGATCGGTGTCGACCCGGTCGGTACAAAAGTAGACCTGATCAATAGTGGGCATTCGCCGATTATCGAGGGAGAGATCGATGCCATCGTTGCGGCCATGGTCCAGGCTGGCCGGTTGCGGGCCACGGACGACCACGCCGAAGCCATTCGAGAAACGGAATTGTCTTTCGTATGCGTCGGCACCCCAAGCCAGGCCAATGGCAATTTGGACCTCCGATACATTCGGCGCATCTGTGAGCAAATCGGCGGAGCCCTCAAGCATAGGACAGCGACAGCCAAGCACACCGTGGTGATTCGCAGCACGATCCTGCCTGGGACCATGCGCGAGATCGTCGTACCGATTCTGGAAGAAAGCTCGGGCAAGAAAGCGGGGGTCGATTTCGGCGTCTGTCATAATCCGGAATTTTTGCGCGAGGGTTCGGCAGTCAAGGATTTCCGCTGCCCTCCGAAGACAATTATTGGGGAGCTAAATCGAGCCGACGGAGCGAGGCTCGCAACCCTCTATGAAAAAATCGAGGCACCGCTGATCCGAACGGATTTGGAAATCGCTGAGATGGTCAAGTACGTAGACAATAGCTGGCACGCGCTGAAGATCGGCTTCGCTAACGAAATAGGCAACATCTGCAAGTCTCTCGGGCTCGATGCACATGAAGTCATGAAGATCTTCTGCAAAGACCAGAAGCTCAACATTTCCCCTGCGTACCTTTTACCCGGATTTGCGTTCGGCGGCTCGTGTTTGCCGAAAGATCTGCGCGCCCTGGCCTACAAAGCAAAATTGAACGATTTGGTCTTGCCGATAATGAACGCGATTCTGCCGAGCAATGAGATGCAGGTCGCCCGAGGACTGGGGCTCATCATGCAAAATGGGCACAGAAAAATCGGCGTTCTGGGCTTCAGCTTCAAAGCTGGGACTGATGATTTGCGGGAAAGCCCGGTCATTGAAGTGATCGAACGCCTCATTGGGAAGGGATGCGACGTGCGCGTCTATGACAAAAACGTGAAGATCGCCAGCCTGCTGGGCGCCAATCGCGATTTTATTCTCAATCACATTCCGCATATATCGAAGCTGATGGTGGAAGACATTGATGCAGTCTTGGACCATGCGCAAACGGTGGTCGTTGGCAATCAAGACCCGGATTTCCGAACCGTCCCGGATCGCTTGCGCAAAGAGCAGCGGCTGGTGGATTTTGCGCGCATAACGAATCGCAAGAGCGGAGATGGCAAGTATGATGGTATCTGCTGGTAACCCGGTGGCCGCTCTCGGCGGCAGCAGGGTCCTGAAGAACGATATCTACGAGTCGATAGGCAGGCTCTCTGTGTGGCTCGAGAAGAACGAGTGTCGAGCCTACGATACATTCGACGGGCTGAACGCACGATTTTTGCGTCCGTTGACGTTCGAAAGCAATTTTCTCCGAACCGTGCTGCAGCAGGGAGTTCGCCGCTTTCCTATTAATCTCCGCCCCTTTTTGGGAATCGCCAAGAGCCGTTCCACGAAAGGGCAGGGCTACCTGGCTCGAGGTTTCATGCGTCTTGCGCACTCCAAGGGTGACGCTAGTTGGCGGGATAAAGCGGACTTTGCGTTGCGATGGCTCACGGAAAACCAATCTCCAGGTTATTCCGGGGCCTGCTGGGGGAATCATTTTGACTATCAGTCGAGAAGTTTTTATCTGCCCAAGAACGCGCCGACCGCAGTTTGGACCTCACTCATAGGCCATGCCTTTCTTGACGCGTACGACTATTTCCAACGGGACGCTTTTCTCGAGGTAGCCGTCAGTTCTTGCGAGCACATTCTTTATGATCTCGAGAGATTTCCCGACGGGGAGAGTCTCTGTATCGGCTATATCCCGGCGCGAATACCAGCCAAGAATAAACAGGTGCATAACGCCAATACTCTCGCCGCCAGCCTACTGGCCCGAACCTATTCCTATACGCGAAACCAATCCTATCGAGCGTTGGCCGAAAGGGCGATGCACTACACCGCCAAATATCAGAGGCCCGAAGGGTCCTGGTATTATGGCGAGGCAGCCAATCTGCACTGGATCGACAACTTCCACACTGCATATGTACTGGATTGTTTCAAAACCTACTCGGAAGCTACCGGAGATGATCGTTTCCGGGAGAATCTAACGAGAGGCTATAACTATTGGAGGAATACGTTTTTCCTTTCGGACGGAACTCCTAAATACTATGACCACAAAACGCTTCCAATCGACATCCAGTGCTGCTCACAAGCAGTTGACACGCTTGTTGGCTTTTCCGACAGCGATCCCGGTAGCCTGCTCCTGGCGATAAAGGTTGCCAAATGGACCATCGAGCACATGCAGGATCGCAGCGGCTACTTCTACTACCGGCGCTATTCACGGTCGCTCGTAAATAAAACTCCGACGCTGCATTGGGGCCAGGCAACAATGCTCTGCGCGCTCGCGGGGCTCTACCAATCGCTCTAGAAGAGCACCGATCTAGACCATGAACAAAAGAGTCCTCATTATTGTGGAAAATCTGCCGGTCCCCTTCGACTCGCGCGTGTGGAAGGAGGCATGTTCACTCAAAGAGCAAGGGTACGAGATGACGGTGCTATGCCCAAGAGGGAAGGGCTACATCAAACGGCATGAACTCCTTCAGGGAATTCACATCTATCGCCATCCCATGCCGAAAGAGGCAAACAGCACCTTTGGCTATGTTTATGAGTACGGCTGCGCCCTATTTTGGGAGTTTGTGTACACATGGTGGATTTATTTCTTCCGGGGTTTCGATGTCATTCAGGGATGCAACCCTCCCGACAATATTTTTCTCGTCGCTCTGCCATTCAAGCTGTTGGGCGTCAAGTACATCTTTGATCATCACGACGCCAATCCGGAGCTGTATTTTTCGAAATTTGAAAGGAAAGACCTGTTCTACCGAATACAAGCGTGGTTCGAAAAGCTGACTTACACATTCAGCGACGTGGTCATATCCACGAATAGCAGTTACAAAAGTCTGGCAATAACTCGAGGTGGTCTGGATTCCGACGATGTCTTCGTGGTGCGAAACGGGCCTGATCCTAAGACCTTCAGGCCGGTTCCGCCCGATCCCGCGCTGAAGTATGGCAAGGCCTATCTCGTCGGTTATGTCGGAACCATGAGTATCCAAGAAGGGCTCGATATCCTCATTGATGTGGCGCTGTACATCAAGAATTTGGGACGCGACGATCTTCATTTCACGTGCGTCGGTGGCGGCCCAGGGTTGGCGGGACTCCGGAAGATGGTGACCGACAAGGGCCTAGACGAAATGATGGATTTCACTGGAAGAGTGTCGGACGAACGTGTGCTCGAAATTCTTTCCACAACCGATGTCTGCGTGAACCCGGACAAACCGTGCGAGATGAACGATATTTCCACGATGATCAAGATTATGGAATACATGGCGCTGGGGAAGCCCATCGTTCAGTTCGATTTGAAAGAAGGCCGGTTCAGCGCGGGGGAAGCGTCCTTGTACAGTGACAATGCTAATCAAGTACCTGATTTCGCGGCCAAAATTCTCTGGCTGTTGGAAAATTCCGAGGAAAGGAAGAGGATGGGTGAGTTTGGACGCAAAAGGGTTGAGGAGCAATTAGCGTGGGAATTTTCCGTCGCTAGTCTTCTCGCGGCTTACGACCGGGTCTTCCAAAAACGGGCAACACGCGCTTCCTGGGCGCAGTCCACGTGAAGAGTTCTGCAGATAGAGGCAGCAGAAATGCCGACCGCTGTGCAAAATCCAAAAGCAATGAATGCTGTGAAATCTTCAGCAAGGGCCGCGCTACCACGCATTTGCATTCCGACGGCCCGGAGCTTCACGAGGCGGCTCTTCCAGTGCGGATTTTACGAAGCACAAGACATTCTTCAGGAGATTGCTGACGTTGATTTGATCGCTCTTGAGCCAGGACCAGGATTTCGATTTAAGGAGCGCTGGCAGAGAAGGCTTTTGTATCGAGATATCTCCAGAAAGCTGATTTACACAAATCCCGGCCTGCGCAAGGTCCGACTTACCGGCGAATACGATCTTTTTGTCGCTCACTGCCAAACGTATTGGGACCTGCTCTATGTAAATGCGATCGAGGGATGGAAGGACAAGTGCAAAACCAGCGTGTGCTGGATTGACGAACTGTTCGTTTCTGCGCTTCCGCTGTACAAGTACTGGCTTCACGCGCTCTTGCAATTCGACCACATATTTCTGGGCTATAGTGGCACCGCTACTGCGCTCTACGCGATTCTGGGGCGGCCTTGTCACTGGCTTCCTGGGGCGGTAGATACGTCGCGGTTCTCTCCGTATCCCGACCCTCCGCAGCGAGTCGTAAACGTTTACAGCATTGGCCGAAGGTGGGAAGGTATTCACTCTGCCCTACGGGCCGCAGCCGCGCGCAGAGAGATATTCTACGCTTATGACACGTCGCCGAGTATCGATACCGAGGTTTATGATCATCGAGAGCATCGGAACTTTTATGCAAATATGGCAAAGCGAAGCCAATATTTCGTGGTTGCACCAGGGAAGATCGACTCCGAGGAGACTAAGGGTCAAGTTGTAACCGGCTTTCGCTACTATGAAGGAGCCGCGGCAGGTGCAGTAATGATCGGGCAAGCACCGAATTCCGAGGAATTTAGAAGTATGTTCGGCTGGCCTGATGCTGTTATTCCCATACAGCCGGATGGCTCGGATGTCCTAAAAGTTCTCATGAATCTGAGTACGCAGCCCGAACGGCTGTGCGCCACCAGCCGCCGAAATGCCGGTGAGGCTTTGCTGCGCCACGACTGGATTTACCGGTGGAAGCAGGTGTTTAGGGTTGCTGGACTTGAGCCAACCCCACCAATGCTCGAACGTGAGCGCCAGCTGAAGGAATTAGCTGACATGGCCCTCAGTGGAAATTAAAACGATGGCAGCCCTGCCTGTCGATATCTCATAACAGCCCTTCGGCCTACCTCTAGATCAAACTATTTCCGATTTTTTACTCTTGGAGAGGATGAGCTCGATGATTATCACTCGCACTCCGATGCGCATATCGTTTTTCGGAGGTGGCACTGATTATCCCGTATGGTACCGCGAACACGGTGGAGCGGTATTATCCACCACGATCGATAAATCGTGCTTTATTACGTGCCGGAATCTGCCGCCCTTCTTTGAGTATCACAGCCGTGTATCTTATTCGAAAGTCGAGAATGTGGTTGAGAACAGGGCGATTGAACATCCATCCGTGCGCGCCTGCCTGCAATTTTTGGAAATGCAGGAAGGCGTGGAGATCCATCACATAGCTGATTTGCCCGCGCGAACGGGACTGGGCACGAGTTCGGCGTTTACGGTCGGGCTGTTGTTGGGCTTATACGCGCTCAAAAACCAAATGCGAAATAAGCAAGCGCTGGCCCGGGATGCCATCCACGTGGAGCAGAAGTTGCTCCATGAAGCTGTCGGCGCGCAGGATCAAATCAGTGCGGCGTATGGCGGTTTTAATCGCATCAACTTCCTTCCCGACGACACGTTCGAGGTCAAGCAGGTGCTGACTCACAAGAGCCGCCTGGCGGAATTGCAGGACCACCTCGCGATGTACTTTACGGGCTTTTCGCGTATTGCTTCCGAAATTGCCAAAGAGCAAATACGGGCAACGCCGAAGAAAACGAATGAATTGGAGCTCATGTACCAAATGGTGGATGAGGCCGAGGGCATCGTGACCAACCCGAACCGCTCGCTGAACGAATTTGGCCTGCTGTTGCATGAGAGCTGGAAGTTGAAGAAATCGCTGACCAACAACATCAGCAATAAAAATATTGACGATATTTACGAAGCAGGCCTCACCGCCGGCGCATTGGGAGGGAAGCTCTTGGGAGCGGGCGGGGGCGGTTTTATGCTGTTCTTTGTACCGCCTGAGCGGCGTGAGTTGCTGAGGATTCGGCTAAAGAAGCTCTTGTGCGTTCCATTCGCTTTTTCCAATCGGGGAAGTCATGTAGTCGTTTACGAGCCGGAAGACGTTTACGATGAGAATCTATCTCAAGAACGCCGCGAGGTCTATGCCCAGTGATTCCCCCTCCCGCTAAATTGTTTCCCTAGGTATCTTGAACCGTTTCCCTGATTCCGTGATTCGCCTGCTCAAGCTTCATCTGCGCTTGAGTTTAAGGGGACGAGCCTCGGCGAATGTATCTCGCATCCCTAGAACGGGCATGCACAGCTGTACTTCGTCTGCTCCTAAGACCAGTAGGAAAGAGACTCGCCGCGCACGTAAAACGTTATGGAGTATCGCTCGTGTATCGCGCCGTTTAGCGGATTTGAGGGGAATCATGAGAAGCGCAAGGTTGTTTGTTTTCCTGCTGTTAGCTGCCGCCGCAGTGCCGGCGCGGGCACAAGTCTGGTCAGGCATACTTTCGCCCGGTCGCGCGATCGACTGGTCTAATGTAGGGGCTAGGATTCCCGCTACTAGCACGATCTGTACAACCTTAGGCACTGCGGGGCAACCTCCTTCATTCGTGCAAAGCGTGACGGCGGCGCAAATCAACACCGCTATCACGTCTGCCGGATGTCAGGGCGGAACGGCCTCGAATCCCAAAGTCGTTTTCCTGAATGCTGGAACTTATAACCTGAACGCAGGAATCGTCGTCAATCAGATCAATAACCTTGTCGTTCGCGGTGCAGGCGCTGATCAGACACTGTGGGTGATGTCTGCCAGCGGTGGATGCAATGGCCAGGGGGCCGACTTTTGTATTAGAACGGCAGATAACAATTGGTATGGCGGCGCCGACAATTCAGCTGCGTTCAGCGGCAGTGGTCCCTGGCCAGCGGCTACTACGCAGATCACGCTCTCCAGCGTAACGAACCTAAAGGTCGGGAGCATTATGATCCTCGATCAGATTGATGATCTGACCGATACAAATAGCAATTGGATTTACGTGTGCGAAACGTCCCCCACGGTGCGTCCCGGCCAAAGCCCCAATTGCAATGAGGATAACAGTGGCACAGGCGGCGACTCAGGAGCACAGAGAGGATCGGGTGGCACAAGTCCGCGTGGGCAGCAGCAGATCGTCAGGGTAACAGCGATCAACGGAACGACCGTAACCTTCACCCCCGGCCTTTACATGCCTAATTGGAGGGCAAGCCAATCGCCAGGTGCTTGGTGGGACTCAAATCCGGTCTCTGGCGACGGAGTCGAGAATCTCTCGATCCAACATGCCACGGGCAATCTCAACATCATCTTGATCTCAAATTGCTCTAACTGCTGGGTAACCGGAGTTCGTAGTGTTAAACCAGATAGAAGTCACGTTTCGCTCTGGACGGATGCGCACGTCACAATTAGAGACAGCTATTTGTTTCAGACAGCGAACGGAGTGTCGCAGAGCTATGGAGTGGAAACCTTCGGAGCCTCGGATGTATTGCAAGAAAACAACATCTTTCAGCAAGTGGCCGCTCCTCAGATGTTCAATTCCGACTGCGAAGGCTGCGTCGCAGCATACAACTTCTCAATTAATGATCTGTATACGGCCTCGACCAATTGGCTTCAGCAGAGCACTAATTTTCACTCGTCCGTGCAATTCGTACTTCTAGAAGGATTGGTTGGCAGCGGTCTCTACAGCGATAGGTTCCACGGCACGTCGCATTTCGCGACGCTGTTTCGTAATCGCCTTGACGGGCAGGAGAAGAACGGTACCACGAGCACGACTTCTCATACCAATCCCCTAATCCTGTACCCGCTGTCCCGATATATGAACGTGATCGGAAACGTCCTTGGAACAGCTGGTTATCACAACAACTATCAGGATATCGCCAACAACTCCCCCAGTCCAGATACGTCGATTTATCTCATTGGGACGGGAGCAAGTTTTGTCGTTGACGATTTAAAGACCGGGAGCACCCTTATGCGGTGGGGTAATTACGACGCGGTCACCCTGGGCATTCGTTGGTGTGGCAGTCCGTTAAATACTGGCTGGCTCAATACGTGTGGCAGCATCTCGGAAGTGCCTATAGGATTATCGAATTTTGCTAACCCTGTACCTACCCTGGGGGACGTGGGGGCGGGCCAGAGTGCGATGCCCGCTTCGTTTTATCGGTCCTCTATGCCTTCCTGGTGGCCTTCAACCAAGCCGTGGCCCCCAATCGGCCCAGACGTCACTGGAGGCAACATTCCCAGCGTCGGTGGCCATGCCTATACGATCCCTGCCGAGGACTGCTATTTGAATACGATGGGCGGGCCTTCGGACGGCACCGGCAACGTTTTGAGCTTCAATGCAGGCAATTGCTATGGCTCCATTGGAAGTTCGTCAGTCGCTCCTCCGACAAACCTCCAGGTTGTCGTTCAGTAGGGGCAAAAGCAGCCCGCGCAGGCATAATTGAGCGCAAATCAACCTGCACTAGCCTTAAAATCCTAATGCGCGGCCCGGATTGGGAGTCGATTCCAACCAGTTGGTTTTTCTTCTCACCATTTCGCATCGAGCGCTGGATTCGACGTGTGAGGGCAAGGAATGCCTGGCGTGAATGCACGCGTCCCTTGGGCGTTCAGCTCAACTGCTGGTTCGAATTGAATGAAGACTGCCCTGATCACCGGCGCAGACGGGTTCGTAGGATCACATTTAGCTGAGTTTCTTGTGGCGAAAGCCTGGCGCGTAGTCGGCACCTTCCTACCCCATCGAGCAGAAGGGCTTGCCGGAAGCCGCAACTGTCGCTTCGTGCAATGTGACCTGCGCAACGGCCAGCGCGTGGCTCAGGTTCTCTTCGAATGCCGGCCGGACTACGTGTTTCACCTCGCTGCACAGAGTCTCCCCACGGTATCGTGGCAGGATCCTGTTGGGACCTTCGAGTCGAATATCATGGGTTCGTTATATTTATTCGAGGCTGTGCGCCACATGAAACGCAGGCCCGTTATTGTGTCTGCTTGCTCGAGTGCTGAATATGGTCATGTTCCCGCCTCCGCAATGCCTGTAAGCGAAGAACAGCCACTTCTTCCGTTGCATCCGTATGGCATCAGCAAAGTGTGCCTGGATCTCCTTGCGCGGGAATACTTCCTCGACTACGGGGTTCCAGCCGTCAACCTGCGCCTATTTAACACCACGGGGCCGGGAAAGACGAACGACGCGCCTTCGGACTTTGTCCGCCAATTAGTAAAAATAAGACATGGTTTGCAGCCGCCGATACTCGAAGTCGGCAACTTGAGACCGCGTCGCGCCTTCTTGGACGTGAGCGACACAGTTCGGGGATTTTATGTGGCCGCACTCAGGGGCAAGCATGGCGAAGCCTACAACCTATGCGCAAACAGAACTTACCGTATCAGTGAGCTGCTGGACTTCGCGATACGCCTCTCGGCTGTTAAAATCGAAGTACGGGGCGCTTCTCACTTGATGCGCCCTTCTGATGAGAAGATCATCTTCGGCAGGACCGAAAAATTCCGTAAACAAACCGGCTGGAAACCAGTAAGGTCCATCGAGCAGACGCTACAATCGATGTTAGATTATTGGGATTCCAGGGTAACGACTGCGGGCAAGAGCGGCGATGCCACACTGAGCGACAGTTTAGGGCTGGCGTCTAGAGAAGGGCAGCGTGCATGAGAGTGCCCTCAGCAACTGACAAATCGCATGTGGATTGCAGTAATGAACGAATGAAGGCGGTTCTTCTCGTCGGTGGCCTAGGGACACGCTTGCGGCCAGTTGTGCCTTCGCCGCCAAAACCTCTCGCCTCCGTTTGTGGCCGCCCATTTCTAGAATTGCTCGTCCAACAGCTGAGCTATCAGCGGATTCGTCAATTAATATTGTGCACAGGGTATCGCGCTGAGGACATTGAGAACCAATTCGGCGATGGCAGGAAATGGGAGGTGGCCATTGAATATTCGAAAGAGACTTCTCCTATGGGGACGGCAGGCGCCATCAAGCTCGCCGAGCCCTTCCTCGACAATGCTGCTAACTTTCTGGTTATGAATGGCGATTCTATTCTGGAGATTGATTTCCGGCAGCTAATCCAATTTCACTGCACTTCCGGCGGCATTGCAAGCATGGCTGTGCTTCGGATGCAAAATGAAATGCGTTACGGAACCGCGCAGGTCAGTGGTGAAGGTCGCGTCACCAGCTTTACGGAGAAGGCCGCCGCGAGCGCCAATGGCTTTGTGAGCGCTGGGATTTACGTGTTCAATCAGAGAATTTTTGAACACCTTCCAGAGGGACCAGCCAGCCTCGAACGAGATGTCTTCCCTAAACTACTCGATCAGGGAATCTATGCGCTTGAGCAGCGAGGAGTTTTCATCGATATAGGCACGCCGGAAGATTACGCCCGTGCTCAGGACATTTGTAGTCGGTTTTGCGAAACAACTCGGAAGTGATATCGCAAACGGGTCCCGAGGCGCAGTTAATCAAACGGATGAGCACCGCGGAGGTTGGATGAGCGAAAGGAACAACTTCGAGCATCGCGTGAGCGAGT
Organism: Acidobacteriota bacterium; assembly: GCA_003223315.1. Classification (GTDB taxonomy): domain Bacteria; phylum Acidobacteriota; class Terriglobia; order Acidiferrales; family UBA7541; genus Palsa-189. The sequence goes on along the minus strand of QHYR01000260.1, from coordinate 14,016 downwards.
TAATCGAGGAGTCGATCGCCGCGAAACAATCCTTACTGAGGAGTACTGCGGTCATCTCGACGGTCGCGGAGGTGAGCCATATCTTAATCGATGGGCTCGAAGAGGGAAAGAAAGCTCTGCTGTTTGGCAATGGCGGCAGTGCAGCGGATGCTCAGCATATAGCGGCGGAACTCGTGGGGCGGTTTGCCTTTGATCGCCCGCCTTTGCCTGCGCTGGCGTTGTCCGTGAACAGCTCCTGCGTGACAGCTATCGGAAATGATTACGGTTTTGATCAAATTTTCTCAAGGCAGATCGAAGCTTTGGGTCATGCGGGCGACACTGCGATCGGCATTTCGACGAGCGGTAATTCAGCAAACGTCCTCAATGGCCTGCTCGTGGCGAAGAAAATGGGCCTGCGCACGGTTGCACTGGCTGGCCGTACCGGCGGGGAATTGAAGAACGTCGTGGATTATTGTATCTGCGTGCCGTCGGATGAGACACCGCGGATTCAGGAATGCCACATTCTCATCGGCCATATCATTTCGGAACTCGTGGAGCGGAAAATATTTAATGAAGCGCGTCATATTTCTCGATCGTGATGGCGTCATAAACCGAAAGCCGCCGGAGGGGCAGTATGTGACCCGTTGGGAGGAGATGCAGTTTCTTCCGGGCGTAGCCGAAGCGATCAGGTTGATGGTACAGGCGGGTTTCTGCGTCATGGTTGTGAGTAATCAAAGGGGCGTAGCCAAGGGGCTGTTAACCATCGATGAATTAGAGTTGTTACACAACTGGATGTGCCAGGAGCTAGCGTCGTCAGGAGCAGTCATCACAAGCGTTTATTACTGCCCGCACGAAGAACGGCCAGCTTGCAGCTGCCGTAAACCAGCTCCAGGGATGCTCTTGAGAGCTGCGCGCGAACACCACATCGATCTAACCGCGTCATGGATGATCGGCGATTCCGACAGAGATGTTGAAGCCGGCAGGAGCGCCGGCTGTAGGACAGCTCGAATCTTGAATCCTAGCGAGCTCTCGAGCGTGACCGCTAATGTCTTCGCGCAATCACTGCTGGAGGTCACTCGCCAGATCCTGCTGGCCCATCGATAAGATATTGGGCGAACCGCTCTTGCTTTAGTTCCCCTAAACGCTTTCCAACGAGTCTGTTTTCAAGGAGAAATAGGCCAGTGTTCGTGCTCCATCCCGTGGCCGTCGCTGACCGTGTGGCACACTGCTTGCGGAGTAACCACCTCATGGTGCCGCCTAGTGCGTATAGGCCTGTCCTTTGCGGTTTTGGATTCATCACAACGGGCTTATGAAAGACCTGAAGGAAAGAGCGATCCGCGGTAGCGTCGCTCGGGTTTCTTCGCAAATCGTGTATTTCGCTCTCCGTGTCGGCGCACTCATGGTGCTGGCGAGACTGCTGGATCCCAAAGATTTCGGGTTGGTCGGGATGGTTACGGCTTTCACAGGGGTACTGACCTTATTCCGAGATTTCGGCCTGTCCACAGCCACTGTTCAAAGTGTCGATGTGACCGAGGAACAGGTGTCGACCTTGTTTTGGATAAACATCCTCGTCGGCGCAATCCTTACGATTGGATTGATCGTTGTGGCGCCGCTCGTCGCCGCTTTTTATCATGAGAGCCGCCTTTTCTGGGTGACGATTGCTTTGGCGAGCGGATTTTTGTTGAATGCAGCCGGCGTCCAGCACTCAGCGCTACTGCAGAGAGAGATGCGGTTCACCGCTTTGGCGATCATACAAATCATTTCATTGGTAGTCAGCACTGTACTAGGAATAGGCGCGGCACTCGCAGGTTTTGGGTATTGGGCTCTCGTCATAATGACGGTTACTCTTCCGCTGGTTTCCTCTGTTTGCTTTTGGCTTGCCACTGCATGGATCCCCGGGATGCCCCGTCGACGAGCTGGAATTCGTTCCATGATGCGGTTCGGCGGCGCCATCACATTGGTGGGCCTCATCGTATATATTGCCTACAATCTCGATAAAGTTCTCTTGGGCAGATTTTGGGGTGCCGAGGTACTGGGAATCTACGGGCGGTCGTATCAGATTATAAATTTGCCCACAGACAATCTGAATTCAGCCGTTGGTGAGGTGGCTTTCGCGGCGCTATCGCGAATTCAGGGCGATCCTATTCGGCTGAGGAATTACTTCCTCAAAGGGCATTCACTGGTTCTATCATTAACCGTTCCCCTGACATTGATCATTGCCTTCTTTCCTCATGATCTGATTGCAGTTGTTCTTGGCGCGAAGTGGAATGGGGCGGCTGACATCCTTCGATTGCTGGCTCCGACGATCCTTATTTTCGCGCTCATTAACCCGGTCGGATGGCTGCTGTATTCGTTGGGAATGGTGGAGCGATCTTTGAAGGTGGCTTGCGTCCTCGGTCCGCTAGTTACTGCGGGATATATCCTAGGCTTACCCTACGGGGCCAAAGGTGTTGCGCTCGGTCTTTCGGCGACAATGGCATTATGGGCTATACCGCATATCGCCTGGGGCGTACAGGGCACGGTAATTTCACTCCGGGATGTACTCGGGGGGCTCGTTCGGCCAATAACCTCGGGCATTACGGCCGCGATCCTCGCTCTCGCAATACCGTTCTTCTTCGGTCCTCTGTTGTCTCCTTTTCCGCGCCTGCTATTAGAAGGAACCGTTCTTCTCGCCACATATGCTGGAATCCTTCTGTATGTCATGGGACAAAAGGGATTTTACTTGGATCTACTTCGAGGATTAAGGAGAAGCCCATCTGCCGAATCGACAGATGCCGTATCGGCTTAGCGAGCCATGTCTGCCGCCGAGCCAAAGGAAAGGGACAGGATGGAACAAGTGAGTGAGCAGTATTACAAGAGGGATTTCTGGATCCAAGAGAACTTAAACTACGTTAAACCGCATTTTAGACTGCAAAAAGCAGCGCGGATTGTAAACGCGATTGCCCAAGGCAGGCAGGCCGATCTGCTTGACGTTGGTTGCGGGCCAGCAACTCTAAAGCACCTCATCGGCGAAAATATAAATTATCATGGAGTGGATATAGCGATACACAATCCGGCACCCTACCTGCTGCAAACGGATTTTGTAGAGACCACCATCCGCTTTGGCGACAAGCAGTTCGACATTATTATCGCCCAAGGCGTCTTCGAATACATTGGCGAGCATCAGTCCGACAAATTCTCTGAGATCCAGCAACTTCTGAAGAAGAACGGAATATTCATCCTATCCTATGTAAATTTCAATCATCTTCATCGCGATGTCTACCGCATTTACAATAACGTTCAAAGTTTTGACAATTTCCGACGGAGCTTGGAGCGGTTCTTTCATATAGACCGCTTTTTCCCAACCTCTCATCATTGGCATCATCATGAGCCGAATCGCAAATTCATGAAGCACATTCAAATGCACATCAATATGAATATTCCGATCCTTAGTCCGTTGTTAGCCGTTGAATACTTCTTCATCTGTTCTCGGCCGCGTACATAGTCCACCGCAGGCTGAACACAAAGGAACTGAAATCAGACGATCGGCAACGATGAACGCACGGCAAAGGTTGCTCCCTGCAGGTCGATACACATGAAGACCGGAACAAAACGACGGAAGATCGTCCTCTTCGGTGTGTTTGGAGTAGGGAATCTAGGCAACGAATGCACGCTGCAGGCCCTATTATACAATATTCAAAGGTATGTTCCGAACGCGGAAGTTAGCTGCATATGTTCGGATCCTGAAGAGACGCAATTCGCGTACAACATTCCTGCCTCGCTGATAAAAGAAATGCCCCTATCGCCAATGAACCGCCCAACACTGAGATTACTAAGGCGGATTTTCGTTGGAATTCCCATGGAGGTGTTTCGGTGGTTCAAGGCGATCGGCAGGTTAAAAGATGTGGACATGCTCGTTATGACGGGCACGGGAATGCTAGGGGACTTCGGCATTCTTCCGCTCGACCTCCACTATGAAATTCTGAAGTGGTCCATCATCGCCAAACTTTGCCGGTGCAAAGTACTCTTTGTTAGCGTCGGAGTGGGTCCGATCCATCATCCCTTGAGCAAGGCTTTCGTTAAGGGCGCGCTGGCTGTTGCTGATTACCGGTCGTATCGCGATCGCTTCTCCAAGGACTACCTGAAGGGCATTGCCTTCGACAGTGAAAATGACGAGGTGTACCCGGACTTGGCATATAGCTTTCCGCGCGGCGCGGTCCCTAACCTCAATCATAACCACCCTAAACCAGTGATCGGAGTTGGCCTGATGACCTACTTTAACAGGCGCTCCGTTGCGGACGGTGATGAAACGATCTACCGCTGCTACATCGCGAAACTCGGCAGTTTCGTGAGCTGGTTGCTTGAACGAAAATATACCGTGCGATTGCTCACCGGCGATGTAATGTACGACCAGCGCGCCAGGTACGACTTGAGAACATTCCTGGAAGGACGCGGCGTCAGTTATGAGAAGGAAGCCATCATCGATGAGCCCGCCGCTTCGGTGGACGATGTCTTATCGCAACTCGCAGCCACGGATCTTGTGGTCGCGAGCAGGTTTCACAATGTGCTCTTAGCTTTGATGCTGTGTAAGCCGGTTCTGGCAATTTCCTATCACCAAAAGGTGGATGGCTTGATGGCGGACGCGGGATTGCAGGAATTCCGCCAGGACATTGAATCTATTGATCTAGAAAAGATGGTCCACCAATTTGGCACTCTCGAAGAGAATGCCAATTATTTGGGGCCACGACTCCAGCAAAAGGCAGACGCCTGTCGCCTGGCATTGGACGAGCAGTATGATCGCATCTTTAACAATCCGGTTTGGCTGAATTGCCCTCGCGGCTTAACCAGCGCAACGAACGACAATTAAGCACCGAGAATTGTGTTCCGACGACCAGGAAGTCGGTATTTGTCAACTCAGTGGTTTACAAGTACGGAAGCTCTAACGCAGCGTACCCATCACCTCGGCGGCGTGCCCTTTCTGTTCTGGCGACTGATTGAAGAAAGCCGAGCCTCCAGTCTGAAAAAAATCGACCTGGGCCGTTCCGACGTAGACTAGGACATATTGATCATTTTCAAGGACCGGCCCGGAACCCGAAAGAGGTTGCTCACGTGCTATCGGTACACGAATGCGAAGCAAAGACCGCGGATGGTGCGGTGGGAATCGAATCGGCTCCGCAGGTTATTTTGCAGTTTGCCCAATGGGTTCTTAGCGATGACTTCCAGAATGCTATACAGACACATGGGCTAATCGGTACGCGGTCGTTGCCTCGCAAATTTGTGAGCTGGCGTAGTCTGTGGGCCCAAGTGCATTACTTCGCTTGATTCTGCCAACGGAGTTATTACGGATGAGAATTCTGCTGACGGGTCACAAAGGATACATCGGGGCTGTTGCGGGACCGATCCTCCGCGCTGCGAGCCATGAGGTAGTCGGCCTCGACACCGACTACTATGAGGGCTGCGACTTTGGTGAGCTTAGGCCCCAGATCCCTGAAATTCGTAAAGATGTTCGTGACGTCATAAAGGCGGATCTACAAGGGTTCGATGCCGTGGTGCATTTGGCAGCGTTATCGAACGATCCTCTAAGCGACCTCGACCCCGCCCTGACCTACGACATCAACCATAAAGCATCCGTGCGTCTCGCCACTCTAGCTAAGCAGGCGGGCGTGAAACGATTCGTCTTCTCTTCCTCGTGCAGCACATATGGTTCGGCGGGCGATGGATTTCTCGACGAGATGGCTGCGCTTAACCCCGTAACGCCCTATGGCGATTCAAAAGTAAAGGTCGAGCATGATATAGCGCCTTTAGCGGACGAAAACTTCAGCCCGACATACATGAGAAATGCGACGGCATACGGTGCTTCTCCGCGGCTTCGTCTGGATCTGGTGTTGAACGATTTTGTCGCGGCGGCATTCACCACCGGCCGCATTTATATCAAGAGCGACGGAACGCCCTGGCGCCCGATCGTGCACATTCGCGACATCATTGCCGCGATGCTATCTGTCCTCGAGGCCCCGAAGAGCGCAATTCACAATGCGACCTTCAACGTCGGCCAGACCGAAGAGAATTATCGCATCAGCGAACTGGCCGAAATCGTCCTTGCGATAGTGCCTGGCTGCCACATTGAATATGCCCCGGGTGGCGGGCCGGATAAGCGCTGTTATCGGGTCACCTGTGCGAAAGTTCGCCAGACGTTGCCAGCCTTCCGGCCGCAATGGACTGCACAGAAAGGCGCTAAAGAACTTTATGAGGCCTATCAGACGGCTGGGCTGAGTGCCGAAGATATGCGCACCAATCGCTATTTCCGGCTCAGACGAATTCAGTATTTGCAGAAGGCCGGACAGTTGGATGCTTCCCTGCACTGGGCTGCTACGCCCGTTGAGCGCGCGGCCATTCCCAGCGGAGCGAACTAACCGCCTGGGAAATAAGGAGACCCATGATCTTTACCGAGACTAAGTTGAAGGGCGCCTTCCTGATTGACATCGAGCGCCGAGAGGATGCCCGAGGATTCTTCGCGCGCGGCTTTTGCCAGCATGAGTTCGAAGCGCATGGTTTGAAACCCATTATCGCTCAAGCTAACATCGCTTTTAATCGTGCCAAAGGCACCATACGCGGCATGCATTTCCAGTTTCCGCTTGCGGCAGAGACCAAGCTCGTACGCTGCACGCGAGGTGCAATCCTCGATATCATCGTCGACCTTCGCCCGGAGAGCCCGACTTTTCTCGACCACATAGCGGTTGAACTAAATGAGGATAATTATCGCGCGCTGTACGTGCCCGAACGTTTTGCTCACGGATACCAGGTACTGAAGGACTCCACGGATACCAGTTATCAAGTTGGTGAGTTCTATACGCCCGGCTGCGAGGGCGGTCTTCAGCACAACGATCCCAGGCTGGGGTTGGAATGGCCCTTGCCGCTCACCGTGATTTCCGACAAGGACCGGATTTGGAAATATGATCATTGTTGATACCGCTCTGAAGGCGCGAGAGGCGGAAGGCCGGCCGATCCGCGTCGGCCTTATTGGTGCCGGCTTCATGTCCCAAGGTCTTGCCAACCATATCGTACATACCAAGACGGGAATGCGGCTGGTGGCCGTTTTCAACCGCCGCGTGCAGCGTGCATTCGATCTTTGTCAATACGCCGGGATCAGCGATGTCGTTGCTCCATCCAAACAGGAGGAAGCCGATCTTGCGATTCGGGAAGGCAAGGTGGTAGCCACAGATAATGCCTTTCTGCTGGCGCGCTCCACGAAAATTGACGTTCTGGTTGATGTGACGGGTTCAGTCGAGTTCGGCGCGCGCGTCGCTTTCGACGCATTCCGCCAAAAAAAGGATGTTGTGTTATTAAACGCGGAGCTCGACGCCACAATCGGACCGATCCTGCAGGTCTATGCTGAGAAGCACGGCGTTATTTTCTCTGCTTGCGACGGAGACGAGCCGGGGCTGCAAATTAACCTCTATCGCTGGGTTCAGGGGCTGGGGCTCACACCTCGAGTGATTGGCAATGTGAAGGGCCTTCAAGATCCGTATCGCAATCCCACCACTCAAAAAGGGTTCGCTGAGAAATGGGGCCAGAACGCAGCCATGGTGACGAGTTTCGCTGACGGCTCAAAGATCAGTTTTGAGCAGGCGATCGTCGCCAATGCCACAGGTTTCGTGGTGCGCTCGCGAGGAATGTCAAGAGGTCTGGAATACAAAGACGACATCATGAAGATCGGGAAAATTTACGATGTCGAAGAGATCCGCAAATTGGGCGGCATCGTGGATTATGTGGTCGGCACGCCTTTAACGAAGCTGTACGTTCTTGCCGAACACCCCGACCCCAAGCAGCAGCATTATCTCAATCTGTACAAGATGGGAGAGGGTCCGCTGTATTCATTCTTTCTGCCCTATCACTTGGTTCATTTTGAAGTTCCAAACGCGATTGCGCGCGTCGTTTTATTCCGCGACTCTGTCGCGAAACCCCTCGGCGGGCCCGTCGTCGAGGTATGCGCCGTCGCCAAGCGTGACCTGAAGGCGGGAGAGGTTCTCGACGATTACGGCATGTATATGACTTATGGCGAGGCCGTAAACGCCGATGAGATGTGCCGCCACCACTATCTCCCCGAAGGGTTGGTCGAAGGCTGTGTATTGACGCGGGACATCCCCAAGGATTCTGTCATTACTTACGAAGACGTCAGTCTCCCCGTGGACAGGTTAGCCGACCAACTTCGGGCCGAACAGTATCGTCGTTTTCGGGGAGAGACGTGGCTCGAGGAACTCATCGGAGTGAAGGCATGACGTTCGATTTGACGTAGGAGATGCGATATGAAAGTGGTTCTCTTTTGCGGCGGTCTGGGGTTGCGGATTCGGGATTCCGAAGACATTCCCAAACCTATGGTTCACATAGGCCAGCGCCCTATCTTGTGGCATGTGATGAAATACTACGCTCACTTTGGGCACAAAGATTTCATCCTGTGCCTGGGGCACCGATCCGAAACGGTTAAGAACTATTTTATCAACTACAACGAGTGCACTTCAAACGATTTTGTGCTCTCCGGTGGGGGCAAAAAGCTCGATTTGTTGAATAGCGATATCCATGACTGGCGCATTACGTTTGCGGATACGGGAATCACTTCCAATATTGGCCAGCGCCTGAAAGCAGTAGAAAAATATCTCGAAGGGGAAGACGAGTTCCTGGCGAATTATAGCGATGGGTTGACCGATATGCCCCTTCCTCAGCAACTCGACCACTTTCACGAGCAGGGCAAAATCGCCAGCTTTCTCTGCGTCCGGCCGAACCTCAGCTATCACTTGGTTTCGCTGGAAGAGGGTAATGGCAGCCTCGTTTCAGATATTCATGCCATCAACAACGGCAACGTGCGAATTAACGGCGGATTTTTTATCTTCAAGAAGAAGATCTTCGAATATGTCCGGGAGAAGGAAGAATTGGTAATCGAGCCCTTTCACAGACTGTTGGCGGAGAAGCAATTGATCGGCTATCCCTACGATGGCTTTTGGGCGAGCATGGATACCTTCAAAGATAAGCAGCAGCTGGAAGGTTTGTGTACGGGCGGTACTGCGCCTTGGGAAGTGTGGAAGAGTAATGGGAAAAATGGCACCCATTGAGGCCGGCTCAAGCTCTGGCGCAGTGTCATGATGGCATTACAGTTCGGGAAAAACGGCAGCGGCCCGCTTAAAATCCTTTGTCTGGGATCGCACTCGGATGACATTGAGATTGGTTGCGGAGGGAGCCTTCTCCGGCTGCTTTCCGGTGATCAGCGGCTCGACGTCACTTGGGTTGTGTTCAGTTCTAACGGCGAACGCGAGCGGGAAGCGCGCGATAGTTCAGAGCTTTTTCTGCAGCAAGCCGGCCGAAGGGAGATTATCGTCAAGGACTTTCGCGATGGCTTCTTTCCCTTTGATGGCGCAAAAATCAAGGATATTGTTGAGGGTCTTAAACGAGTTTCTCCTGATTTGATCTTTACCCACAATCGCAAAGATGCGCATCAAGATCACCGGCTCCTGGCAGACCTGACGTGGAACACGTTTCGAAATCATTTGATTCTCGAGTATGAAATTCCGAAGTACGATGGAGACCTCGGTCAGCCAAACTTTTTCGTGCCCCTAGACCACGCAATTTATGAAAAAAAGATCTCTTACCTGATGGAAGCCTTCGAAACCCAGCGCGGAAAGCGCTGGTTCGAAAAAGAAACCTTTCTTGCTCTCATGCGTTTGCGGGGTATGGAATGTAATGCTCCGAGCGGTTATGCCGAAGCCTTCTATTCCCGCAAGCTAGTATTGTGAATTCACGTTCGGCCCTGCCCCGACTCTTACTGATTGCTACCGATAAGAGCTAGCTCGAAGCATTCCGGTACTCCCGATCGGCAGGCCCAACACACGTCCGCTGCCTCAGTACTCCTTTTCGATAAAAACAAAAGTAATTTGGAGAGCATCCTAACGTATAAATCTAGTCTCCGTCCGAACTTCTCACCAGACTATCCGTTGGGTTCGCTAATTTGGAAGAAGCCCGAACACCGTAAAGGCGAGTTGGCCACCCACATAGACGTTTGTGCTACTTAAAATCCCGAATGCAGGTTGAAGTCTCATGGTTTCGAACAGCAATCGCCGGGCAGATCGGATCAGGTTGCGAGCTCCGGTCATACTGATGGTTCTCGCCGCTACTGCGGTTCCGGTGGAGTTACGGCCACTGGGCCACCCTACTGTGGACTTCGGCATCTACGCCTCCGACGTCGTGGCGAACGTTATGGGGTATGCGCCGGTGGGGATTGTGCTCGGCGAGTTAGGACTGCTGCGGGCGGTTACCGCGGCAGCCGTGATGTCCGCGTTTGCCGAGTCCAGCCAACTCGTGATGCTGCACCGCACCAGCTCGGCGATCGATCTCGCTTCGAATGTGATCGGAGCCTTCCTTGGGGCCAGCATCAGTGCTCACTGGCGAATTCGCTCACCTAGCTTCAGGATCAACAAATGGAACACGCTGTTCGCGGCCACGGTGGCGTTCGCGCTCATTCTTCTGGTATGGGCTACTGTGGGCCCTACGCCCAGTATGCGGGGAGTGACATCCCCTGGGAACCTCGAGGCCTATTGGAAACTCGACGAAACCGGCGGTCGAGTGGCATTTGATTCTTCTGGGGATGGCCTGAACGGTACGTTCAGCACGGAACCGAAGCGTGTTGTCGATGTGATGGGCCGTTCCGTCGCGCTCGACGGGGCGAAGGATTACATCGACTTTGGCCGCTCAAAGGCGCTCCGGCTCGTCGGCAGCATGACAATCGGCGCGTGGATCAAGCCCTCCTCCTTCCCTGTTGATGACGCAGCGATCGTCTCTCAACTTCACGGCGACTTTGGTTATCAGTTAGATACGACGGTCGACCAAGGGCCGCGCACAATCGGTTTCAAACTCACCAACGCGTGCGGAGGTCTCATGGCACGCTACGGAGTCACTCCTCTCGTCGTCCATTCCTGGTACCATGTGGCCGGGGTCTATAATGCTGAGGAGCGGACGCTGGACGTTTACTTGAACGGGAAACTGGACAATGGCTTCTTGGTTGGTCCGGTAACAGGTACGCAGCATAGTTCTCGTTCGGCTGTCTACGTCGGCAAGCGGAGTGATTTGGAGGGTTACCAGTTCGCTGGCTTCATTCACGACGTGCGGATCTACTCGTTCGCTCTGACGGACACCGAGATCGCTGCGGTTATGCGGGGAGAAGTCATTGATCGTGTGGCGGCTCATCGTGTCGAAGGAAGCAGCGTCAACAGCCGCCGCAGCGTAGGGCACTCGACAGAACAGTGCTCCCAATGCGCGGTGTTTTCCGAAGGCGGGGACGAGAAAGTTCCAGCTGTGGCTGCAACGTTGGGTATGCTGGTTGCATTCGCATGCGTCGGCCTCTGGCCATCAGCCGGTTCGCTACTCTATCTTTTCCCCAGCTTTGCGGCTGGTTTGTTCCTCCTCCCCGCTACGGCGTCTGCTCTACCTTCATTTAATTTGTGGATGATTCCACTAGTCAGCTTTGCTGGTGGTGCGTCCTTAGCTGTCTCAGTGCGTCGTCAGAACGATCCCGATTATCCTGATCATTGACCCAGGTCAGCAGCGCCAGGTGTGGACCGGACAATCGGCACGCGTACGCAAGCAGCACATGACAGAAGAGATTGCGATTGCTACGTAAGACACGAAGTTCCCTGATCCTCTGTGGCACCGGACGCATGAACGCACTCTATGAACGCTACGTTCATAACCATGAGGACGTTGATGCAGGTGGATGTTACGCACGCTCTATAATTCTATACCTACACGAAATCAGTCCATGCGCCACACCTGCACCCGGATAGGTTGTAGATGTTGGATCAACGGCGTACCGGATGCCTTATCTTCGAGTAAAAGTATGTCGGATCGATGTTGGCGTGCCTGCTATTGAACCGCATGCTTAAGATCAGGATAGTTAAGGCGGCGACGGAACACGGACCGTAAATAGTAATTCTCACCGACAGGCCGAGTTAGCTCAGTTGGTAGAGCGGCAGTTTCATAAATACCCTTTCCTGCGTCGCCTGATGCAAAGCTTTACTTCAGTATTCAACCGCAACTCCTTTTAAGGAATCTACCTGATTGCTAGTTAAGCGGACTGGAGCAGAGTGCTCGCTTGGTGCTCCCACGGCCAGACGATTGGTTTGGAGATGTGACTTGAGTTGCGCCCTCGAAACGACATCCCTATGAAGCCATGCTTCCTGAGGAGGCTCCCCCATGAACCTTGGTGAACTGCGACGCGCGCTGCGCCCCCTCCGTGCGCTGGGCCGACTCCCGGTCGCTCTGCTCGCTGTCATGCTCATGTCGATCATGGCGGTCGGCGATGGACCTATCGCCTCCTCCAGCTTCGTCGGTGCGGAGAACCCACTCTCCGAGAATGGGACGTGGGTGTCGCTCACGGCCTATTCCCCCTACGGTACGGTGTTCCAAAAGAACAACGGAGCCTACCCCGACCGACTCAGCCCGCTGAATCATGCGGGTTCCCGCACGACTGCCGTCGTCCCGGCCGACCATTACTCCGAAATCGTCGTCGGGCACATCGGAAGTTGTACTAACTGCAGTAACAATGTGGGGGCGCTTGTTCGCGTGCAGACGGACGGGGCGGCGGCCCAGAGCAACTATCTCTGGTGGGCGAGTCTCGTCGGCGGAGGCAACTACCTCTATCGTCTGGACGCAAATGTCCCGGACAATACTCGTGGAACCACGTACACCGCGACGGCCCTCCTCACAACTTCGCCCGTCGTCGACGGAGACCGACTCCGACTCATCGCGCGTGGCCAGGTGATCTACGGAGTCAAGAATGGCGTGCGCGATTTCATCTATAACACCGGCACCAACCCTACCAAATATTCCACAGGCACGACAGGCATATTCGCCTATGCGGACGCTGCGGTGACGAACGCCGTCATTGCCTCGTGGTCGACCGGCGCCGCGCCGGTCTCAACTGGGGCCTGGGCCTCCTCGACCTTTCCTGGGACTGAGAATCCCTTGGATGAAGGAGACCGCTGGTATTCCCTACCGGGTTATCTCGGATTCAAAAAGGTAAGCGGTCAGGCTATGGGCTTGCAGTCGGGGCACAACGCCGAGGGTGTATGGAGCATCGCACCGCCCGCGACGCAATATTCCGAAGTCACGTTAGGCGCGGTGGCCGGCGGGGGCGGCGGGCCGATCGTCCGAATCGACCGCAACAACCCCGGACAGACGGGATGGCTGCTGTTTCTCTACGCGGGCAGCCCGAGTTCCTCGGGGATCTACAAAATGACCCCCGACGGCGGCTTCACTGCAGTCCAACTCTTCACTCCTACCATCATCTCCGGAGATAAGTGGCGGCTGACGGCCAATGGGAACACTCTCGAAGTGTTCCAGAATGGTGTGTCCCAGTTCAAGTATACAACTGACGGTTCCTATCCCACAGGCGACGTCGGCATCGAAGCCTATACCCCTGCGTTTACTTTCTCGGGGTGGGAGGGTGGGGATATCGCTGGCGGGACTGGCGCACCGACGATCACGAGTTTCACGCCCACCAGCGGGACGGTAGGGACCAACGTGGCGATCAGCGGCACGAACTTCACTGGGGCCACGGCAGTGACGTTCAACGGGGTGAGCGCGAGCTTCATTGTGAACTCGGCCACGGCGATTCAGGCGACGGTGCCGGCGGGGGCCACTACGGGACCACTGAGCGTGACCACGCCAGGGGGCACGGCTGCCAGCGCGAACAGCTTCACGGTAACCATCCAGCAGCAGGTGGCCACGCCCAGCTTCAGCCCGGGTGGCGGGACCTACACGGGGTCGGTGACCGTAACCATCAGTGACGCCACCAGCGGTGCGGCGATCCACTACACGACCGACGGGAGCACGCCGACTACGTCGTCACCGGTCTATGGCGGTGCGCTGACCTTCAACCAGACGACCACGCTGAAGGCCATGGCGGCGTCCAGCGGGATGACTGACAGCGGGGTGGCCAGTGCGACCTACACGATTCAGCAGCAGCAACAGGTAGCCACGCCGACGTTCAGTCAGGGTGGTGGGACCTACACGGGG
>QHYR01000080.1 GCA_003223315.1 Acidobacteriota bacterium | reverse complement strand
CGACCTTGGGCGTCGACTGAGCTCCTAGCGGTTCGCGGAAAGGATCCATCGGAATTGGCGCGTACTCGACGTCGATGATCTCGAGATGCTCCGTCTTCGCTGGCGCGCGCAGGTCCACGCGGTCGCCGGGGCTCGCCTTCATCAGCGCATTGGCGAGAGGCGAGCGCCAGCTGATGTAGCCGCGGTCGAGGTCCACCTCGTCGATGCCGACAATCGAGACGACGTGTTCGAGGCCGGCGGCGTCCTTGTAGGTCACGGTTGCGCCGAAGAAGACGCGCGTAGCGGCTGATCCCGGCCGCGGAGCGGCGGGGTCGACGACCACGGCCGCGTTAATGCGTTTCGTGAGAAAGCGAATCCGTGAATCGATCTGGCCTAACCGTCGTTTGCCGTAGAGATAGTCGGCGTTTTCACTGCGGTCCCCGTTACTGGCAGCCCCCGCTACGACCTGCACCACCGCGGGCCGCTCGCGACTCAGTAGGAACCGATGCTCGTCTTTCAGCCGCTGCAACCCGGCGGGCGTGATGTAGTTTTTGAGCGTCGGCCCCGCTTCCTCGCGCACAGGTTCTCGGAGCGGCCGCTTTGTTCGCATTTGCCAATCTGCCATGGGATTTCGTGTACTTCTGGGTGACCCAATCTCGGAAGGTCCGCGCCTCGGTCCCGATAATTCCTCGCACGGTGAACGTGACGTACGCGGGCTAGATGTCGAATGATACATCGGTCTTTCCTGTGGCACTCTTAGAAAATGCGGTGACCCGTCCGATTGCATATCAAGGCGAAGAAGTATGCGGTTCACCTAAGCGATGAGCGATGAGGTGCCCATTTCCAATGAATTGTTTGTCTTCGACCTGTAGGCTCACACTGATTCCGGGCGGATGGTCGGCCAACCGGAAGTGATCGGATCCTCATAGGCGAGCGCGGACAACCGCGCGGGGTTGCGCTTCAGTTCTTGTAAGACTGCGCGATCTTGCCTTGCAAAACACAGTACCGAGGTAATGAGGATCAGGTCTTCAAAAAGAGGTTACTATCGTTCCCCATGGAACTCAAACGCCTGATCTCGCATTTCACATATCGCATTGAGCCCAAACCGGGCGGTGGATTCATTGCCCACCCTGCCGATCCCAGCGCCGCTCCGCTCGAGGCTCCTACGCGCGAGGAATTGCAGAAAAAGATACAGGAAAACATTCTCGCCGGCCTGACTGCGCAAGTTCCGGGTTTGAAGCTGCCGCTCGAAAATCAGGACCTCCAATTCGCGTTTCACATCGAGCGCAAGCCGGAAGGCGGCTTCGTCATCCATTCTTCCGATCCCAATGCAGAGCCGATTGAAGTACTGACCCACAATGACATGGAGAGTCGCTTTGCAGAAAAGATTATCGGCTTTGTGGGAAAACACTTAACGCCCGAGTTGTCGCAGGCGTTGGCCGCGCAGGGCAACTCGGGCGACATTAAGGTCTTCGTGAACCGGAAGACGGGTGTCACCGTTAACGCAGGCTCGCACACCTTGAGTCTGGGGCTAGCACGAAATCTCGCCGCCCCGACTTCCATTTCCAATACAACGACGATAATTGAAGCTGCCAATGCCGCACCGACGGACGGCATTTCCGGCAGGCTTGGCGGAACAATCAGCAACACCCCAATCGCGCCCGAAGCCAGCAGTAGCGGCAAGGTCTTCCGCTTTCTGCTTCTGGTGCTCGTCGCCGGGGCCCTGGTGTATTTTTTCTTACACTACCGCTGACCAATTCTCGTCCGCAGCGCATGGCAAAGTCGTTCGTCTCGTATTGCCTTCGAAAAGTGGCTTAGCGCCCCTTAAGCGTTTGGTTATTCGATTGAAAAGAAGAAAGTAAGCTGGCGGAGGGGGTGGGATTCAGACCAGCGTTCACGTGCGTTCAAATCGAGCCCTCGAATCAGCAACTTACGGGATATGGCTTTAAGCCATTGACCAAAACTGGCATCCGCGATGGTCAAATGCCCGGAATTTAGAGACACGTAGCGACAAAGAAAAGAAATGATACTCGCATGTTAGATTTGCTTGAACGTCAACAGCGTTCACAGAATTTTTAGTTCCTCGCCTTGTGCCCAAAAACGTTCTCCGTCTGCTTTTTCGATTCGATACTGAGTGAGTTCGCCCGGCGTGCATTGGGCTCCAATGACAATGCCGTCGCCATAGCTACCGCGTACGTGGGCACCGAGCTTCAACCGAAAGCAGTCAGGCGGATTTATTGATGTGGGAACGCCCGGCTGATTGCCAGAAGTCTCGTACAGGACGCCCTTGCCGGTAAGCTCATACATCGGGATCACCCAGTGCGTCGTGAAGGGACCAATCCCGTAAACGTGGATTACGTTGTCCGTTTTAGCTTGCCCGAAGTGCGTCATTTTCTTGGGAACGAGTCCGTAGCTGCCCAGTTCCATGGTTTGGAGACCGTCTCGACTGAATCGGTCGCCCATGCCGAGCGACCACGTTCCTTTCACTACAACAATATGCTCGTCTTCGGGATGCGTGTGGGGCATGGTAATGAATCCCGCCTCGGAATGGATACGAATCACGTATATTGCACCTGGCTTCGTCGGGTCTCCTGACACCGTCTCAAATCTTTGGTCCCTGGCAAATGCTTTCAGCGGCACCACATCGGACTGTGCAGGCTGATCTGCGACGTGAGATTGTTGCGGGCTGACCGAAACCGCCATCGAAAGGACAAGGATGATGAGTCCCCCGATAGACTTATTCATAATGTTCTCCTCGCTGCCGCAGGCTTCCATGCCGCGAGGATGTTAGCACCGGCGGGTGTAAAATCCCTCCAACGCTCGGTACTGTCATGTACTCACTCCCGAGGATCGCAAACCGATTGCAGAGGGTTACGTGTATCGGAAGGCTAGCTTCCGCCAGCTGGCTAGGAGGTTTACTTCGATTGGGACTGTGCAGCGATGTGTCCTAGCGTATCAAGGAGTGTCTTCAAGAGCCCCTGCCACTCGCTGGTTTGACCCAACCCACCCGAGCAAGTCTCCTTAGCTGGCAGCCTGTCACAAATCTCTCACGAGCGGCGTTGTTATGGTTGTGAACTCATCAAGCGAAGTGGCCGCCGAGACGAACGTTGGCGAATCATCTTTCGATATCGAGACCATCTTCCTCGCCCAATATGGCCAGGCGCACTACGGTTCGGCATGACACTAAAAAAATGCTCGCTTCAGACCCGGGTTGTAAGAAGCCGCCGGTGGGATCAGTTGGGGGCGCACCCCGTCATCGGGTCAATCGAGGTAAGAATCCACGTAAGGGTCCTGGTCGCCGGGTCCAAGTTGACGGTTAAATTGACGAGCAAATTTTGGCTCGGTCGAAGATCGAGTGTCGTTGCGAAATTCCGGAACCCAACCGCCGGTTTCTACGTATTACGTTTATTGACGACATTGACATGCGCGTGATAATACGTGCCAAGTGTTTTTGCCCCGGTATTAGAGCTTGGGCCAATCGTCGATGGAATCACGACGGACATCAATGCTGGTGCCGCTTTCGCAGGGAGTTGAACGCGCGAGATCCACGAATTATCCAGTTAGCGGGCAAGTTTTAGTTCTAGAACCGCCGGGTTTGCAGTTCTAGAAAATGAGGGTGTTTATGATACGCAAAATTTTTTCCTAATTGCCTTGGGACTGCTCGGTTCAATGGGACGTGCGTGTAAGCTGCCGCGCAGACTACCACTTCCGACGATTTGACCGGGGCGGCGACGGATCCTCCGGCGCTGTGGTTCCTTCGGTTGAGGTACTAAATTGAGGGGGGCTCGGAGAGGGCCCACCAGGGAGGTAGTACATGATGAGCAAGCGAGTACTGGTTACTGTGTCTTGTCTCTTTGCTTTGTCGTGTATCTGTTCGCCGGGAGCCATGGGGCAGATGGCGGGTACGGGGAGTGTGGCCGGAACGGTCACTGACCCGTCGGGCGCGGTCGTGGTCGGCGCGCAGGTTACTTTGACCGATGCTTCGACGAACGCCCAACGAACCGCAACAAGCAACGAAGCCGGACGATATCTCTTCCCGAACCTTCCTCCAGGAACTTACAGCATGACCACCACCAAGGAGGGATTCCGCGTGGCAAAGGTCAGCAGTCTGACTGTGAACCTCGGAACGACGCTCACCGTCGACGTGGCGATGGAGCTGGGCACTGTTTCTCAGACGGTGGAAGTCGTTGCCACACCCTCCGAATTGCAGGTGACGAATTCCACGATAGGCAACACGGTCAGCGGTGACATGTTGCAGTCTCTGCCCAGTCTTGGGCGCGACGTCAGCTCGTTCGTGACCATGCAGCCGGGCGTGAGCCCTGATGGCAGTGTGGGCGGCACGGTAGTGGACCAAGCCGTCTTCATGCTCGATGGGGGCAACAACAGCAACGACATGGACGGCAGCGGAGGGGTCTACAATCCGAGCTTTGGCGATGATCCTTCCGGCGGCCTATTCTCTAACGCCCTCAATCCGATAAGCGGAATCATCAACGGGATAGCCGGCAATCAGCCTTCTGGCGTTATGCCCACGCCGATTGACAGCGTGGAAGAGTTCAAGGTGGCCACTTCCAACCAGACGGCCGACTTCAACAATTCATCCGGCATGCAGGTGTCGATTGTTACCAAACGTGGCGCCAACGCCTGGCATGGCACGGTCTACGAATACTATTTAGATAACACTATGTCTGGAAACACCTGGCAGAACAACCAATCGGGCACTCCTGTGCCGGATTGGCATCGAAGCTGGTTCGGCGCCGCGGCGGGCGGTCCGCTGATCCCCAAGAACATTCTTGGCGGAAAGACCTACTTCTTCGCCAATTACCAGGGCACGCGTTTTCCTTTGTCGGAATCGTTTGACAGGTTGGTACCCAGCACGGACATGCGCAATGGCATCCTGCACGATCCGGGCACGGGAGCCATCTACAACCTGAATACCCTCGATCCTCGCGGGATTGGCATCAATTCTTTCGTAAAGCAAATGTGGAACAAGTATATGCCGCTACCTACTCCGGGAGCCGGCTGCGGCCCATTCACCGGCGATAAGTTTTGCGATGGCGTCAACACGCTGGACTTCCGGGCCAACCTGCCCATTCCTGAGAACGACAACTTTGGCGTGGCGCGCCTTGATCATGACTTTGGCGCGAAGTGGCACTTCATGGCCAGCTACCGCTATTACAGCCTACAACACGCCACCGATGACCAGGTGGACATTGGAGGTTTTTTCCCCGGCGACACCCTGGGCAAACCCACATCTCTTACCAATCGTCCGCAAGTACCCTGGTACCTGGTGCTTGGGATGACCACGACCATCAACTCCCAGCTTACGAATGACTTCCGCTATAGCTACCTGCGGAACTACTGGCAATGGGGGTCGTTTGGGGATCCGGCACAGTTCTCCACGTTGGGCGCTGCCATGGAGCCTTTTGGCGAGACAACCGGCGGCAAAGAGACCCTTGCGCCCTATAACGTGAACACGCAGCAGACACGCACACGCACCTGGGATGGGAAGGATAACTTCATCGGCGACAACGTCTCCTGGATCAAGGGTACCCATCTCATCCAGTTTGGCGGGCAATATCAGCATAACTGGAACTTTCACACGCGTACCGATAACGGCGGCGGGATTAATTACTTCCCGGTGTATCAGCTTGGGACTACGGCTGGCTCTGGGGCCAGCGGCCCCAGCGGTGTAGACCTGAGTGCTCTAGGCCCCGCCTTCGGTACGAGCGATAAGCTCTCTCGGGAGGCCGCAGCAGTACTGGGCATCGTAAGCGAGACGCAACAGGCGTTTACGCGCTCCGGCTCGAGCCTCACGTTGAATGGACCACTTATACCGGCATTCGACGAAGTCAGGATTCCCTATTACAACCTGTATGCCACTGATACGTGGCGCGTGAAGCCCTCGATCACAGTCACATACGGCTTGGGGTGGTCGCTGGAGATGCCTCCGGTGGAGTCCAACGGTAAGCAGGTGGCCCTTGTAGATGCAAGCGACAATCTAATCGATACCGCGACATACCTCGCGAATCGTCAAGCGGCAGCGCTCCAAGGGCAGGTATACAACCCGCAAATCGGTTTTGCGCTGACCCCAAACGTCGCCGGACACCCGAAGTACCCCTTCGACCCCTTCTACCGCGGGTTTAGCCCGCGTCTTTCAGTAGCCTGGAATCCCGATTTGGGCCCGGCGCTGGGAGGAAAGAACACGGTAGTCCGCGCCGGCTACGGGCGAATCTATGGGAGAGTGAACGGCGTCAACCTGGTGCTAACGCCGCTGCTTAGCCCCGGCTTGATCCAACCGGTAAACTGCAAGAATGTCTTAGGCGGCGCCCTACCTTCGTGCAGCCCAGGCGTAATACCGAACGCCTCGACCGCCTTTCGTATTGGCACCGACGGCACAACGGCCCCGCTTGCAAGCGCCCCGCCAAGCACGACATTGCCACAACCGTATTTTCCCGGCATCGGCGGGAACATCGCGGGATCGACCGCATCACCTCTCGACCCGCACTTCCGGCCGAATTCGGTTGACTCGATTGACTTGAGCATTCAGCACCAGTTCTCGCCGAAGCTGTCTGTGGAAGTCGGGGGCATCAGCCGTTGGATCCATAACGAATTACAGAATATCAACATCAACTCAGTGCCTTACATGATGACGAAGGGTGGACAGCAATTCCAGACCGCGTATGCTGCCGTCGAGAAGGCCATGGGTTGTACGACCTCGGCGACCGCTTGCAGCAGCGCGACAGTGGCTTCAACGCTGGCAGCGCTTACGCCCCAGCCCTTCTTCGAAGCAGGGCTGGCCGGCACGGGCTATTGCACTCCTGGGACGTGCACGGCAACCGCTGTCACGAACGAATTCGCGAACTTCCAAACCCAAAGTGTTTGGAGCCTGTGGTCTGACCTGGACAAAGGTGGAGCAGCGCCGGGCTTCAATTTTCCCTTCAGCATGATGAACACCGCAGGACAAATGACGGGCAACGTCACGATGAGTACCAGTCTCGGGCACGGCAATTACAATGCCGGTTTTGTCACCTTCAAAATGAACGATTGGCACGGCGTGACCATGCAGAATAACTTCACCTACAGCAAGGCGCTGGGCACGGGAGCCGTCATTCAGGCCACGAGCCAGGAAACCGCGGTTGATCCTTTCGACCTGGATCGGCAGTACGGGCCGCAGGCCTTCGATCGCACGTTCGTGGATACCCTCTTCCTTGTCTACCAGCCGCCATTTTTTCGCGGTCAGCAAGGTATCGTGGGACACATTCTGGGTGGCTGGACGGTTTCCCCAATCTTCACTGCCGGTAGTGGCGCTCCGGATTTTTGTAACACCAATGCAGGTGGTGTTGCTTCTGAAGGATACAGTGGCTCGCAGGATTTCGGCTCCGGCGATAGCAACACTGTCTTCACGAACGCAAACTGCGTGCTGACCTCTAACGCCGGGACACAAGCCTCGGTTCATTCTGTTTCGACCGCAAGTGGGCCAATCTTGGACGCGTTCGCGAACCCACAGGCCGTCTTCAGCAATGTTCGCCCGCTGGTTCTGGGTTTCGACGGTAACAGCGGCGGCTTCGGCCAATTCCGCGGGCTGCCCTACTGGAATGTGAACCTTGGCATAAAGAAGAACATCCGATTTACGGAGCGCTTCAATGCGGAGCTCTCGTTCAATTTCATTAATCTTCTGAACCACAACCAACTACTCGATCCGGTCCTCAACATTGCGGGACAGGATCCAGAAACTTTTGGCCAGCTTTCGACGGAAGGAACTCTCCCACGCACGATCGAGTTTGGAATTCGGGTCAGCTTCTAATTTCTTCCGGCGAGTGTTTCAGCGACTCGCTGCAAAGAGGGGAGGGCTGGGTTGGCCTTCCGTCGCCTTCTCTATGTCACCTCTCATGATTGCAGTGCGGGGCCGCCGCCCGGCCGTAGTGCAATGAGCAGAACGTGTTTCGTGTGAGCTCAATACCGCCCTTTACCGCAGGGACGATCATGATTCAAGTGATTCTGGACGAGTGGTCGGCAACACGGAAGTGATCGGTGATTTTGTGCCAAAGGATGGACAGGGCGCAAAGTGCTAGTCCAAGTACAATCCGGATCAACAGTCTCTTCGATCCAATCATAAGCACCTGGAGCGCGGCGGCAGTTTCAGCTTGACATTTGACTTTCTCAACTTAATAGAAGCGCACGCCGTGGATTAACACCGGGAGAGCCAGCCTATACCGGCGAGCAACACGTCGTTGTTTCTTTCATTGCCGCGCCCGCTCGCCCGCTATGCACTTGGCTTTACGCTCGTCACCCAGGAAGCGACCTTGGTGATGTGCCACAGCCTGTCTGCGCCGTCAGCTGCGGGGCGATAGATAGACTTTTGTACGGACCATGTGCCTCCCGGCGGGCACACTACGATCATGTCCTCCCCTGTCGGAGCGAGCACGCTCAAGATGCCCACTTCATTGCGCAGAACGGCATCCACGTCCTGCACGTCGTTTGATTCACCTATTCTCAGCATGTGCGGTCTCCATTAACTGCCATTAACTGATTGCTTGGCTCTCGCATGTCACAGATTCCGAACGCGCAGTGTGAGG
>QHYR01000079.1 GCA_003223315.1 Acidobacteriota bacterium | reverse complement strand
AGTCTCCCGGCAGCCCCGAATTCCCGCTGGAATTGGTGTTCTTCGTTTTCGTACTTGGTTGTGCGGCGACCGTTTTCGCTTCCAAGCGGCCCCTGGCTAATGCCTTGGGAGATATCGGGATCAGCGCCGCCGGTCTTCTGTTCATCGCCTTACCTTTGAGCGCGGTGGTGCGGATTCATGGGCTCGGCATGCTAGGCCCGAAACTTCTGCTTTTTACACTGCTGCTGGTTTGGGTGGGGGACACGCTGGCTTATTTTGTGGGGCGCTCGTTTGGGCGCGTGCCCATGGCGGCGCAGTTGAGCCCGAAGAAAACCTGGGAAGGCGCCGCGGCCAATCTGCTCGGTTCGGCAATCGTTGGAGTGGCCTTATTTCGCTGGCTGAATATCGATGCGTTCCAGACCGTCATTATGGCTTGCCTTGCGAACGTAGCTGGACAGGCTGGCGATCTGCTGAAATCGGCCTATAAACGCGGCGCCGGAGTTAAGGATTCGGGTACCCTGCTGCCGGGACACGGTGGCATACTCGATCGCATCGATGCTTTGATTTTGGCCGCGCCGGTCGTCTGGTACTATTTTCGATTCCTGCTGGCCCCGCGATTCTGACGCGAGGCTGGGGGCGATCCTCCGTTTCATGAAAGCACTGGCCATACTCGGCTCTACCGGCTCTATCGGCCGCCAGACGCTTCAGGTGGTCGAATCGCTGCAGGAACGCTTCCGCGTGGTGGCGCTGGCCGCGGGCGGGAATCTTGAAGAGCTCGCCGGGCAAATCGCGCGGCACCGGCCGCAGCTTGTTTCCGTCAGCGATGCCGGAAAAGCGGCTGAACTGCGGGAGCGCCTGCGGCAAGCGGCGAACGAGCCGCGCGCTTTGCCGGATATTCAGCATGGACGCGAAGGCTTGCTCAGCGTGGCCACGCATCCGGACGCGGCCGTAGTTGTTTCCGCGGCGGTCGGAGTCGTAGGGCTCGAAGCGACTTACGCAGCCGTTCAGGCAGGAAAGCGCGTGGCGTTATCGAATAAGGAAGTGCTGGTGGCGGCGGGCGAACTGGTGATGGCCGCGGCCAAAGCCAAGGGCGTGGAACTGCTGCCGGTGGATAGCGAACACAATGCCATCCACCAATGCCTGCGCGCGGGACGCTCGTGCGAGGTGCGCCGGCTGATCTTGACTGCGTCCGGCGGGCCCTTCCGGCGGACGCCGATGGCGCAGATGGCCCAGGCCACTCCCGAGCAAGCCCTGGCGCATCCGAACTGGCGCATGGGTCGGCGCATCACCATCGATTCCGCCACGCTGGTCAACAAAGGATTCGAGGTGATCGAGGCGCACTGGCTCTTTGGCATCGATCCGAAGCGGATTGATGTGGTCATTCATCCGCAATCGACGATTCATTCCATGGTCGAATACGTGGACGGGTCCATCCTGGCGCAACTGGGCCCAACCGACATGCGCATGCCCATTCGTTATGCGTTAACCTATCCGGACAGGGAAGGGGCGAACGGAGTGGAACTCAATTGGGATGCCCTGCGCCGCCTGGATTTCGAGAAAGTGCCGCCGCGGAAGTTTCCCTGCCTGCACCTGGCGCGCCGGGCGCTGGAAGAAGGCGGCGCGCAAACCTGCGCGCTAAATGCAGCGGATGAGGTCGCGGTGGAGGCGTTCCTGGAGCGCCGCTTGCCCTTTTCGGGAATCGCACGGGTGATTGAGCGCGTGCTCGACGGTATGCCTAAAGTTGAGCTCGGATCCATTGACGATGTGCTGGCGGCCGATGGCGAAGCGCGGCGCCTGGCGCGGCTGGAGATCGAAACGGGTGCCGAGCTTGCCGCGAAGGCGAGCGTGGGCGATTCCGAGATCGTCAGTTAAAATGAGGCGTGTAAAATAAGGGCGAGTACAATAAGGGAATTGAGGGAACTTTTGCCGTGCTGACGGGAATCATAGCGGTCGCGATCGGGCTGGGCGTCATGGTTTTGGTCCACGAATGGGGCCACTTCTTCATCGCCCGGCTGTTTGGTGTGCGCGTCGAGGTTTTCTCGATTGGCTTCGGCCCGCGCCTGTTTGGGACGCGCCGCGGGCCAACCGATTATCGCCTGAGCGCGCTGCCGCTCGGCGGCTACGTGCGCATGGCCGGCGATAATCCGGCGGAAGAGCGGCGGGGCGATGCCGATGAGTTCCTTTCCAAGCCGCGCTGGCAGCGCGTGCTGATCGCGCTGGCCGGCCCTACGACCAACTTCCTGATGGCCGTTGTGCTTACCGCTGCTCTCTTTATGCATGGCGGCGAGCAGCCCTCGTATGCGGATAAGCCTGTGGTTGTTGCCGGCGTGGTGAAGGATTCTCCCGCGCAAAAAGCCGGCATCCAGCCGGGCGACCACATTGTGTCGTTCGGCGGCGTCAAAGATCCCACTTGGGACCGCGTGGCCCTGGAACTGGCGCTTTCCGCTCCCGGACATTCCGAACCAGTTACGATCGAGCGCGACGATCGGCTCATCACCACGAGCGTGGAGAGCGAACCTCAGCCCTTCGCCGTGGTCGGGTATCCCGCCGAACCCGTGATGGTCGGATCGGTAGCGCACGGCTTGCCCGCCGAGCGCGCCGGTTTGAAGGAAGGCGACGTCATCATCGCCGCCAACGGCCAGCATTTGACCGCTCCGTCGCAATTCTCTGAAATCGTGCAGCAAAGCGGCGGGAATCCCATGAGTCTGGACATCCAGCGCAATGGCCAGGCGCAAACGCTGGAGCTACGTCCCACGTGGGGCGATCCCGGAGACGGCACGCCACGGTGGCAGATTGGCATCACCTTCCGGTTCGTCACCTCTCCGCGGCGCTATTCGCTGCCGCAGGCGGTCTCCAAGGCGACGCAATTCCATATTGTCCTCGCCAACAAATTAATTTACCTCGTGGGAGAACTTTTCACCGGCAAGGTTTCGCTCAAGCAGGTGCAGGGCCCGCTGGGAATTGTTCAGGAATCGAGCCGCGCGGCTAAGCGGGGCTTCGGCGACCTGGTGAGTTTGATGGCCTTGGTGAGTTTGAATCTGGCAATCCTCAATCTTCTTCCGATTCCCATTCTGGATGGCGGGCATATCCTGATGCTGGGTATCGAAAGCCTGCTGCGCCGCGATCTGAGCCTGAAAATCAAGGAGCGCTTCGTGACCGTGGGTATGGTCTTCCTGCTGCTAGTATTTCTGATCGTTATGTATAACGATGTACTGCGGCTTTTCCCCAGCCGCTGATCTGTATGGCTCCTACAAACCGAACGCGCGAAGCTTCCGGTAAGGTCCGGTCTTTGGACTCCGGCGCCGGAGGGCGGGCGCGCGAAAATGATCATCGCCGGGTCTCCTCGGGAGAGCGGCTGAACGTCTATGCCGAGCCGGGAAAATTACGCACCGCGCTTGCGCGGCGCGGCGTGCGGCTCACGCGCCAGCGGCGCATCCTGCTGGACATCATGGATCAGGCCGAAGAGCACTTGACCGCCGACTCCATCCTGGAACGCGCCCAGAAGATCGACCCTCGGGTGCATCGCGTGACCGTCTATCGCACCCTGGAAATGCTGAAGAGCCACGGCCTGCTCGATGAGCTCGATCTGCTGCACATCCACGGCCATCGCCATTACTACGAAAGCCACGGCCCGCGCGACCATATCCACGTGGCCTGCTTGCGTTGCGGAAAAGTGCGGGAAGTAGAGAGCGAGCTCTTCGAGCAGCTCAAACGCCAAGTGGAGCGGGACACCGGCATCGGCATTACCGTGGCGCGCGTGGAGATCGGCGGCTACTGCGAGAACTGCCGCCCCAAGGCGGTCGCCCCGCGCAATACTTCGTAGGGTTCCCTTGCACTCAGGTGTCATTCCGAGGAGTTCGCCTCGGGCGGACGACGAGGAATCTGCTGTTTCCCCTCTTAGCGAAAAACAGATCCCTCGGCCCCGAAATCGGGCCTCGGGATGACAGCGCAGATTATTTCGCGGAAGCGGCAGTTACGAGCGGACGGGCTGGGCGGGGGCGAGGTCGCGGCGGCGGAAATAGTCGCGCGTCTGAGCGAGGTCGGCAGCGATCTGGGCGCGAAGTTCGGCGGGCCCGGTGAATTTTCGCTCGTCCCGCAGCCTTTCCCAGAAGTGCACCTCGAGCCGGCCCTCGGTTATCTGCCGAGAGAAATCGAAGAGATGGCTTTCCACGCCCAATGAGGTGCCGTCGAAGGTCGGCCGGAAACCGACGTTGGTGGCAGAGCGATAGAGATGCCCTTCGACGCGCGTTTCGGTGGCGTAGACGCCGACCTTGGGCAGAAGTTCCTGTTCCGGGGCGAGATTCAGGGTAGGGAAAACGACCGTGGCGCCTCGCCCTGCGCCGCGGATAGTTTGCCCCGTGAGGGCGAAGGGACGGCCCAGAAGACGCGCCGCATGGGCCACGCGGCCTTCTGCAACCGCGTTGCGCACGCCGGTGCTGGAGACGAACTCGCCGTCGATCCGTACTGGTTCGACGATCTGCACGGAAAATCCGAAGCGCCGGCCTGATTCTGTGAGCGTTTCGACGTTCCCCTCCTGGCGATGGCCAAAGCGAAAATTTTGGCCCACCAGGACCGCCGCGGTTTTCAATTCCTCAACCAGCACGCCGCGAACGAACTCCTCGGGGCTGAGCCCGGCGAGAGCGCGATCAAAGCGCAAGACTAGGGCGGCCTCGAGCCCTAGGGCGGCGAACCGTTCGATTCTCTGGCGAATCGTTTCCACCAATGGCGGCGCCTGGCCGGGACGCAGCACCTTGAGCGGATGGGGATCGAAGGTGATCACGGCAGCGAGGCCCTGCTGCGCCCGGGCACGCTCGATCACCTGGCCAAGGATTTTTTGGTGTCCCAGGTGCAAACCATCGAAATTGCCCACGGAAAGCACGGCGCGTTGGCCGGGAGAGGGGTATCGCGCCGCCCACTCCGCCGTCGAACGCAGCACGGCGCACTCGCTCACGCCGCCACCTCAAAGCTGAGGCCGTCGTAGGCCAATTGCACGTGCGGAAAGCCCAGCCGCACCAGCCGCTCGTTGGTTTCGCGATGAGGCAGGTCGTGGGCGATGTGCGTGAACCAGGCGCGGCGCGGCCGCAGCCGCGTTACCAGCTCGAGAGCCTGCTCCACGGTCTGGTGCATGGGGTGGGGAGCATCGCGAAGCGCGTCCAGCACCAGTTCGTCCGTGCTCGCCAGCAGCGGCATGGATTCTTCGGGAATGCGGCTGAAGTCGGTGAGGTAAGCAAGGCCGCCGACCCGAAAGCCCAGCACGGGCATATCACCGTGTTCGGCGGGAATGGGCTTCCACGGCGTGCCCAGCAGCTCGAATGGGCCCTCGATCACGTGCGGAGTCACCTCCGGAATCGTGCTTGGCGCCGGCGTGCCGTCAAAGACGTAAGCGAAGGTTCGCCGCAAGATCGCCAGCGTTTCCCTGGAGGCATAGACAGGTACGGCCGATTTCTGGCGCAGATTGAAAGGGCGAATGTCGTCGAATCCAAGGATATGGTCGGCGTGCCCGTGCGTGAAGACGATGGCGTCGAGGCTTTCGAGTCCCTGGCGCAAGGCTTGAAAACGGAAATCGGGGGTGGTGTCGATGACCACGTGATGGTCCTCCCGCGAAAGCAGCACGGAAGGCCGCGTGCGATTGTCGTGCGGATCTTCAGAACGGCAGACGCGGCAATGGCAGCCCAGACTGGGAACGCCCATGGAGGTGCCCGAACCGAGCACCGTCACGCGCACCACAGAAGCATTTTTCGTGGAGCAGGGGAGAGACACCGGAACCGCTTTCGCTACGGGCGGGCCTTGGCCTTTTCTTGCATCGCTTTTGCCGCCGCCTTGGTCATTTCCATGTAAGAGAGTTTCAGGCTGCCGAGAACGTCGAGCAGCAGCCGTTCGTCGTCGGAAGCCAGATGACCCCGGCTGGCCTCGCGCAGGGCGTCGAGCATGTCGATCAGTTCGCGCGCGCCCTCCAGATCAAGCACAGGCTGGCCGCTTCGCGGATCGGGATAAGCGCCGAGAAGCATGGCCGCATTCTGGGCCACAAAATTGATGAGCATCTGGATGCCGCGAGAAGGTTTGGGCTGCTCGGCCTCGGCTGCGGCCGGTGGCCCGCCGGAGTCGGCCTTCTGGGAGGATTTCGCCGCGGCAGCCTCTTTCTTTTGCGCGCCGGCCGACGAAGAGTTCAGCGGGGAAGCCGCGCTCGGCTCGGTTTCCTGCTTGCGACGCTCCTCGCGAACGGCCTCGTCGCGTATTTCGCCTTCGGTATTGAACAGGCGACGGTCGATAACTTTAAAGGACTCTTCCTGCTTTGGGTCCGTCAAGGCCAACTCCCTGTGTTTGTCGCGTAAAAGCCGGTAATTTGGAAATTTAGTTTAGCATCGGCGCCCGCGCCGGAACAAGTTGGAGTGACCCGGCAGGGGCTTTTGATCCGCCGGCACCTGCTGGGCGCAAATGGATGACTCATACGCGACGTAGATCGCCGTCTTTATTTTACAGTACCGGATTCCCGTATAAACTGCGCGAGCCTGACCCCTTCTGGTTGTTTTGCGCACAGTTGAAATCGCTTCGGAGGATAACATTGAGAAAATCCCTGGTGCTCGGCCCGGCGGTGCTTTTGACGTCTGTTCTTATTAGTCTATTTCCAACATTTTGCTTCGCTCAGGAGGAAGTCAGCTCGGCTCGGCTGGACGCTGTTACACTCGCGCCGTATGCGAACGCGGCTGCTTCACCGAGCTTGCCTGCCGCCCCTGCGGCGGCGCCGGCTCGTGGTACAGATTCTTCCCGTCGTATTGGGGTGGGCGTGAAGGTGGGGACGCTCGGCGTTGGCGGAGAAGTGGCGGTGCGCGTGCTGCAACGTGCGAACGTACGCTTCGGCTTCAGCGGGCTGGGCCTCGGCTATAACTTCAACCACGACGGAATCGACTACGGGGCGAGGGTGCGCATGGAGGGGGCTCAGGCCACATTCGACTATTTCTTAATTGGCGGATTTCGCATCAGTCCAGGCGCTCTTCTCTATAACGGAACCAAGATCACAGGGACGGCTTCGGTTCCCAGTGGGAGTACGTTCACGCTAAATAGCGTAACCTACGAGAGCAGTACGGCAACGCCAGTTGCGGGATCAGTAGGCGTGACGTTCCGAAAGGTCGCGCCGGTTTTGCTCTTCGGGCTGGGCAACCTGGTTCCCCGCGGGCGCAGGCGCTGGAGCATCAGCTCCGATTTCGGCGTGGCTTTCTCTGGATCGCCGAACGCGGCACTCAACTTGACCGGACTGGTCTGTGCTCCGCCAAACACCTCCGGCCCAACCTGTCAGAACGTGGCCACGAATTCAATCGTACAGGCCAACATTGCGGCGGAGCAGAGCAAGCTGAACAGCAAGTTATCGTTTTTCAAAATATATCCAGTGATTTCCATAGGATTCGGCTGCGCTTTTTAACGGAGCCACAAATTTGGATGACCGAATGGCCGACGGTTGCGGCCGATTGGGTCAATACTCCGGCATTTCGAAGGCGCACGCGCGCGCCAAGCACCGAGTCTTGCCAATCGATGGCGGCTACCGTAGATTAGCTGTGTGTTATTAAGTTAACAGCTTTTAGGGGATCCCCTACCGTGCCCCGATCAAGATCTCCTCGCGCTTCGACAAAACGCCGGCGCGCCCGCCGGGGCGAGCCTGCCCGCAGCGCCAGCGCTCGGATGCCGCGGCTCGATTTGAAGGGCGATGCCCGGGCCCGCAAACGAATTGGCAAAGCCTTTGAAGCGCTCGTGGCTTTGCAGGCCCGGCTGCGCGCGGCCAACGGCTGTCCCTGGGATCGCGAGCAGACGCACGATTCGCTCCGCACCTATCTCGTCGAAGAGACCTACGAGGTGCTGGACGCGCTCGATAGCGGCGACGCGCACAAGTTTGCGGATGAGCTCGGTGATCTGCTGCTGCAGATCGTCTTTCACGCGCAACTGGCTGCCGAAGGCGGGAAATTCGACATCGCCGACGTCATCGAGCAGATTTATAGGAAAATGGTGCGCCGCCATCCGCACGTATTCGGCGAGGTCCGCGCGGAGACTTCGGCGCAGGTCTTAAAGAATTGGGAGCAGCTGAAAAGCGAGGAGCGCGCAAAAAATAAAGATGCCCAGGCGCTCGCGGCGGCGGGCGCGTCGATTCTTGATCCCGTTCCGCGCAGCCTCCCGGCGCTGCTCGAGGCGCATCAGCTTACGCGACGCGCGGCGAACGTCGGGTTCGACTGGTACGACGTGAACGGTATTTTCGACAAATTGGCCGAAGAGACGGAGGAGCTGAAGCAGTCGCTTGCCTCCGGCGACGGCCGCCCGGAAAGGTTGGAAGAAGAAGTCGGCGATCTGCTCTTCGTGGGCGTGAATTTGGCGCGATTCCTCGGCTTGGACCCGGAAATCGCGCTGAAGAAGGCCAATCGCAAATTCGCCAGGAGATTCCGTGAGATGGAACGCCTTGCCGCGGCTCGCGGGCGAGCGCTGAACGGTCTTTCTGCCGCAGAGTTCGATGCGCTGTGGAATGAGGTCAAGGGCGCCGACGCCGAAAATGCTGCCGGGAAGCGGCGGGCGGCCTCGGGCGAGCGGTCTTAAATCTAGCTGCGTGTCCTAGACGTGGAGACTCGGAGACTCTATGACAACGGTTGTGAAGCGCGCCAAATCGGCGGAGGAAAAGCCGCTGGAGATTGCGGTCCGTTCCTGTTCCGGCCTCTCGGAATTCGCCACCTGTATCGAAATCGAGCGCGCGGTCTGGGGTTCGGCCGATGTGGACATCGTTCCGCTGCCGCTCTTCGTCGTGGCCGCGGAAACGGGCGGGCAAGTGCTGGGCGCATTTGCGGGCGATCGCATGATCGGGTTCACGCTAGCCATCGCCGGCCTGCGCGGCCGCAAGCCCTTTCTGCATTCCCACATGACGGCGGTTCTGCGGCCTTATCGGAACCAGGGCGCGGGGCGCAAGCTGAAGCTCTTCCAGCGCGAGGAGGCGCTGGGGCGCGGCATCGATCTGATCGAATGGACCTTCGACCCGCTGGAGATCAGGAACGCCTATTTCAACTTTCGCCTTGGCGCGATCGTGCGTCGGTTTATCCCCAATATGTACGGCATAACCACCAGCCCGCTGCACGGTGACTTGCCGACCGACCGGCTGGTCGTGGAATGGCGTCTGCGTTCGACGCGAGTGCGCCGCGCCCTTGCGGATAAGCGCCCGGCCTCCTCAAAGTCGCGCAGCAAGGAGTTCGTGCGCATTCGCGTGCCCGCGGATTTCGCCAGGATCCGCGGCACCAAGCCGGAGGACGCGGCGCGCCTGCAGGCTGAAGTCCGGCTGGAATTCGAGCATTGGCTGGCTTCAGGTTACGCGGCTACCGGCATCAACAAGACCGATGATGCCGCCGAATACCTGCTCGAGCCCTGGGCGGATAAGTGAGCATCCGCTTAGGATGCTCATCCCGAGCGACAAACTGGAGCGAGGGATCTCTCTACTGATGTTTTCTCCGATCTGCCGAAAAAGCAGATCCCTCACCCGCTGTGGCGGGTTCGGGATGACAGCAATCAGTGGGTGCTTAGTCTAGCCCTTCCAGGGTCATGCGCCTGTGCCAGGCCACACTCCGCGAGATTCAAATGCCGCTGGTGCGGCCTTTCGAGACGAGCTTCGGGCGCACCGCCGACCGGCGCATTCTCCTGATCGAAGTTGACGCCGATGGCGTGGCCGGGTGGGGCGAATGCGTCGCCGGCGAACGGCCTTCTTATTCCCCCGAGACGATCGAGACCGCCTGGCACGTCCTGCGCGACTTCATCTGGCCGGCGCTGGCACGCAAGGAATTTTCCGCTGCCAGCGATGTGTGGGAAATGCTGGCCTCGATACGCGGACACAATATGGCCAAAGCGGCCATCGAGGCCGCCGTATGGGATGCGGAGGCGCGGCAGAAAAATCTGCCTTTGTGGAAGCTGATCGGCGGCACGCTCGAGGAGATTGCTTGCGGCGTCTCCATCGGCATTCAGGAAAGCGATGACGAACTCGAGCGCGTCGTGGAAAAGGAATTGGCCGCCGGCTATCAGCGCATCAAGATCAAGGTCAAGCCTGGTTACGATGTGGCGCCGGTGGCGCGCCTGCGGCGGCGTTTTCCCAAGATTCGTCTGATGGTAGACGCGAATTCCGCGTATAGACTCGAGGACGCGGCGCGGCTGCGCGAACTCGAACCCTACTACCTGATGATGATCGAGCAGCCGCTCGGCTGGGACGATATCTGGAGCCACGCGGAATTGCAGCGCCAGCTCAAGACGCCGATCTGTCTCGATGAATGCATCCAT
>QHYR01000362.1 GCA_003223315.1 Acidobacteriota bacterium | reverse complement strand
CAATTCCGGCCCAAACATCTTCGGCAGCAATGCGCCGCGCGACTGCCCATCCCCGTGCTCGCCGGAAAGCGAGCCGCCATAGCTGACCACGAGATCCGCAGCGCGTTCCACGAATTCACCGTAATTGCGAATGCCGGATTCGCTCTCCAGATCGAAACTCACCCGCATGTGAATGCAGCCGTGCCCGAAATGCCCGTAGAACGCCGCGTTATAGTTGTACTCGTCGAGAAGCTTGCGGATATCGCGAAGATAGGCGCTCACTTTTTCCGGAGCTACCGCGGCGTCATCCCAGCCTTCCCATTCCGGAGGCGCCCCGGGCGCCGCGGCCGCCGCGCGCGCACCGGATTCGCGTATCTTCCAGACCCACTTGGCCTGGCTATCGGTATAAAGACGAATGTCAGGCACTCCAGAGGATTGTCTAAATCGATCGGCAAGCTTGTGAGCCAGCGCCTGAGCCTGACTGGGATCATCGCATCCAAATTCCACCAGCAGGATTCCCCTGCCCTCGGGAAGCAGCTCGAGATTGGGCGTGCCTTTCTTGCGTAGCCCGTCAACGATGCGGCCCTCAAACCCTTCGAGTCCGATCGGGCCAAATTCCAGGATCGCGGGCACTTGTTCGGCGGCAATGAAGACGTCCGGATAGCCCAAACCAACGAGGGTCCTGTGCTGCGGACTGTGGATCAAGCGGAGTTTGGCTTCGAGCACGGTGACGCACGTACCTTCGCTGCCGACGATTGCTCGCGCCACATGGAAACCGTTTTCCGGAAGGAGCTGATCGAGGTTATAGCCGGAGACGCGCCGGGGAATTTTCGGATATCGCGCGCGAATGAGCGGGGCGTATTGATCGCGAATCGTTCGGAGCTTGGCGTAGATTCCCCCGCCGCGACCGCCTCGAGCGATGAAGGAACTCTTGCCGGCGAGCAAGGAATGAGTCCCGCACGAATTGTTCCCTATCATTCCGCCCAGCGTGCATCGGCTGTGGGTGGAAGGATCAGGACCAAATGTCAGATGGTGAATTTCGGCGCGCTCGCGCAGACGGTCCAGAACGACCCCCGGCTGAACGCGCGCAATTCTGGCGCCCGGATCGAGCTCCAGAATCTGGTTCATGTATTTGGTGAAATCCAGAACAACCGCGACATTGCAGCATTGGCCGGCAAGGCTCGTGCCAGCCCCACGCGGCAAAACCGGAGCGCCATATTTTCTGCATGCGGCTACGGTTGCGATCACATCATCGTCGTCACGCGGAACTACCAAGCCGATGGGAATTTGACGATAGTTGGAAGCGTCTGCGGCGTAGAGCGCGCGACTGCCGCGGTCGAAGCGCACCTCTCCGCGCACTGTCCGTCTAAGTTCGTGCTCTAATTCAGACGCCCGGCCAAACGAGTCTACGGGTTTCCCGTGTGAGCTAGGCGGCAAGGGCACGCGATGGTCCAAAATTCCCCCGCACTGAGAAAGTCCTCAATTGTGAGCCGTGGCGATCGCCTCTTTGCCGATGATCACTCGGCCTTTATCAATTACGGAAACCTCCGGATCGATCCAAAACGCCCAGATGCCGGCCCCGATGAATAGCAGACATGCCGCAACGACGAATGGCGCAACCCACGATCCTCGGGCCACCAGGATCCCAAACACCGTGGGTGACAGCGCTCCACCGATTTGTCCCCCCATGTTCATCATTCCTGAGACCGTGCCGGAGTATTCCCCTCCGATGTCCATGGGCACCGCCCACGACGGCCCGATGATCGTTTCCAGGAAAAACATCGCGCCGGTCAAACAGTACACCGCCATGCGTGGACTCGCCGTAAGCGCCGCAGGTAGAATGCAGCTGCCGCACCCGAGCATCCCCATGATGGCTACCGAACGACGGGCAAATTTAACGTTACCCGTCTTGACCAATAGGAAGTCCGTCAACCAGCCACCAACGGCGTCGCCCACCACGCCCGCACCGAGCGGCAGAGCGGCATAGGTACCCATTTTCAGCAGCGTGAATCCTCGGTAGGACACTAGATAGGAGGGCAGCCAAGACAGGAAAATCCACAAGCAGTAAAGGTATGTAAAGTATCCACACATCAGTGCCCACATGTTTGGGTGGCTGAGGAGGACTCTCCAGGGCACCTGTGGCCGCTTCCGCATCGTGGCCCGCCTTATTTCTTGGTTATGGTCGACTCCTCGAATGCGGGCAAGCTCGCCGCGGCTCACGCCGCCGTG
This sequence comes from Acidobacteriota bacterium, assembly GCA_003223315.1. Lineage (GTDB taxonomy): Bacteria > Acidobacteriota > Terriglobia > Acidiferrales > UBA7541 > Palsa-189. Next base: position 2,048 of record QHYR01000362.1, on the reverse strand, counting down.
CTCCTCCGGCGCGTTGCGATACGTGAGTGCAAATACGATGGACCATACCAGGCTAATCACGCCGATGACGTAAAATACAGTTCGCCAGCCGTACCGAATCATGATGACTACAGCTAGAGGCGGACCGATCGCCGCTCCGAATCGACTGGCAGCGTGGCTGATGCCCTGCACAAATCCGCGCTCCTCCCTGGGAAACCACAATTGCATGCCACGAGTAGCGGTAGGAAACGCACCTGCCTCTCCCACCCCCAGCATGAAGCGCACGGCCCAGAATGAGGAGACGCCGGCGGCAATCGTCGTCAGTGCTGCAATCACGGTCCGATACGTCATGATGGACGTAAGTACTTTACGTGGGCCAAATCGATCGCCCATCCAACCGCCAGGCACTTGAAAAAGTGCATACGCCCAGACGAAGGCGCTGAAAATAACGCCCATGGTGACTCTACTGAATCCGAACTCCTGGCTGATGAGTGGGGCAGTATTCGCGAGGCTGACGCGATCCAAATAGGTGATGAGGTACATCAAGCAAAGCAGGAACAGCACCGTCCAGCGCACATGGGTACTCCCAGTTTCCGGTGAATCGCCCATTGACGCCCCTTAACTGCCCAGTATTCCGACCCGCGTAGACGGGACTTACGGCTGCCCTTATCTGCTCACGGATGCGGGTTCAGGTTTCCGCGTGCCCGAAGGCGTAAGGCTATTGAGCGCTGCCATTATGCCGCCTTCCTTATGCGGTATGCCAGCGAGGCGCAGGCCCATTTCGACCCCGCTCAGAGTCCCGGCAAGCATAAGGTCGTTGAAGCTGCCGAGGTGCCCGATGCGAAAGGCCTTGCCCGCGAGCTTGCCTAAGCCCGCCCCTAGAGACATGTCAAAATGTTCCAGAATGATTTTGCGCAGCCGGTCCGCATCGTGGCCTTCCGGGGTAAATACAGCCGTCATCGAATTGGAATACTCCAGTGGCTCTTCACAAACGATTTCCAGGCCCCAAGCGCGTACCGCGGCGCGTGTGGCTTCGCCATGCCGAACATGACGACGAAAGATGTTTGCCAGTCCTTCTTCCTGCATCATTGTCAGCGCCTCGCGCAAGCCGAAAAGAAGGTTCGTGGCGGGCGTGTACGGGAAAAAGCCGGCTTGGTTGTGCTTGAGCATCTCCTGCCAATCCCAATAGGAGCGCGGCAATTTTGCATTCTTGTTTGCGGCGAGCGCTTTTTCGGAAATCGCATTGAAGCCGAGGCCCGGCGGCACCATCAGCCCTTTCTGCGAACCGCAGGCGGTGACGTCCACTTCCCATTCGTCCATTCGGAAATCGATCGAGCCCAACGATGAGATCGCATCCACGATCAGCAGAGCCGGATGCCGCAGCCGGTTCATGACGCGCCGTAGTTCCGGTATGCGGCTGGTTACACCGGTCGAGGTTTCGTTATGGACGACCACCACCGCCTTCACCGCGTGCCGAGTATCTGAGCTCAGCCGCGCCTCGAGATCAGCGGCCGAAGCGCCGCGGCGCCAATTTCCGGGAACGTAATCGACGTCGAGACCTAGCCGCTCCCCTATTTGGTGCCAGACATCGGAGAACTGGCCCGTCTCGAAAATAATCACCCGGTCGACGGCCGACAGCGTATTGATCAGGGCTGCCTCACAGGCTCCCGTTCCGGATGAGGGATACACAATCACGTGGCCCCTCGTCTGGAAGATTTCGCGCAATCCCGAGAGGATCGCCAGTCCAAGCTCGGCAAACTCAGGTCCGCGGTGATCGATCACCGGCTGATCCATTGCGCGTAGCACTCGATCAGGAACGTTCGTAGGACCGGGAATCTGAAGGAAGTGACGGCCTGTGTGAATCATTTCACCCTCGAAGCAACATACCCCTTTGCCTTTATATCATATCGGCGTTGCTACCTCGGGACGATAGCCATAAGAGCTTTAACCAGAGGATGGGCCAGAGATCACTCTCTGCAAAGCGGATAAGTTACAATGCCTCGCTGGCAGAACAGATTCCATGACCGCGCTATTAGGAGAAGCAACATGCAGGAAACCGCACAAGAATA
>QHYR01000078.1 GCA_003223315.1 Acidobacteriota bacterium | reverse complement strand
TGGTGCTGCTGATTCCCTTGCTGCACGGTTTCTTCCGTTTTGCGGTGGCCGAGCGGACCGGAACGATCATCCTCTCGGCGCTGATTGCCCACACGGGCTGGCACTGGATGCTCGACCGCGGGGAGCGGCTGCGGCAGTTCCGCTTCACCAGGCCGGTGCTTACCGCCGCCGTGCTGGCGAGCGCAATGCGTTTTCTCATGGTGACGCTGATTCTCGCGGGTCTGGTGTGGTGCGTGGCGAAGTATTGGCCGCTGAAATTTCCGGCGCGCCAGCCGTCTCCACGCGGCCGGCTGGGCATTGGTTCCACTCAGGTTGGTACGGTTGGGAATAGTTTAGAGACTGAAACGGGAGGAGAAATATGAGACGCAATCTCTGTGTCGGGGCTGCTTTTTTCGCACTGCTCATCGCGCTCGGTGTGGGCTCCCTCGTGCTCGAGAGGAGAGCCGGCGTGGAAGCCGCGGGAGTACAGGCGCCGCGTTTTGAAGTGGATCCCATGTGGCCCAAACCGTTGCCAAACCATTGGCTGCTGGGCATGACCATCGGCGTGTCCGTCGACGCCAAGGATCACATCTGGATCATTCACCGGGGCGGCTCGTTGGAAAGAATGGAAAATTATCTCGCCGCGAATCCACCGGCCTCAGAATGTTGCATGGCGGCTCCGCCGGTTCTCGAGTTCGACGAGGAGGGCAATCTCATCGGGCACTGGGGAGGACCGGGCCAGGGTTACGATTGGCCGGTCTCGAATCATGGAATCACCGTCGATTACAAAGGAAACGTCTGGATCGGCGGCAACGGCCGCGGTGCGCAGGTTGCCCCGCCGACGCAAGCTGCCGCCGCAAATGAGTCGCAGCCCGGGGGTGGACCGTTCAACGACAACATGGTCCTGAAATTCACGCAGGACGGAAAATTCCTGATGCAAATCGGGCATCCCGGCCAGAGCAAAGGCAGCAACGATGTCGAAAACCTCAAGGGTCCCGCGAAAATGTTTATCGACCAAGCGACGAACGAGCTTTATGTCGCGGATGGCTACGGCAACCATCGCATCATCGTTTACGATGCGGACACCGGAAAATACAAGCGCCACTGGGGAGCCTACGGCCACAAGCCCGACGACACCAGCCTCGGCCCCTACAATCCCGATGCGCCCCCGGCCCAGCAGTTTCGCAATCCCGTGCACTGCACCGAGCTCGCAAACGACGGCCTCTTATATGTCTGTGATCGCGTCAATGACCGCATCCAGGTGTTCAAGAAGGATGGCACTTTCGTCAAAGAGGCCATCATCGCCAAGCGAACCCTCGGCGACGGCTCGGTCTGGGACATTGCCTTCTCCAAAGATTCGCAGCAGAAATACATCTTTCTGGCCGATGGTTCCAACGAGAAGGTCTACATCATCCTGCGCGACACCCTGGAAATCCTGACCAGCTTCGGCGATGGCGGCCGTCAGCCGGGTGAGTTCTACGCGGTGCATAGCATTGCCGCGGATTCCAAGGGCAACATCTTCACCACGGAGACGTACCGCGGCCAGCGCGTGCAGAAATTCGTCTACAAGGGCATGGGGCCCGTAACGAAGAAAGATCAAGGCGTCCTCTGGCCCAAAAAAGCTTCGTGATCGCGAAGGGAATTGAAACTTTCAAAATGGCCGAGGAAAAACCTAAACTACGCAACCTGTGGCGCAGCGATATCGTGTCCTAAGCTGGATGTAACTCGGCAAGCGCGGTTATGACATCAGCCGCATGGTCGAATGCCGGGTTCAATTGTAAGGTACGCTCCAGGTGGGCCTTGGCCTTGCTCTTCTCATCGATCTTTTGATAAGCCAAGCCCAGGTGATAATGCAATGAGGCATTGTCGGGAGCTTTCTTGATCGCTTCCTCTAGAAGATCAATGGCCAAATGATAGGTCCCCTTTTTGTAGTAAGCCCAAGCCAGGGTGTCGGCAACACTCGGATTATCGGGCAGCTTCTGACGAGCCGTTTGCGCCAGGGTGAGTGCCACATCGGAGTTTTCGCCGTGCTCCAGCATCAAGTAAGCCAAGTTGTTCGAAGCTAAAGGGAAGTCTGGCTGCACCTGAAGAGTCTTTTGATAGAGCTCTTGCGCCTTTTGCCAATTGCCCTGGCTCTCTTCTATTCCCCCAGACAGAAAATAGGCTCGAGGGTCCATGGGATTATGCTGAATGGCGTCTTGCGCACTGGCCTCGGCTTTATCGGCCGCTCCCTGCGATGTGTAGACCTGCGCCAGAAGGAGCAGCGGGGTCGCGTCTGATTTGTTCAGGTCCGACGCCTTCAGGAGAGCCGCCTCAGCTTTATCAAGCTCCGGCGGTCTCCTGCTGAGAAGCAAGTCCGCGTCCAACATGTAGTAGCCGCTGTTCTCTGGCGCTTTCGTGATCATCTCCGTAACTTCGGCCATAGCTTTGTCAGGTTGCTTCTCTGCTATCAGGACAGCAACTAAACCTTGGAGTGCCTGGGTGGAGTTCGGGTCAAGTGTCAGCGCTTGTCCATAAAATTTTTCGGCCTCGGCATAACGCTTTTGCAATGCACGGTAGTGGGCCATGGCGGCAAATCCGGTTGGATTGTGCGGGGCGACTTCCATGGCTTTATTCAAATCCGCTTCCGCGCCGCTTGCGTCATGTTTGGAGGCCTTCGCGGCTGCACGCAGCACATAAGCATCCGCAGAGTTGGGTCTCGCGGAAATAATGGCTTCTGCGGTCCCAGCCAGATCTTCTGGATCGCCTTTTCTCAAGGCCACAGCGGCGAGGGCGCTCTGTGCCTCGATAAAATTGGGATTCAGGCGCACCGTTTCTCTCCATTGCGCCTCCGCCTGCCCGGAATCCCCCGTCGCATTGAAGGCTAAACCAAGGTAATAGTGGGCTAGGGAGTTGCCGGGGTCGTTCTTGATCGCCGTCTGCAATTGATCAATGGCCTGCGCTGCGTGACCTTGCTGAACGAGAATTTGATCATGAGCGAGCAGACTCTGCTGATCTAAAGGGCTTGTTTTCAGAATCTCCGCGTCTAGATTGTCAGCCTCGTTCAGGCGACCTCGGAGGATGAGCAGTTGGACATAATTCTTCTTAATCTGAAGATCTTTGGGATGCTCCTTGTATAACGATGCGTATTCATCAAGCGCTTTGGGCAAATCCCCGGCCTGGAAATAAACGTCGCCAAGCAAGCGGTACGCCTGCGGCGAATCCTTCAGGGCGCTCTTCGCTTCCTTGGCTGCCTCCTCCGCCTGGGAAATCTGTTTTTCGGCCAAAAATAAGTTGCAAAGCGCTATTCGTGGACCAATGTTCTTAGGCTCTAATTCAATAGCTTGCCGAAATTGTGCTTCAGCTTCTGACCAGCGCTGTTGTCGAGCGTAAAACGTTCCGAGTAATAGGCGTGTGGGAAGGGATTGGGGATCAAGGGAAACGGCCTTCTTGAAACTCTCCTCGGCAGCCGCCGCATCCCTAGCCGAGATTTGAAGGGCAGCCATGTTGAGATAGGAAGGCGCTCGCTCCGGGTTGAGGTCTATGGCTGCCTGCATTTCATTTAGAGACGCAGCGGTCTGCTGAAGCTGCGCCAAGGCATTGGCCCGGAGGATGTGTGCATCCACGTTCCCGGGGTCCTTTTGGAGTACACGGTCCGCATGCTGCTGAGCCTGGTCGAACTCGCGAGCGGCCAGGAGTAGATTGCCAAAATCAACTTGGGCCCTGAGGTTTTCGGGATCGAGCTCAATCGTGCGGGTCAATTCACGATACGCGGCCCTCCAATCGCGCAACTGCAAGTAGGTCCGAGCCAGCTGATAGTGGGCGTCAGCATACTTCGGATCGATCTGTACTGCATTTTGGAACTGGATTGAAGCGGCCCGGTAATCCTGCTTTTGGAAGTAGCGGTTTCCGCTCTCTAAATATTTCTGCTTGCGAACATTCGGATCACGGGAGCAGCCGGCAATAACGAGGACGGCTGTGATGGCTATCAGAAGCCTTGAATACACTATTTTTTTCATTTGTGACCATCCTAAACGATTGTGACACCGGCTCGATTGCACTCATCGGCGAGCAGCTTTGTCTCGATTTGAACCCAAAATTATTCCAAGCGTAGAATTCCGCCTGAACGCGACTCTTACCTTCACTTGCTCAGAGAGCTCACCGCGTTTCGATTTTTTCCTTTGCATCAATATTCATCCCTGAACCGTTGTTGCTATCGTGCGCCCGAGTTCCAAGTTGTGGCCTTGCGGATGTGCCGGCGGTGATTGAGAGACTGGCACGTATCTTCTGAATAAGATTTTCAACCTCTGTCTCTCCGTCACTCCCAATGATCACATCGGCGCGGGCCTTGGAAGGCTCGATGAACTGCTTATGCATCGGGTACACGCTGGCTAAATATTGCTCGATCACAGATTCGATCGTGCGCCCGCGCTCGCGGAGGTCGCGCCGGAGACGCCGAATAAAACGAACATCTGCATCTGTGTCCAGGAAAATCTTCAGGTCGAATAATTCACAGAGTTCCCTGTTCTCTAAGAGGAGAGTTCCTTCGACAATCACGACCGGACCAGGCTGCAGACGGACCGTTCGATTCTCCCGCAGGTGACGGGCGAAATCGTATGTGGGGCGGTCAATGGCCCGGCCGGACCGCAACAGGCGGAGATGCTCGATGATTAGTGGGATGTCAACCGATTCCGGATGGTCGAAATTGTGACCAGCGCGCTGCTCAGGGGCGAGGTGCGCGAGATCTTTATAATAGTGATCCTGCGCAACCAGGACCGCGCTCTCCTCGGCGAGGGCCGCAACGATTCGTCTAGCGAGCGTGGTTTTGCCAGCGCCTGTGCCTCCGCAAATACCGATGACTAGTGCCGCCAAGGTTCGTTTCCCTCGCAGAATCAGATTTATCTCAATGGAGCCCGCAAACCGTTGAGCTCAATTCGGTACATACTGATCCAAGATGGGCAGAAATTTTTGGCTGAAGCTCACCGCTCGCGCCTCGGCAGTCGTAACGGTTTCTTCGCGAGCTATCGGAGTGACAACGCGAATGAGCGCTCCATCGGTACGATTCATACGTATGGCGTCCGTAACCAGGTAGTATTTGGCCCAGTACTCACTTGCCACCGCACGACCGTGTGACTGATACCAATAGAGCGCGAGCAGATGGTTGTCGCCTTTTTCGAGCACGTAGCGGTTGGCATTGATGGGCGGCCCACCAGGCCTTTCCAAGCGCATTCGTCCCGATTCGATGGGCGCCCAGCCCGCTCCTGGCAGGCAATTCTTGGGGGAATGAATCGTGTCGCCAGTCCTCTGGCTAGGAAAGTAGGCCAAAAAATAATCAATATACGGATCTTGAGGGGACTGATAGATTCGCGATAAGAACTCGCCCGGACCAAGAACGGCCAAAAATTCAGGCGGGATCCCCATATCCCGTCCTTGCCACTCTCCCAGTTCCAGAGGAAAAGAGGAAAACGGAGAATGCGGCCGCAACCGTTCGGGTCGATTTCGCGCGTTCAGAAAAATTCCCGTGCATGCCAAGAGGCCCAGCACGGGGAGGAGTCTTAGCCAGGAGCCCATCAGGCCGCCTCTTTCTTTTTTACTGACCGGCCCCGCAGGATTTTCAATGCTCCATGCACGGCGAAAAGCATGGCCAGCGACAGCACGAAGATGATCCAGCCGGAAAAGGTATGAAAGAAACCCTCACCTTTTTGGGGATCCCAATACTGCACGACCAGTCCTGTCCCCATGATGCGCAGGCCATTCGCTGCGACGGCGATGGGAATCGCGGCGATCACCAAAGCGGCTCTCCAGAGATTTCGGGCCTCGACAAAGTACGCGTAAATGACGGCAAGAGCGCTTAGCGAAACAAGTGAGCGAATTCCACTGCAGGCCTCAACAACCTCAAGACTCATCACAGGTAAATGGATGACATTTCCTTCGCGTAAGACCGGTACTCCCAAGACCGAAAGCAACCAGGTAGCTAACTGCGAAGCTAAAAACTGTAAGGGGAAAGCGATCTCGTTGAAGATGATCACAGGGATAGGAATCATCAAGAACAGAACGCCCCAGGGAAACAAAAGGGCCTGAAAATGGCGCCAGCCGGCAAAATAGATGATCATTCCAGCCAGCAGAAGCACCAATGAAGAACGTGAAAGGAAGAGTTCTGCCCCGAGGTTTCCGACGATCAAAACGATCAACGCTCCCGCAATGACGGCCAGACCCAGCCAGCTTGGTGCTACGGGCAGGGCTGCCAGCCTCTTCCTTTGTTGCCAAACGACAAAAAGCGAAAACACGGGTATGACGAAACCATGCGAGAAGTTGGGATCGTTCCACCAATCGAGGACCAATGCGGCCAAAATGCTGTGATAAAGAAATCCGATAAGCCCTAGGAGAACAAACGCTTGCAATAGCCAAGCGTGGCGTTCCCAGCTCTTCTCGCTGGGGGCGGCAACGAGCGCATGATCTTGAGCGTAAGTCGCAGGCTCAGGCATCGGACACTTAGTCGTGCTCGCTAAACACAGCTAGCCCTACTCGCTAGACAAAGCAATCCTCCTTCCACCCCGGGTCTAGTTTGACGCGGCATTCTTCGAGAATGAAAGTGGAGGCTCGTGACATGCTAGGCTCTATAGTCTCAAGGGCTTACGTCAATTTCTCATTTGCACCGCACCATGCGGATTTTCCGGCCCGTGACACGTTCACGAGTTTGAAACGCACCCTTCGCTCGGTAGAATAGCGAAAAGTCTTTCCACTAAGTGGAATAGCATCGGAACGTCAAAAAGTCCGCACTCGGCCGCTTATTGCGCCTGCCCTGGTAAGCACAAGATTCTAAATGCCTTGATAGCGACACGGTCGTCCTTAGGTTCGCGTCGATCGTGGCACATCCGTTGCACCCGATCACCACCGAATTGCCCTGAACGCTTGGCAGTTACGGGTGTCTAGGTTGGCGAATACCACAGAGGAAATACGGGAACAGGTTGCCGGAAGCCTGATTCCCACGTCGGCGATTAACCGACCTCCCATCATGAGGCCTCAACCCATCATTCGCATATTCAATGCCTATTTTCCTGCGCGGACGCTGCTGTTGGCATTGTCAGAACTCATTATGATGTTTTTGGCGTTAGTTGCGGCCACTTACGCGCGATTCAGGGCAGACGGCACACTCCTCCTGTTCTATGAAAACGGGTGGGAGCGAATTGGGATGGTATGTTTGGTGTGCCTCCTGTGCCTCTACTATTACGATCTGTACCATTCCACCATTCTCGCTAGTGCACGCGAAGTCTTCATACGCTTAGTTCAAGTTGTAGGCACGGCGTGCATCATCCTGGCCGTCCTCTACTATCTTTTTCCATCGCTTCAAATCAGAAGCAGCCTATTCATGCCCGCAGTTCTCTTCATGGGCGCCTGCTTGGTGGGCTGGCGGAAACTCTTCGCAGTCGTCAACGGCTCCCCCACACTCGCGGAAAGGACCGCGCTGCTGGGTGCGGGACCGCTCGCCTTGTCGTTGGCAAAGGAAATTAGCAGTCGTCCTGAACTTGGCTTTCGGCTGATCGGCTTCGTGGCTGATGGCGCGAAACCCCCGGCTGTTCTGAACGGACTCGATCACATCGGCGATTCGCAGGAAATCGTTGCTGTTGTCATGGCCGAACAGATTGATCGACTCATCGTTACCATGAGCGAGCAGCGCGGCAGGCTTCCAGTCGAGCAATTGCTGGAACTTAAGGCCCGGGGCGTATTGGTTCAGGACGGGCCAGCGTTCTATGAAACCCTGACCGGCAAGATTCCGCTCGAGTCACTCAGGCTGAGCGAACTTGTGTTTGGCCCGGGCTTTTTCGCACCGGGCGGCCTGCTGTTGTACAAGCGGATCTCCTCGTTACTCATCTCGCTGATCTGCTTGGGTCCAGCGCTTCCCTTGATGGGCTTGATCGCGCTCGCGATCTGGTTCGATTCCGGAAAACCGATCCTGTTTCGTCAAAGGCGCGTAGGCAAGGGCGGAAAGATTTTCACTCTTTATAAATTTCGTTCCATGAAGGCCGCGGGAAACGGGAATGCAAGCGGGAACGGAAAAATACAACCGGCGCAGGAAATGGACGAGCGCTTCACTCGGGTAGGCCGTTGGATGCGGCGTTTGCGCGTGGACGAACTCCCTCAGCTTTATAACATTCTGCGCGGCGATATGCATTTCGTAGGGCCGCGGCCGTTTATGCTGGAAGAGGAAGAAGAGTTCGCCAAGCAGATACCGCTCTACAAGTACCGCTGGGCAGTGAACCCTGGTGCGACCGGGTGGGCACAGATTCACCGCCCCTACTGCGCAACTCTGGAAGATAACAAGGACAAACTTTCCTACGATCTTTTTTATATCAAGAACATGTCCGTTGGTCTTGATCTGCTAATCATTTTTCAAACTGTGAAAACCTTGATCTTGGGCCGAGGGGCCCGTTAGGGTAAGCCGTGCCCTGGAAATCGCAATTCGGTCCACGAGGTCGGGACACAGTGGGCTCACACCGGCCTACAGATTCAGAAGTCCCGGCAAGATTGTCGAGCATCCCCCCGACGGCGTTG
>QHYR01000366.1 GCA_003223315.1 Acidobacteriota bacterium | reverse complement strand
CGCGGCGAGCGGCATCAGCGCGCGAAATACAGCACCGCGCCGGTGCTCTTGCAGCCCCAGCGCGACAGCAAATAGCCAACCCATTGCCGGGTTAATGCCGTGGAAGGCGCCGAGCACGAGCAGGGCCACCCACGATCCCGCGTGCACACCCGTCACAGTTCCTCACGAGAAGCAGAACGAGTCTGACGAAGAATCGCCGCCTTCCAAGCGGACCTGATGCGGCCGCATGGAATCCAATTGCAGGAACAGCTTAGGGTCAAGCCGCATGCCACCATTAGGATTGATGTCCAGCTTGGCCAGCCAGCCGCGAACGCCATCGGGATAGAACTGCTCATCCCAGCTGCGGTAGAGAGAATTGGTCAGGTAAACGCGACGTCCGTCCCGGCTGATCTCCACCATCTGTGGTCCGCCATTCAGAGGCACATCGGGATCGTTCGTGTGCGCTTGACGCCGTACGATGCCGCCCAACTTTACCGAGCCGGTCTGCACGGGCTGAAAAGGGTTCGAAACGTCATATTGCAGAAGTTCGCCCGTGCCCCAGCAGGAAACGTACAAGAACCGGTCGTCCAAGGAGAGGTTTATGTCAGTGACTAAAGGCGGTACTGCCTTGAAGCCCTGGAGCAGTGGCGGCAACTGCTCGGGGTCTGCCGCTTCCGCGGGGATATCAATTACTTTACGCACCTTCCAGGAACTGCTGCCGTTCGTCCCCTCGCGATGCCAGACCCATATCGAGGAGGAAAGATCCTTCAGCGAGGTAACCACGCCCACAAAGCCATATGTCTTGTTGGGATCGTGCGCTGGCCGCAGCTCCAGCACCATTTGATATTCGGGCCCGAGGTCCAGCACCTGCTGGTGACGACGGGTGCGCAAATTCCAGACGTGCAGCGCGTGACCGTACTTGCCGGCAAGCAGTAGTTCCGGGTTCACGCCATTCTCGACCATATTGGGCGTGCCCCATTCGCTGGTGATCATGGTGTCGTGGCCGAGATGCCACCAGAAGTCGTATGCAAGGTACTGCGGACCGCGATCTTCCTCCCAGCGACCCTTGATCTCGAAGGTCTCGGGATCCATGACAAAAATTCCACCTGGGCCACCGCCGTCAGCAGCGCCGATTGCATTAATGTAAATGCCATCCGGTCCACAGTGAGAAGTGTGCGGCCGGCTGTATCCGGTGCGCTGTAACACCGTCTCGGGCTCGATGACTTTTATCAGACGCGCATTGCGCGGATCAGGCTTGGTATCGATGATGTGGATGCGCGAGGAGCGCAAACCCGGAATGACGAGGTAGCGACGTTCCATGTGAGGATGCGGAGAGTAGGGACATAAGCAGGAACTGCAAGCGTTCCAGCCGAAGTGGTGGAGCTCGTCACCCGCGACGGGCATCCTTATCTCACCTACGATTTTCCCATAACTCTGCGACAGAGGGTCGACATCGATGAAGGCGAGCGCATCACTAGAGCCATCCTGCGCCGCATTCAGCAATGTAACGAAGGCAAGCTTTTCGGGGGTTGCCTGCATCGCCATTTTGGGCGAGGGATAGAAGGTTGGGTCGGGCAACAGTGCGGTTCTTCGGGTAGCCATATTCATGTCCTCCTGCTAATACTCGGTCAGTTGGCGTGTCGTACTCCCGCAACTAGGGGTGCGCGTAATTCTACACCCGGCTGACAATTCTTCGGCGATTCCTGTGCGTCACAGCAGGGGCCGCGGGCAGACCCAGACGCGCCGGTTCTCTTGTTCGAGATTAACGGCTTCCGCAAAAATGGACCGCGTACGGGCGCGGATCACTCTTTGTCGATGGTGTCGAACACTTCCTTGGCGGCGCGGAAGGCGTCCACGGCCGCGGGCACGCCGGCGTAGACCCCCGCCTGCAGAAAGACTTCGGTGATCTCCTCGCGCGTGACGCCGTTATTTAGAGCGCCGCGGACGTGCAGTCTGATTTCATGCGGGCGGTTCAATGCCGTGAGCATCGCCAGGTTAATGAGGCTTCTGGTCTTGCGGGTCAGGCCGGGCCGAGTCCAAATCGCTCCCCAGCACCATTCGGTAACAAACTCATAGAGCACGCGGGTGAATTGGTCTGCGGAAGCCATGGCCCGATCAACGTAATCGGCGCCTAAAACTTCGCGGCGCACGGCCATTCCTTCTTCGTAGGTTTTCTTGTTCAAGGGATTCTCTCCTGAGGTATGCACGAAGCGGTCATTCCGCTAATTTGCCCGGCGATAGTATAAGCCGCGCAGTCTAGTGCCGTTCCAACTTGTTGCTACGAATTTCAGCCAGCGCCGTCAAAATAGTTGGAACGGCACTAGTTCAAAGCATCGCGACTTTAATGACGGCTTGAATTTTCAGATTCTGGGGAAAAGGAGAAATAGACGGGAGTCAGTTGCTCCCGACGCGGGGCGGGTAACCGAGGGGAGACTTTAAGCCGCGCGGACGCCGCTAACCACGACACGAGCAGCGGGGTTAACGGATGGCTCGTTCGTTTGCATCTTCGAGCGCACGAAGCTCAGTACGGCCAGCGTGGCGATGGTCAGAATCATGGCGGCGGCGATTAACAGGGCCTTCTTTCCCTTCCGCATTCTTTCTCCTGTGGTTTGTTGCTTGGGTCCGTCAACGATTGGACGCTGCGGAGCGAAAAACGGCCAGCCCTGCCCGGGCCCGCAAGTGTCCAGTTGACTACGAGCCCATAAATACGATGTCGGCAGAATCTTGAATACCTGTACAGAAGGACAGAAAAAG
>QHYR01000365.1 GCA_003223315.1 Acidobacteriota bacterium | reverse complement strand
GTCGCCAAGCACGCCTTTCGCGGCGAGCGGGCGCGCGCCCTTCTCGCGGGCCTCGCGGCCCACGCCGTCTTGCCGCTCGAACGCGTCCCGAGCGCCGCGTTCGGGCTGGTTCTGGAAATCATCGGGCATGCGCAGGGCTGGCCCTTTGCGCGCGGCGGCTCGCAGAATATCGCCAATGCGCTGGCACGGCATTTAGCAGCGCTGGGCGGAGAAGTTGTTACGCGCACGCCGGTCGGTTCGATCGAGCAACTTCCTCGCGCCCGCGCGATCCTTTGCGACGTTACGCCGCGACAACTGCTGAAAATTGCGGGTTCGCGATTCCCCGCCAGCTTCCGCCGCAAACTCGAGCGCTACCGCTATGGCCCCGGCATCTGCAAGCTCGATTGGGCGCTGGACGGCCCCATTCCCTGGAAGGCCGCTGAGTGCCGCCGCGCCGGGACGGTGCACCTCGGGGGCACGTTCGCGGAAATTGCCGCCTCCGAGCGCGATCCGTGGCAGGGGAAGCATTCCGAGCGCCCCTTTGTGTTGCTCGCGCAGCCCACGCTCTTTGACACCACGCGGGCTCCCGCGGGAAAGCACACGGCCTGGGCATATTGTCACGTGCCCAACGGATCGAGCGTGGATATGACGGAGGCGATGGAGCAGCAGATCGAACGATTCGCGCCGGGATTTCGCAGGCTGGTGCTGAAGCGCAGCGTGCGCGTTGCTGCCAGCCTGGAAAGCTACAATCCGAATCTGATCGGAGGCGATATCGGCGGAGGAGTTGCGGATTTGCGACAGTTTCTGCTACGGCCGACTCGCCGGCTCTACCGCACTCCGGCAAAAGGAATTTATTTGTGCTCTTCGTCGACGCCGCCGGGTCCCGGCGTGCACGGCCTCTGCGGTCATCTGGCGGCGCGCGCGGCGCTGCAGGATCTTTTCTGAGGGGATTTCGTGCGGCCTAAGACGCTCTCACCTCGCCGGCTGGGCGGACTCAAAATGGCGGCGTTCTGGGCGCGGATGCGGCCACGGCGATGGAGCGCGCTCCGTTCTTCCCCACCGAACGCACGGCAAAAAAGTGGTTGTCGGTGGATACGCCCTTTAAGACCGTGTCGCCAGCGCTTGTAACAAACTGAAAGACCTGCCAGCGCGGCTCGCTGGTTTCGCGCCATAAAATCTCGAAGCCGGCGCGCTCGGGATCCTCTGCGACGCTCCAGCTAATCTTGGCATCGGGCGTAACGCCACCGCCGAGTTTTACATTTGCGGGAACCGCGGGCGCGAGGGCAAGCTGCCTGAGCGCTTCGGCGTTGGCGCGCGCAACGTTGCCGGAAAAATCCAGATTCAAGTATTTGATCTGATCGCCGTATTCGACGCCATTTTCCATACGCGGCGTTTGATGCTGATGGCGATAATCCTCCAGCGGCTCGGTGAATCGAACCGCAGGCAAACCGGCGCGATAGAAGGGCTCGTGATCGCCGCCGCGTCCGAGGCGATCCAGGGAAAAGATCAAACGAACGGCGTCGCGGCCGTCAATCTCTTCGATGGCCCGGGCCAGTTCGCGCGAAGGCGAATCGGCGTCGTCTTGATCGCCAGCGCCGGAAAAAAGTCGCACGCGGTGCGGCGCGCCCGGCGCGGAATCGGCGCCGACGATGTCATTGTCCAGCATGCCCCCGACGGTGTAACCCTGCTGCTTGGCCCAGGACAACATGCGTTCGGCTCCGAGCAAACCTTGCTCTTCGCCCGAAACCGCGGCGAAAAGCAGCGTGGCGCGATAATTACCCCATCGCGGCGTTCGCGTGGCAATCTCCTGGCCGTTCGGGCCCGCGCGGCTAAGCAGCCGCGCGCATTCCATGCTCACGGCGGCGCCCGAGGCGTCATCATCCGCGCCGGGCGCGTCCAGATTCGGATCCATCACGTCAGAAGCGCGCGAGTCAAAATGGCCCGAAATGATGAAGACGGTTTTCGCGAGCCGGGCATCGCTGCCCGGCAGCACGCCGTAGACGTTTTCCATATCTGCAGGTTTATTATTCGTTCGCGTCCCGGTGCCCTCGAATTTGTCCACCACGACTTGCAGCCGGCCGCCTGAATTTTTGGCAATTTCATTCAGCCGCGCCACAACGCGATCGCGGCCGCATCCCACGCCGCGTTTGGGGTCGGTCCAGGAAGAGAGCGAATTGCGCGTCCCGCAGGCCACCAGCTGCTCGATCAGGCTGCGCATCCCGGCTTCGTCCACCTCCCCGCGCGAAATGGCGCCCGCGGGACGCGGCAGCAGCTTGGGAGCGAGCTTTCCGGCGGGAGGCTCCGCCGGATCGCGCTGCGCGCGCAGGCTGGGCGATGAACTTAGGAACAAAACCAGCGAGACAAGGATGAATCGCGGCAAAACTTCTTGCGTCGTCTTTTTTCGATTGGTCATTTGGTTTTTTCGGACTCGGCCTGAAACGAGCTGAACGTTTCGGACCGAAGATACGGCCGTATGGGCGCCGAGGAGGCGTCCAGAGGCCGAATCTCCGGTCGGGACATCTGCTCCTCAATCTTGCGCAAAACTTCGGCGAGAGTGCGCTGCTGCGTTTTTCCCAACTGGGCGCGCCGCATCCGTACTTTACTCCACAGCACCACGGCCTGCGCGAATGCCTGCCAGGATTCGCTCCGGCCGGCCAGCGGGCTGGTGAGCAGCTTTACGGCGATGCCCAGAGCATGAGATGCCCACTGGTGGTGCGTATCCAGGTGCAGCCAATGCGTGAGCAGCCGGTTGCGTTCGTAAGTAGCCGCCGCTCGCCGGCGCGACACATGCGCACCAATGGTGGAGGAGAACTGATGCCAGATGGCGCTGCGCGGTTCGTACCGCACCTC
>QHYR01000077.1 GCA_003223315.1 Acidobacteriota bacterium | reverse complement strand
GCGTGTTCACGACGATATCGATCTGCTCGGGCTCGAGTCCGCGCGCGGCAAGCTGTACCGGCAGACGCGGCGCGCCTTCAAAGGCGTAGATGTCGCGGCGTTTGTCATCCCATTTATCGCCGGCGCCCGTTTCCACCAAAATCCATTGCGCCGCCGCGCGAATGAGCAACGAATTCATCGTCAACGTGACGCGATTGCGCTCGTCAGGCGGCACGACGCGTTCCCACATGGGCTTGGGGATGACGCCGAACATGGCGCCGCCGTCCAGACGAAAGGTGCCGTCGTTGAGGATGTGAAATTCGATCGAGCCGAGTTTCATTGGTGCGCTAGAGGCCGGCGCGGGCGATCAGCTCGCGCACCGCAGTGTACGGGTTTTTCTTGCGCTCCGCGACCTCGGATGCCAAAGACTCGAGCACGCGCTGGCCATCGCCGCCCAGCGCGCGGGCCAGCAGCTGCGTTTCGAGCAGCAGCACCAACCGCTGCTTCCAATATTCGAGAATTTTGGCGCGCTGCTCGCCGCTGCGTTCGCGCTGCTCGCGAAACTTCTCGATGGCCTCGGCGAGTTCGCCGATGCCTTTGCCTTCGGTGGCCGTGGTGGGGATTACGGGCGGCTTCCAGCGGCGCCCGTCGTTGGAGGTAGGCGCGAGTTCCAGCATGGCCTGAAGCTGTTGCTCGAGGCGATCGGCGCCTTCGCGTTCCGCTTTATTGAGCACGAAAATATCCGCGATTTCCATCAAGCCGGCTTTCATATTCTGCACATCATCGCCCAGACCCGGCACAACGAGCACGAGCGTGCATTCGGCCAGGCGCACCACGTCGATTTCGTCCTGGCCGACGCCAACGGTTTCGATGAGCACGATCTGCTTGCCCGCGGAATCGAGCACCAGGGCCGCGTCGGCGGTGGCGCGGGCGAGTCCGCCAAAGAATCCGCGCGTGGCCATGGAGCGAATAAAAATGCCTGAGTCGGTGGCGTGCCCTTGCATGCGGATGCGGTCGCCCAGCACGGCGCCACCGGTGTAAGGGCTGGTGGGATCGACGGCGATGATGCCAACCGTTTTGCCTCGCGCGCGATAATGGGCGGCGAGTTTATCCACCAGCGTGCTTTTGCCCGTGCCCGGCGCGCCCGTCACGCCGATGAGATAGGCGCGGCCGGTGAAGGGAAAAAGTTCGCGCAGCAAATCCTCGGCGCGCGGATCGGAATTTTCGATGGCGGTGATGGCGCGCGAAATCGCGCGCGTATCCCCCGCGCGCACCTGGTCGGCCCAGTTGGCGATGCTCTCGGCCATTGGCAAGGCTTGATTGTAACAAGCAAGCCCGCAGTTTGAGCGCCCGCCCAAAGCCGGGTAGCAGGTCAATTCCCGACAAGCGCACTTCTCCGGAGTGACATATCTTCGAGCAAGATTTTGCGTGTTACGCTTGGCCTTAGGGCCAAAATGAGAAAACTACGTCTCATCTCTCTCCTAGTCGTCCCTGTATTGCTGTCCTGTCTAGGCTGCCACAAGACAGAGCCTACTGCCCAGGAACGATTCCTTGAGCTTCAAGGCAGATGGGAACTGCTGATGCGCCATGACTGTGAGGACTCACCCATCCGATCGGACACATTGACTCTACATTCTGACGGTACTTTTGATCAGCAAACAATTATGAAAGACGGGCGCTCAATCAAGTCTACCGGTCAACACTGGTCTTACATGGAAAAGGACCACATCTCCCTGGATCAGCGAAAACGCTGGGATAGTTACTCGGACCCCCCTGAGGGAATCGCAGAGCTTGAAGTCCTTATAGTGCAATTTGGAAAGCCACCGGTCATTCTCATCAATCCCGATGAAGACTGCCTCTACGTCAAACGAAGTGAATGACAGGTCACGCTGGCCTCTCCGTTTTAGCTCATGAAAAGTCGCACTATCGGAAATTAAACATCTACCAAACCAACGTTTGCAAAGAGGCTTATTGTTTGCCGAGGATGTGGCGGGCGATCACCAGGCGCTGAATTTCGCTGGTGCCTTCGCCGATGGTGCAGAGCTTGACGTCGCGGTAAAACTTCTCCGCCGGATAATCCTTGATGAAGCCGTAGCCGCCGAAGACCTGCACGGCTTCGTTGGCCACGCGCACGGCGGCTTCGCTGGCGTAGAGCTTGGCCATGCTGGATTCGCGCGTGAAGCGAATCGCGCCGCCATTGGCGTTGGATTTATCGGCGAGCCAGGCGGCGTGATAGACGAGCATCTGCGCGGCGGCGATTTCCGTGGCCATGTCCGCCAGCTTGAACTGAATGCCCTCGAATTCGCTGATAGGCTTGCCGAACTGCTTGCGCTCCTGCGCGTATTTCGTGGCCGCGCCGCAGGCGCCCTGTGCCATTCCCAGCGCCAGCGCGGCGATGGAGATGCGTCCGCCATCGAGCACTTGAAGGCTATTCACGAAACCGTCGCCCTGCTTGCCCAGCAGATTTTCCTCCGGCACGAGGCAATCGCTGAAGACGACTTCGGAGGTGTCGCTCGCGCGCATGCCCAGCTTGTTTTCTTTTTTGCCGGGACGAAAGCCGGGCGTGCCTTTTTCGATGATGAAGGCGGAGATGCCATGCGAGGCTTTTTCGCGGTTGGTTACGGCCATGCCCACGCACACGTCGGCATAATGGCCGTTGGTGGTGAAAGTTTTCGCGCCGTTGAGCACCCAGCCGCCGTCCTTGCGCGTGGCGACGGTGCGCGTGCCGCCGGCGTCGGAGCCGGCTTCGGGTTCGGTGAGCGACCAGCAGCCGAGCTTTTTCCCCCGCGCCAGCGGCACCACATATTTCTGACGCTGCGCTTCGCTGCCGAATTTGAAAATGTGATTGGTGCAAAGCGAATTGTGCGCGGCCACGATCAGCGCCACGGAGCCATCCACGCGCGCCAGTTCTTCGATGGCGATCACGTATTCGATATAGCCCAGGCCGGCGCCGCCATAATTTTCCGGAAAGATGACGCCCAGCAAGCCGAGTTCGGCGAGCTTGGGGATGAGTTCAGCGGGAAAACGCGAAGCTTCGTCCCATTCCATCACGTGCGGCGCGATTTCGGATTGGGCGAAATCGCGCACGGTGCGCTGGAGCTGTTGCTGTTCGTCGGTGAGGGAAAAGTCCACGCGGGTTGGGCCTCAGGCGGGCGTTTACGCACGCACATCTAATATTCACACGGTTGGATGCGCTAAGCGAGACGCCAGGACGAGAAGGTAACGCCGCGGGAAACAACATGGCCGACCTAAAGGTCGCCGCTACAAAACCTGTGCTGAAATGCGTTGTTTTGTAGCGGCCGCCTTCAGGCGGGCCGTCTTTGATCGTATTGTAGCTTGTAGCGCCGGGCTTTAGCCCGGCATTTCTTGATTCATCGCACCGCGAAACTACGCTGCAAGCAACGCGCGGAATTCCACCAAGGCGCGGTCGATGGCGGCGCGGTCCACGTCGCAATGGGTGAGCATACGGATGTCGTATTTGCCCGTGGGATTCGCCAGCACGTTGCGCTTGGCCAGCGCCGCGGAAATTTCCGCGGCGGTGCGGCCCGTGCCGCTCACGTCGAAGATTACGATGTTGGTCTGCACTTTGCGCAGATCGACTTTGATGCCAGGAAGCTGCGCCAGCGCTTCGGCGAGACAACGCGCGTTGGCATGATCTTCGTGCAAACGCGCCGGGGATTTTTCGAGCGCGATCAGGCCGGCCGCTCCGAGAACGCCCACTTGCCGCATACCACCGCCAAAAAGTTTGCGATAGACGCGCGCCTTCTCGATGAACTCGCGCGAGCCGACGAGCATCGAGCCCACCGGCGCGCCCAGCCCCTTCGACAGGCAAAACATTATGGAATCGAATTTGCGTGTTATCTCCGCCACGCTGCGGCCGAGATAGACGGCGGCGTTGAAGATGCGCGCGCCATCGAGATGCACGCGCAGGCCGGCGTCGTGGGCGCGATCGCAGATTTCGTCGCTCACTTCGGGTGGATAGACCGTGCCGCCGGCCATATTGTGCGAGCTTTCCAGGCTGACGAGCGCGGTCTGCGCGCGGTAATAAACCTTGGGGCGAATCAGCGGCTCGATGCGGTCCCAGGTGAGGATGCCGTCCTCGACGTAGGTGGTGCGCGGCATGCAGCCGGCGATGGCGGTGATGGAGTCCATCTCGTATTGATGGATGTGGCCGCGCTCTTCGATGATCACTTCGTCGCCGTGATGGGTCCAGGTCTTCACGGCAACGATATTGCCCATGGAGCCCGTGGGCACAAAAATGGCCGCTTCGCGCCCAAAGATTTCGGCGGCGCGCGCCTGCAACTTGTTTATCGTGGGATCTTCGCCGTAGACGTCATCGCCGACGGGGGCTTCGGCCATGGCGCGACGCATCTCCGGCGAGGGCCGCGTGACCGTATCGCTGCGGAGATCAATGGCCAGCGTGCTGCCGGGCTGCTTCTCGGGCTCGGAGATGGTTTGCGTTGCCGAAACTGGATTCATCGCGGGCTCCTTTGCGTCTTCGCATTATGCAGCAGGGCATTCAGCACTGCAACGCGGACGCTGTTAGCGCCTGGAAGCGCGCGCTATAGGGCGATCACCCCGATTATTTGCTGAGACCGGAAAGGTTCCAGAGGGCAATTCCGTTGCCGCTGCCCCGCGCGAGCCACTGGCCGTCCGGGCTGAAGCGCAGGACCCCGCCCGCGCTCGTAAACGTTTTGATGGGGCGGCCGTCCGGCACGTCATACAGAGTGACGCTATTCTGCGCCGTGATAGCGAGCATGCGGCCATCCGGGCTGAAGTTGCCGAGGCCTCCGCCCATGCCTACGAACGGCAGCGACACGCGCGGCTGCCAGGTGCTGGTATCCCAGAGCTTGATGCTGTGCTTCGTGCTGGCCAGGCTGGCGCCGAGGTTGGCGGGATCGAGGCGGCTATCCTGCCCGGAAGTCGCGAGCCATTTGCCATGGGGACTGAACGCGACGCCGGATACGCCGACTTCGTGCGCGGCAAACGTCTGCAGCAAGCGCCCGGTGGATACGTCCCAAATGCTGACGTTTGGCCGATCGTAGTTGCTCGCACTTGGCACCCTCAGCGCGGCGGTTGCCAGAATTTTTCCACCCGGGCTGAGCGCCGCGGGGAAAGCGGTTCCCCAAAGCGAGCGCGCTTCGGCGCCCGCGCCGACTTGCCACCACCTCAATCCGGCGGCGGAAAGGTCTACCAGCGGAAGCTGCGCGGGAGCAAAGCCCATCCACCAAACGAATTGGCCCGCAGGCGGCGACGGGGTGGCACGCATCCACGTCTTGGTGTCCCAAATCTCGAGACTGCCTTTCGGGTTGGCGGCCAGCCAGCGTCCGTCCGGGCTAAGGACTAAACTCTGCGCCCCGCCCGCCACGGTGCGGATGAGTTTTCCGGAGGCGACATCCCAAATTCCAAGCGCCGGGCCACCGGTGATCAGCAGCTTGCCGTCGGGGCTGAAGGTCAGGTCTTGCGCGGCCAGTTGACCGGCCAGCGTTTCGACTTCGCTCCCGGCGGTGAGATCCCAAATCGCGACCGAAGAGCCGGAGCCCGCAGCCAGCCATTTTCCGTCGCCGGAAAAAGCAATGACGCCAGCGCCGGCGGGAATCGGAAGGGTTTGCGCTTCCTTGCCTGTGGCGATTTCAAAGAGCTTGACCTCAGAACCATTCCGGCTGGCGGCCAGGACGCGCGAGCTGTCGGGAGTGAAGGCCACGCGTGATGCCTGCAACCCGGGCAGCGCGATGGTGCGCACGCGCCGGCCAGCGGCGATGTCCCAAAGATTGATTTGCGTGCCCTGCCGGTATTCGAGCGATGCTCCCCAGCGGCCATCGGGCGTGAACGCATTGAAGAGAACGGGCAGCGTCTTGAGTTTCCTGCCGGTTCTCAACTCCCAAGTGCTGGTGGACACGTATTCGCCATCTTCGCCCGCGCCGCCGGAGCTGAGCAGGCGGCCGTCGGGAGTGATGGCGAGAGGCTCGGCCTTGTTCCAATCGAGCGTGATGGAGTTAATTTTGGCGCCGGTGGCGGCGTCGTGGACTTCGATATAGGAATTCCCGCCTTCGTCATCGGCACCCGCACTGGCCGCCAGGAGTTGCCCATCCGAGCTGAAAGCGACTTGCTCGGCCCACTTGCTGGGCAAGGTAAAGGCATAGACCGTATTGCCGGTGGCGGGATCCCAGACGCGAACTGTACCATCGCCGCTTGCCGAAGCGAGGCGCGTTCCGTCCGGGCTGAAGGCGAGCGCCGTGATGTGGTCGGTGTGACCGGCGAGCACGCGCTGCTCGCTGGCCGTGGCGAGATCCCAGATGCGAATCGTCTTGTCGTCCGCGGCGGTGGCAGCCAAGCGGCGGTCGGGGCTGAAGGCGACCGCCGTAACGGCGGCGGTGTGGCCGTTGGCGAAGAGCCGGTCGGGCGGCTGGCCGCCGGCGGCCTGCTGCGCTGCGCTGATTGGGGGCGGCGTTTGCGATTGCTGACGGGAACAGGAGAGCGAGGCGGACGTGACGCACAGCAGCGCCACCAGCGCGGCTTGGCGCAGCAAAGGATTCGCAGCGATCAGGGCTTGGCTCCGGGCGGAAAATTTGCGGGTCGAAGTGGCATGATTCGCAGGATGTTCGCTCGAATCCTACGGAGCTTTAGTTCTGACGCTCGGCGATCCATCTTAATCTTAGGGCTCGAACGGCCGAAGCGCCGCGATTGCTTTGTCGCCTGCCGCGAATGCGGCACGTCTTTATTTAGGCGGCAAAAGCAGCTTGATGTCCAAGCCCTTTTGCCGCTCGACGATCACATCATGCGGCGCCTAATCCAACAGGGCGACGAAGACTTCGTTGGAGACGGCCAGGCGCGCGGGCGCGAGCCGCGCCCGAGGGCCGGCGCGCTCGACCAATCCCTGGGCGCGCAGCTCCTCGATGCGTGCGCCGATCGTTGCTTTGAAGTGGGCATTGAATTGCGATCCATATTGGGCCTCGATGCGCGCCAGGTCGATGCCTTCGAGCTGGCGCAGGCCGAGGAAAAGCTCTTCCTCGAGCGCCTGCTTCGGCGTGACTTCTTCGAGCTGCTCGATCGGGAGTCGCCCTTGCTCGATCGCCACGGCATATGCGGCGGGATCGTGGGCGTTGGCCCAGCGCCAGCGGCCGTCGAAGGAATGCGCGCCGGCCCCGAATCCGAGATAGGGTTCGCGGCGCCAATATTTCAAATTGTGCCGCGAACGAAAGCCCGGCAGCGCCCAATTGGAGATTTCGTAGTGGTCGTAGCCGGCTTCGCGCAGGCGTTCGCAGGCGAATTCGTAAGAGTCGGCCATGGCGTCGTCGCTGGGAACGGCCGCGGCGGAGTAGCGTGCTCCGCCGGTGAGCAGTTCGCGGCCGAGACGGCTGCCTTCGTCAATCTCGAACAAGTAAATCGAAATGTGTTCGGGGCGCAGGCGCAGTGCTTCCTCGACGGACTCCTGCCAGCTCGACGCGGTCTGATGCGGTAGGCCGGCGATGAGATCGAGGCTGATGTTGGCGAACCCCGCGGCGCGCAGGTGGGCCATGGCGCGAAAAATATCTTCGCGGCGGTGCATGCGTCCAGCGGGCTTTAGTTCGGCATCATGGAAGGACTGCGCACCGAGGCTGACGCGATTGATGCCGGCGGCGAGCCAGGCGGCCGCTTTTTCCGGCGTGATGGTTTCGGGATCGGCTTCGAGGGTCACTTCGGTGCTGGCCGCACGGGCTCCAGAGGTGCTGGCCGCACGTGCTCCAGAGGAAGGTGCGGTGGCATCGGCGCAGGCGAAGTGCGAACGCACCGCGTCGAGAATGCGCGAGAGATCGGCGGGATCGAAGAGGCTGGGCGTGCCGCCGCCCAGGTAGATTGTGTCGACTTTTTTATCGCCAAAAGCCGCGTGATTCCGCACGCGCTTTTGGCGTTCGACAACGCCAGTCATGGGTCGCTCGATGGCTTCGAGATGCGAGGTGGATTCGAGATTTGCGGTGCCGTGCAGCGCGCGCCAATCGCGGATTTCGCGCTCCACGGCGCGCGCGTAGGGCGCATAGGCCGCGCGCGAAGCGACTCCGGTATGAAAATTACAGTAGGTGCACTTGGTTTGGCAGAAGGGCACCTGGATGTAGATTCCGAGGACTTTTTTAGGCGCGAAAAGCGCCGTGACTTTTTTGACGCGCGAAAGCTCCTGATGTCCATGGCTTTCGCGCGAAGAAACGGCCTTTTCGCGCTCGACAACGCGGATCATGGGTTGCTCAATCCTCCTCAACCCGCGGCAAAAGCGGCGTGGACTTTGTTGCTGCACGAAAGCTCATCCTGTAGGTGACTTTTCGCGGAGGAGCTTTTTTCGACTCGACAATCCCAATTCCAGTTTGCTCGATTCGCTCAGGCGTAGGCTGCCCCCGCCCCATTATTCTGCAAGTGTTCATTCTAAAGGCACTTTAAGTTCTGCAAATTCGTAACTGCTCATTCTGCGAAGCTTGCGCTCTGGCTCTGTGTGCGCATTGATTCCTGACCAAATTTAAAGTTTTGCGTGAGATATTCCACCCCCCGCCCCCATTTTTTTGCAAGAATATCATTGCAAAGGACTTATTTTTGCAACTATACAACGATATCATTCTAAAAGGCTTAGATTGACTGCCAATAGTGCCGATGAGGAGCGATGATCCTGGCCGAGGAGGAACTATGGGCGCAATTCGGAATTGACGGCTCAACGCGGCTGACCAAAATTCGAGCATCTTCTATTTTACCCCACGTGGCTCGCTCGGGACGACTTCTTTAACCGGCGAAAGCTCGACTTTGTTAGCCGCGAAAAGCGCATCCTGTGGGTAGCCTTTTCGCGGAGGATGGTGACTTTCGCCGGAAGACCTGATCGGATCGGCGTTTTACCGCACGAGTAAATAGGCGGGGCCTCAAGGTCGATTAAGCGTGAATGAGCTAAGAAATTACTGAGGCGATTATGGCAATCGTCGCTACAGCCAGCAAGAAAAAGAGCCCACCCGCCAGGAGGTGCGTGCCAGGATTATCGATTTGCCTTCTCATCAGCCAGCCACTTTTCGAGGATTGCTCGATCCTTTGCTTCTACTTGCACAAACGCGACGCCCATTCCTTCTGCCGTGACATTATGGGTCACTCTGCCGAGGGCCGTGAACTTGTCTCCAGCATGGTCAATGCGCACACGTATTCGGGTTCCCTCGGGAAGTGGTGCCGTGGACTTAACGAAGCAGCCGCCAGCGCTCAAATCGCGGGTAATTAAAACCTGCTCCTTCCATGAACCGAGTTCTTTTACTTCCGCCGTTGCTCCGAAACTATAGCGGTCGAATCGTCTCGGCGTACGGGACAACCACTTGGCAAGGATTTCGTAATTCTCGGGTTCCACCATACTGAAGACGATGCCCATGCCGTCGCCTGCGACATAAGCGACGACGCCGGACGCCGTGAAAACCTCTCCGCCATCGGCCAACTCAATGTGCACCCTGGTCCCTTGCGGATATGGTTTTGCCGTTTGCACGAAGCAGCCAAAACGACTCAATTCGCTAGTCTGTGCGACAACCATTTGGGAAGAACCTGTTTCAGTCACCACGGAAGTTGCTTTGAAAGGAAAACGAGGGACTCGCCGCCGTTCGGACTGGAGATCCGCAATATGTGGAGTTTGCGCTGGTTCAGGCATCGTTTATCGCAGCACGCCTAGCCATGGCAATGCACCCGCTATTGTTACGGCCAAAGCCACGATACAAGTAACCAGGATGATTCTCTGTTTTCTGGATGAAGCGGAACGCCGAGGATACGAAGCGGCAGTTTCCGCAAGCGGCCAATCGAGATCCGCCACCCAATGCTCTTCTGGGGTCAAATTTTCGCTCGGCTTCATGGATTGCTGCGGCGCCGTCTCTCGCGCCGCTCACACTACTACCTTACCTTCCATCCAGAGCCAAAGACCAATAAGAGCAGGGACGTAGATAAAGAGTAAATGGACGTATTGGGTTCTTCAAGAAGTAAATCGATCGCGGCGCTCCAAAGTGTCATAGGGCATGTACCGTATTACTTCGGTGGCACGAAATGCACGTATGTGGAGAAGCCAAGTTCGGAGCTGAACTTGCACCGGGCGCCGCTAGACTAGAGCGACCGCAGGAAGTTGATGATGTCTTGCTGTTCCCGAGCTTTCAGCCTGTTGAAACCGCCGATGACCTTATTGGCCTCGCTACCCCGGCTGCTGTGAGCTTCGATAGCCTCCACCAGATTGCTTGTCCGTCCGTCATGGAGGAAAAAGACGCGTTGCCCGACACCCCAGAGTGGAGCTGTGCGGAACTCATCGGGGCCCGCGCCACCTTGCGTGATGCCGTCCGCCAGGCCTCTACCCATGTGGTGGACGAGGAGGTCGGAGAAGAGATTCACAGTCTGGTTGGAAAGCGCGGCACTCGGGTTCGTCGAGGAGCCGCTGGCAATCCTCTTGCCGGTGGTA
>QHYR01000364.1 GCA_003223315.1 Acidobacteriota bacterium | reverse complement strand
CGAGACCCAGGATCAAGACATTGCTCGGTGCCGGGTGCAGAAGAATCGGCAGATGGCCCCGTAGCAACTGGTCGGCCATATCGACTGGATCGGTCGAGGTTACCGTCCTGCCGTTGGAACGAAAGACGAGGGTGTGACCGGTTTGGTCAACGGAGATAGTGGCGTTCCTTCCATCGCGGTAATAGAGAAGTCGCATCCCCCTGACGATCCCGCTAAGCTTTTCGTTTGTTCCTAAGCGAGGCGCAACGAAACCGATCCCCGCGGCGAATACCTCGCGAGGCCAGGTAGGCATCATTCCTACGCTCAGCAGCGCGGCGACTGCCGGCGCCAGAGCTTGAAGGCGGCGGAGCCTCGGTGCGCGGATGCGCCACCAGACTATAGATCCGGCAGCGACCATTACGAGCACAGCCAGGGTCATCGTGGCGTGCAAGCCCACAGCCGGTATGAGGACCAACTCCGCAACACAAACACCGACGGCCGCGCCGAGCGTATTCGCCGCATAGGCAGTTCCGATCGTCTGGCCAACGCGGACCGCGGCGCCGCCAAGGCTGGCTACCGCTGCCGGAAACGCCGCGCCGAATAACACCGAGGGAACCAACGCCACCATTGCCGCAGCGATGAAGTGCATGGCGGCCTGCCGGCCAAATGAATCGCGAAATAGAGGAAAGAAGCGAACAAACAGCACCGGGATTCGTGGCAGGACCATCAGTGAAAGAGTCGCGGTGAATGCGATCAGGAATTCAAGGAATGTAAACCTTTGCTGATGCTCCTCGGTAGTTCGCTGCACAACGCCGTAGAGAATGCTACCCATCCCTAGACCAGCCAGGACGATCACGGCTGGTGTGCCGTACGCGTATACTGATGGACCCATCACCATAGCGAGCAGACGGCCCCAGCCCAGCTCAAATGTGGTCGCGGCGACTCCAGATAATGCGAATGCGATCAGGACTAGGAATTTGATCACGTTAGGAGAAAAATCAGTCATCCCGGATGACATCGCAGCCGCTGCGTACGGCATTTCAGGCCGCTTTTCCGCACTCATGCCCGCCGCAAACGCAGCGACGCCCACGAGAACATTTACCGTCGCGGCCAACGCAACGGCAGAGGTCAATCCGACCGTGGGCAGCAAAAAATACACCGTGGCAACGACGCCGAAGGCCGCACCGAGCATGTTCCACCCGTAAATTGCGCCCACCGCGCCAACGATTCCGCTGCTCTCGGAAACCATGCGGCGAGCGAGCAACGGAAGTGATCCGCCCAGCAGGATTACCGGTGGGAGAATGACAAGGACACTCAACGCGAATTGCAGGCCCGCAAAAAGACCGGTGCGGTCGGCCAGTGATCGACCTGCAGCCAGGTACAGAGTTTCGACGCCGCCGAAGATCCAAAGACTGGCGAACGCGTAAATTCCCGTGGCGATTTGGATCGCCGCAAAAACGATCAAGGCGAATTGCGGCCGGCGGTCTGCCAGACGGCCCCAGATCCAGCTTCCGATAGCCATGCCGCCGAGAAATATCGCCAGAACTGTGCTGGTCTGGAGGGTTGTAATTCCGAAGACCAAACTGAGACGGCGCATCCACACTATTTGATAGACCGCGGACGGGGCTCCGGAAGCGGCCGCCAAGATAAAGACGAATGATTTAGTGATGCCTTTCACCGTGTGCGATCATATAACACGGCGCGAGCAGCTCGCCAAAACCGCCGCAGCCCCTCCGCACTGCCCGTTCTCGAAACGTCCTCAGCAACCCGCACAACAACAATTGGTTTCCTGCCGCGAGTTTTGCGCTGCCGCATGCCCGCTTGACAAATGCGGGACCAAGGCATAGAGGAATGCATGAGTTTCAACCCAAAACAGGACAGTCGAGTGGAATCGTGTTGTGCGGCTGTCCTCGCATGCTCCGCATACATCAGATGACGAAAGGGGGCAATGATGGTTCGCACCAAATCGCTCGTTTCGCTATTGCTGTTCTCTACGATCATCTTGGGATGGTCATCGGCTCACGCTCAAAACGTCACCATCACTCCGATAGGCTCCCAACAGGGCGAGTTTTGCATCGGCGACCGGGCTCTCCTCTTTGTCGATCCCACGGGCGTGCGAATCCTCATCGCGCCCGGACGGACCGTAAACGGCTCAGGCGATCCCCGGCTTCCCAATCCATCGGACCCTTCCGGTGGTGTGCACGTCGTGCTGATTGATCACCCTCACGTAGACCATATTGGGGATGTTTTCTTTAGCAACTGCGCCGGCACAACAACCACCCCATTTAAGTTCCCCAGCGCTGGCAATGCCCCGGAAATCGCCAGCGTACACAATTCCGCCGTGCTGGTCGGCGGCGAGCAAGCCTCGTTTTTCACTCAAAAAATTAAGGACGTCAGCGGTACGGCGCCGGTCAGTTGCCCGACGATCCCAGTAGGCGTCGACAATGTGCTTTCAGTGCCTCGGACTTCTCCGTGTGTGGTCACGATCCGCGGAGGAACCATCACGGTCAGTTTCAAGGGGCAGACGCAAGGAGTGAAGACACCACCATTCCTGCGTTTCATTCTGCTGGTGCGTCTCCTGCTGAGGTTGATTCTTTGGATGGAATCCCCGGGCCGGGCGTGGCTCCGGGCCTGACTGGTTATGCGGGAAGCGAAACGGGCTACATCATCCGGT
>QHYR01000076.1 GCA_003223315.1 Acidobacteriota bacterium | reverse complement strand
GGGATAATAGGTTATCGAAATACCTTGAGCGAGGCCTCGGCCCAGAATTTCGGAGACATTGAAGCTGTGGTGCCCATGATAGCTCGGCGTGATGAGGATGCGGCTGGCGGAATAGGTGAGGCGCTTCCATGCGCCGCCCTGACCCAGAGCATAGTAGCGCTCATCCTGATGGAATAGGGTGGGCAGCGCAAAGATAACCCAATAATTGCCGTCCGTCTTGTCCACCGACCCACCCACGCCAATAGTATTTGGCGAAGCCGTCGATGCCCTCTCCAAGTTGTGGGTGCGAATCATTTGCCTCAGCCAGCAGTGAAGTGATGCCCACAAACACGAATGCCGAATAATCGAAGCTATTGCGCGTGGCAATCACAAAGCTTTCGCTCGGGGTAGGAGGCGGGGGAGTCGCGCCCGCGCTAACTGCACGGAAATTGGGCATGATACCGAGGATGCGTTTTGGTTCCTGGCCCGGCAAAGGCGGTTTCTGCTCGAGCTTCGGCCCTGGTTCCGCAAAATTTTGGCCGGCGGGCTCAGTGGCGGATTGCGCGGAATCGCTGGGTGCGGTAGAAGCTCCGGCCGGTTGGGCAGCTTGCTGCGCATCGGGAGATGCCTCAACCGATTCCGGACATGCGGACTGCGCCGCACACGAATCAGGCTCCTGGGCTAACAGCCTGGGTGCGGATAGACAGAGGACAAACGCCAAAGACAGCACAAGACGCAAGGAACACGCCTTCCCACCACAAACCGCAGCTTCCATTGTGCTACGCAGACGCCTCAACGTACATGGGTTGTTTTGATTTGTCTAATGACGGACTGGAGAAGCTTGGCCAGTCATCTGCGGTAGACCTTTCCGCCCTTCATGACGAAAGTAACCTTCTGCAAGACGCCAATATCCTGCAGCGGATTGCCCGGAACCGCGATTATATCGGCGAAGTAGCCCGGCTTCAAGGCGCCGATCTGGCCCTGCCAACCGAGCAATTTCGCCCCGTTTATCATGCCGGCTTGCAGGGCGGCAAGCGGCGTCATTCCATATTTGACCATCAGCACAAACTCACGGGCCTGCGTGCCGTGGGGATAAGGCCCCACGTCAGAGCCAACGGCCATGGGCACGCCGGCCGCAAGCTGTCTGCGGAACTCTTGAGCATGAAATTCGAGCAGCTGGCCCCAGGTGGCTTCTTCCGGCGAAGAAGGATGTTCGGCAAAGTACTCCTCGATGGTGAACGTCGGCACAGCGGGGATTTGCTTTTCATGCATCAGCCGCATGGTTTCGTCGCTGAGCTGATAGGCGTGATCTACGGAAGCCACGCCAGCTCGAACGGCGTAGAGCCCGCCCGGCTCGCCCGTGGCGTGGACGGCAACGCGCTTGCCCACGCGCGCGGCTTCAGCCACAGCGGCGCTGAGTTCGGCTTCCGTGTACTGATAGGGCGTGGAGAATTGGCGATTGCGGAAAGAATCTTCGCCGGTTTCGTAGATCTTTATGAAATCGGCTCCTTCCTTGATCTGCTGGCGAATCACAGCCACGAGTTCGGCGGAGTTATTGGCGAAGGTGGCGTTGGGGAGAACGCGCTGTTCGGGGTTATAGCCGATGGCATCTTCGTGCCCGCCCAGGATGGAAATTGCGTTCCCGCTGATTCTCAGTCGAGGCCCGGGGATCAGGCCCTGATCGATGGCATTACGCACGGCGGTATCCGCCGAACCGGCACCTTCGGTGCCCATGTCGCGCTCTGCCGTGTACCCGGCCATGAGATCCGCGCGTGCAGCCAAAGTGGCCATGATGGCGCGCTGCGGCACCGACTCCTGAACCGTCTGTAAATCCTCCGCGCCGGGATGCAGAAATAAGTGCACGTGCGCGTCGATCAGGCCGGGCAGCAAGGTGGTGTCATCCAGGTCAATCACCTGTGCGCCCGCCGGATGACTCACCGCGGAACCGACCTCGGCGATGCGTTCGCCTCGCACCAGCACTTCGCCGGGCGCGGATATCCGGCCGGTCTCGATGTCCAGAAGGCGCGCGGCATGCAGCACAACGGGTGCTGGCGTACTGTTTGTTTGGGCTGGCGCGCCATGGATGAGCGCGAGCAGGCAGGCACACAACGTCAGGAGACAGGCGAGCCGCTTTCTCATAGCTTGGCGCGATGGTATCACTTCCGGCTGCTTTTGCGGATTGCCGGGAAGATAGCGACATTCTTTAAGCAAGGAAAAACGGGCCGAAGGCATCGCTCAGCATGCCTTCGGCCGGTTCCCGCAAATGTAATTCGCAGCCCGATGCGGCGCGGTTCTACGACGTCGGCGTTGTGCCGGTAAAGTAGAAGAAGACGTATGCCTTGATAGTGCCATTCGATTGAGGCACACCGAACCCTTTTACGGACGTCCCCGGGGTTAGATAAATGAAGCTGTGGCCGGCGGCGCTGCGTCTGGCTGTTGGCTTAGGCTTTGCTTGACTTCGGGGCGATGTGAAAGTACAAGTGAGCTACGCTGTTTAGTCGGATTGGCGGACGCACCAGGTTTTTGAAGAGTACGAAGCCTAGATCAGGGCTGTTCTTTGTTCTGTGACGCATCCGCGTCGCGCGAGAGTGTATGAATCCTTATTTGTCGATTGTTATACCCGCCTACAATGAGGCTGCGATACTGCCCGTAACGCTCGATTGCCTTCGTGCGTTCTTGATGCGCCAATCGTTTGCGGCGGAAGTGATCATCGTAGACGACGGCTCGACTGATGACACAGGGGTTCTGGTGGGAGAATGGCAGCGAGCTTTTGAATCCCTTCGTCTGGTGCGCAACTCCGTAAACTTAGGAAAAGGAGCCAGCATTCGGCGCGGAATACTCGCTAGTTGCGGGGAATGCGTATTTGTTACCGATGCGGATTTGCCCGGCCGTCCAGAAGATATCCTGAGATTGCTGGAGGCGCTGCGCGATGGCGCCGCAGTGGCAATTGCCTCGCGGCGTCCCGCGCCGATGAGCTCCGCTCCCAGCCGCTCGCGCTTCCTGGCCAGCGTCGTGTATAGAACCCTGGTGCGCGCGATTCTGAAATTGCCCTTGCGCGATACTCAATGTGGTTTCAAGGCTTTCGTGCGCGAGCCGCTTTTGCCGGTTGTGGAGGGGCTTCGGCTAGGCGGATTCTCGTTCGATGTTGAATTTCTCTTTGCCGCATGGAAACGGGAATTGCTCATTCGGGAGGTCGAATTCGACGTGGTCGAACGGCGCGCCACCCGTCATGCAATCCTGCTGCAATCGCCGCGCATGCTGATGGACCTATTGAGGATTCGCTTCGCCGCCGCGGGGCCGTGGCGACACGCAAGGAGGCAAATCGCGGAGCTTGGGCCACTGCCGGACCATTCCGGAGACGACGTCTTAGCGAGGGATTCTGATTTGCCCCGTCGCCAGTTAGATTTCAAGCTGGAGGTTGATCGGGAAGGTCCTCTTCCCAATCGCGAAAGTTAGTCCCGCGAATTCCCAGCCGCCCCAGCATCTCCTTGACTTCCGGTGCAGTCAAAGCAAGCAACTCAGTTTCGCGCTGCCGCGTGAGTGCGCCGCCAAAAGATTCCACCTCCGCGCT
Organism: Acidobacteriota bacterium; assembly: GCA_003223315.1. Taxonomy (GTDB): domain Bacteria; phylum Acidobacteriota; class Terriglobia; order Acidiferrales; family UBA7541; genus Palsa-189. Next base: position 6,763 of record QHYR01000076.1, on the reverse strand, counting down.
TGCGTATCCGGGATGGCACATCAACTCAGTGGTGCCGTTGGGCACCAAGGCAAGAAGGGCCCGCAACGCTTTCACGTCCAAAAATCCGGTCTGGGCGAGGCCCAAAAAAGCGTCCGGGCAGACCAGGCCAGCCATGCGCAATTGCGCTCCGAATCGCCGTGCGGCCGAGCTTACTGCATAGGCAACGGCCGACCGCTCGAGCGCAGGGATGCTGGCTCCGCCGATTTTCCAAAGCACAGGTAACGTGGCCTCGAGATTTTCTGCTGGACAGCGGACGTCGCGGATGCAAAATTCCCGCGCGAGAGCAATCACAATCGAAGAAAGCTGCGGCAGGATATGCACGTGCAGGTGGCCATCCAAATGGGTTGGCGTCAGGCCTGCGTCGAAGACCTTGAGGATCTGGGCGCGAAATTCCGTGCGAATCTCCTCGAGGGCTATTTTCCTCGTCAGAATTCTCATCCACAGGCGGAACGGGCTGAGGTGCAATTCCCCACGCTCGTTCACGAGTCTCGAAATGCGAGCCGCAGGCGAGACGGGCTTTCCTTGACTGATGTTGAGGTGCACGCCAACCGAAATCCGAGGAAACTGCCGGCTTAAGGCGATGGCCTGGTCAAACGCCGAACCATTGGCAAGCAGTGACGTGCTCGTCAAAATGCCGTCGCGATGCGCGACGATAATCCCGCGATTGATGCTCTCGGCTAGACCGAAATCGTCCGCATTCACAATCAGCCGTTTCATCGCTTGGCTTGTCGTCGACGTTCAGTCAGTTTCGCCCGCCGGGCCGAGGATTTGCAAATGGAGCGCCGTTTTCAAGAAATCGTTGGGGCCAGATTCCCGTCCGTGTGCTTGCTCAAGTATCAATCAGAAATTCCCGGGCTGCGGTCAACGTCGTCAAGTGCCATGGGAATGGCGAGTCAGTCCGTCCAATCGCCAGAGTGCGCCTTCGGATGAAAACACATCGGAGCCTCAAGAGCTAGGCATCAAGGTCCGTCATCATCCGGCCGATGATGCCATAGTTACCTTATGGAAACGGTCATAGTTAACCCTTATGAAAGCGCCATTCTGCGTCACATTTCGCGGTGTTTCGTTGTCGTAATATGTCACTCTTACGGGTCGGAAAATCGCGGCGCCTGTAGCAGCCAAGGAGGTTTGTTCGTGTAGCGCGTTCAGTTTGAAGGGCTTCGACAAATGTGTCGGAAGAACTAACAGTGCTCGGCCTGGATGGCGGCTGCCGTGCACTTAGTCAAGAACAGGTAAGGCGGCCAAGAATCCCAGGCGCCTTCGGAGGAACGAATTCAAATGCGTAACAGACAAAAGGGCTTCTCCCTAATTGAGCTCCTGATCGTGGTGGCGATTATTCTGATTATCGCCGCCATCGCCATCCCCAACCTCTTGCGGTCGAAGATCGCGGCCAACCAGGCTTCGGCGGTGGGCTCGCTGCGTACGTTGAATACAGCGTGCATCGCTTATTCCACGAGCTATAACCAATTTCCAGCGGCGCTCAGCAATCTGGGGCCGGTCGGTTCTGGCGGCACAGCCAGCTCCACGTCGGCGGACCTGATTGACTCTGTGCTCGCGGCTGGGACCAAGAGCGGCTACACGTTCAAGTTCACGGCCGGCTCGCTAAACCAGTCTTACTCGATTACGGCTACCCCCATTACCGCGGCCACGACCGGACAGAATATGTATTACACCGATCAGTCGGGCGTGATCCGCGTGGACACCTCCGGTTCGGGTGCAAGCTCCGCCAGCACTCCGATCGGCTGAGTTTGTTGCGAGGCGTAATGGCAGGAAGGAGAGGAGTTGGACTCCTCTCCTTTCTTGTTTTTTCACTTTTGCAGGCTATATCCCGCAAGGATCTGACTGACTGCCGCAGTAAAATCTGATTTGGCACTCCCCCCGCTTTACCGTTTCCGACATCTTCCGACATCTGATGTGATGGGCAGAATTGCGGTTCCATAAACGCCGCCGATCCGTAAGCGGGGCAATCCGCAGCCAAAATGTAGCGCGCGTCGATGCGGCAGGCGCCGCGATGGGCGGCATAGGGTTACTGGCCTTTGCTTTCACCGTCTACAAGACGGTGGTGAGATATCCGGCAGTAGAAGTGCTGGGCGCGGCGGTCTTGATCTGGATGGCCGTCTGCGTGCCTGTTTGGAGAACTCGTCAGCTCATCTAAAGCCCGTCAATTTCGTGGGCCGATTTCGCCCCATTCCCGTGGGGAAGCGCTCTTAAGGGGGCAGATGTACTAGTACCTATTAGGCACAATGAGGTACCCAGGGTCCATTGTTCCGGGTAGGCGCGATTGCTATAGTCCAGCCCGAAGAATCAGCGCGCTTTCTCCTAAGTCGCTCATTCGCGGCGCCCTTAGCCCGGAAAGGCCGGCATTCTGAAACTCCGCACGAAACTATTGTCTTCTCTCGTTCTAGTCATCGCGGGGCTCACCTGCGCAACTTTGCTCATTCTGCGTCACAGCGCGGAAATCCAGCTCGAGCGGCAGGTCGGGGACGAAGCTCGAAATGTGATCCTGACCTTCCAGGTGATGCAGCAGGAACGCCAGATCGCTCTCAGCCACAAAGCCGACCTGTTGGCAACCGTGGCATCCATGCGGAATGGCGACGTGACCACCATCCACGATGCCGGCGAGGACCCCTGGCAGTCAGCCGATCGTAACCTTCTGGCGCTAACCGACCAGAACGGACACATCCGCGCCTTACACACGACGGCAGGGGAATTCCAAGGTCCCACAGGGGAAGCTATGTTGCTCCGGTCCCGCCGGCCAGGTGACGTCAGTGGATGGTGGTACAGCGGAGCGCAGCTTTATCAGATTGCCATCCAGCCTTTTTACAGCGATCCGCCGTCCAATAAGGTTCTCTCAGGCATGGTAATCGCGGGCCGGGCCGTTGAGGCCCAGGAGCTCCGCGATCTGGGGAAGATCTCTGCAACGCAAGTAGCCCTGCGGTACGGCGACGATATCGTGGTAAGCACCATTCCAGCCCTCAAGCAGGCAGAGCTGGCAGATCAGCTTCGCGATCAGGCGGCGCCCGAACAGTTGCAGATCGATGGCGAGCGATACTGGGGCAGCCTGAAAGTTTTAACCCCGGGCGTCAAACCGCCCGTAAGCCTGATCGTCCTGAAATCCGATCAAGAAACCATGGCTTCGCTAGCGCGCCTGAATCATCTGCTTCTGGGACTTGGGCTGGTCGCCGTGCTCGCCGGAGGCACACTTGTATTCGCGATTTGCGACAGATTCACGCGTCCGCTCGGCAGTTTGCTGGGTGGCGTGGATGCGCTGGAAAAGGGAGATTTTGACTATCGTTTGAACGCTCGCGGCAGCGATGAGGTAGCCCAGCTTACGCGCGCCTTTGGCCGGATGCGCTCGACGTTAAAGACAAACGAGGCTCAACGGCAGAAGCTCGAGGACCATTTGCGGCAATCGCAGAAGATGGAGGCGATCGGAAGACTGGCAGGTGGCGTAGCGCACGATTTCAATAATCTGCTGACCGTGATCAAAGGACACACGGCTCTGATGCTGGAGCGCTTGCAGCCAGACGAAGCGCTCTACTCCGGCGGCCAGCAGATCGCGAAAGCTGCCGATCGCGCCGCTTCCCTCACGCGACAACTGCTGGCCTTCTGCCGCATGCAGGTCTTGCAACCAAAGATCCTGGACTTGAACGCGCTGATCTCGGATATGGCCAAAATGCTGACGCGGCTGATTCGCGCCGATATCGTTTTCGGCTTCCGGCCGGGCGATTCGCTTGGCAAGGTCAAAGCTGATCCGGGACAGCTCGAGCAGGTGATTTTGAATTTCAGCGTGAACGCGGTTGACGCGATGCCCGATGGCGGCACGCTCACCATCGAAACCCGCAATGTCACCATCGACGAGGAGATCGCAAGGAATCGCCCGGTCGTGCCTCTCGGTTCCTACGTGATGCTGGCGGTTACCGACACAGGCTATGGTATGGATGCCCCAACCAAGGCCCGCATTTTTGAGCCCTTTTTCACTACCAAGGAACTGGGTAAAGGCACCGGCTTGGGGCTGGCGACCGTCTACGGCGTGATCAAGCAGAGCGGCGGATGGATTTGGGTGGAATCGGAGCCGGGGAAGGGAACGCGGTTCGAGGTTTATCTGCCCCGCGCGACCGAAGCCGAAAAACCGCTAGCCGCGCCGCCCAAGGTTATGCTGGCTGCTAGCCGGGGTGAAACTATCGTGATCGCCGAGGATGAAGATGCGGTGCGAGAATTGGCTTCTCGCTTCCTGAAGTCGGCAGGCTACACGGTGCTATCCGCCAAGAGCGGGACTGAGGCGCTGGCATTAGCCAAGCGCTGGGGCAAACCGATTCACTTGCTCCTAACCGATGTCGTGATGGCGCATATGCGCGGACCGGAACTCGCTGCATTAATGAGGCGCTTCTATCCCGTCGTCAAGACGGTCTACATGTCTGGTTATCAGGATTACGGCGCGAGCGACGCCTTCGAGGAGGGATGCTCATTTGTGCAGAAGCCGTTCTCGCGGGATAACCTGTTGGACGTGATCGGCCAGGCACTGAAGACCGCTCCGCTTGCCGAACACCAGCCTGTAACCGAGATGCAGGCCATGGCCGGCGTACCAATGAAGACCAGGAGAAGGCTGGCACGCCGCGGCAGAAGACCGATGGCCGTCTGAGCCGCGCTGTTACGTCGTTTTTCCGTGGGGAAACTGCTCGGCACCGGGAAGGCCGAAAAAGGGCTGATCGCGGAGCAGTGAGTTAATTGCCAAGGGCAAATTTTTGGACGCCTCCGATTTCAGTAAATATCCGTGAACGCCAGTCTTTCGGATTGTGGCGACGATAGGGGCGGCGTCGTGCATCGTCAGGATCAGGATTTTGGTTCGTGGGCTTTCCAGGCGAATCTGGCGGGCAGCGTCCAACCCATCCAACTCCGGCATGCTGATATCCACCACCGCAATATCCGGCTCGAACTCCTTAGCTAAACGCACCGCTTGCAGGCCGTCTTTGGCTTCACCCACGATGACACAGTCGGTTTTGAGTTCGATAATCTCGCGCAGGTTTTTCCTGACGACTTCGTGATCGTCCGCTAATAACAATCGACACGGCATAAGGGAAACTCTATATTTCACAATGGGGCACGGATTCCTATCCGGGCTTTCCCGTAGATTCTAGACTTACGGCGGATACATCAATGCTGTCGGATCAACACTGAGCAACCCGCTTATAGACACGTGTGGGATAAAGCGCAAGAGCTTTCCTATGCCAGAATTCTCCTATACGGGAAAAACGCTAATGCGTGCTCTGCGGTCAGCGGCTTCGGTTGGCGTAAGCAAGAATTCACACGCGATATGGGTTCGCGGAACTCACATTTCCAACAAAGGCGCCGAAAGGCTTGAAAATCCGGAGCGGATGTATATGATGTCTCTTCTCTTTGGCTGTTCGCTGTGAACTTAGGCTGGCGCCGAACAGTGGTACAGGCTTCAGCGGAAGCGGAGCGGTTGGTTTAATTTGGGCCGGTCCGGCTGTGAATCGTCCGGAGTGGAGGAAGATGAGGAGAAAAAGCGGAGAGCAAGGCTCAGCTGCAGTCGCCTTTACCCTGGCTACCGTCCTTTTGATTTTCACCATTGTTACCGTTTACCTTTTCGTGGCTAAAATCTGGTGGTTTCCGCCGGCAATCAGCCAGTTTGGAACCCAGATTGACGAGCAATTCCATCGTACCCTGATCATTACCGGCATCGTCTTTGTCCTCGCGCAACTCGGGCTCGCTCTCGCCATATTCCGGTCCAGGGAACGAGGCCAAAAAGTCAGCTTCTTCGAAGGAAATTCGGCGATGGAGCTCATCTGGACGCTGGCTACCATCATCATGTTCGTCGGCCTGGGACTTTATGGCGAGCACGCCTGGGCCGAAGCACACTTCCAGGGCGCCGCGCCTGGGGCGTTGCAACTGGAGGTCACCGGCCAGCAATTTGCCTGGAATTTCCGCTATGCCGGCCCGGACGGCAAATTCGGCGCGACCAGGCCGGAACTGGTTAGCGCCTCCAGCGGAAATCCTTTGGGACTGGATCCTCGCGATGCAACTTCGAAAGATGACGTCGTATCGCCCGTGGCGTATGTTCCGGCGGGCCAGGAAGTCGAGCTGCTGATCCGCACGCAGGACGTCACGCACAGCTTTTATGTTCGCGAGCTGCGCCTAAAGCAAGACGCGGTGCCCGGGATGACCATCCACATGCACTTCAACGCCACAGTTCCCGGGCAATACGAACTCGCCTGCGCCGAGCTCTGCGGACTGGGGCATTACCGTATGCGCAGCTTCGTGAATGTGGTCTCACCGGAGGAATTCGATAAATGGATGCGCGATCAGGAGACCGCTTTACAGCAGCAGTAGATCGTCGGAAAAGGAGCCGAACGGTTCCAGGAGCGATTCGATGGTGACGCACGAGAGCGGCGGCCATCACCACCCGCCGAGTGGTTTTATCCGTAAGTATATTTTCAGCCTCGATCATAAAGTCATCGGAATTCAGTATTACGTCTTGGCGCTTTTCTCCGTCTTCCTGGGCATGGCGCTGTCTCTGCTGATGCGCATCCACCTGGTCTGGCCCAGTGCCAAGATGCCGTTCACGCCAGGCGGCCAGATGACTCCGGAGCAATATCTGGCGCTGCTCACGATGCATGGATCGATCATGGTCTTCATGGTTTTGACCACCGCGCCGCAGTCGGGCTTTGGCAATTTCATTTTGCCGATCCAGATCGGCGCCGAAGATATGGCCTTTCCTGTG
>QHYR01000259.1 GCA_003223315.1 Acidobacteriota bacterium | reverse complement strand
GGCAAACGCCGCGCGCACGTCATCCGCGGTCAGATCATAAAAGCGCTTGGCGGCGCGCTCCGGTTCATTCAGCGGCAGCCCGATCTGCGCGCGGCGGACCAAGGCATTGGCCACGCCATCTTCGCTCGATTCGGCCAGCGGAAGCTGGCGCAAAAGTAAAGCTTTGGCCTGCTGCAGCTCCGCCGGGGTGACCGTTTCCTTCTGCATGGCAACCAAATCGCGCTCGATCAATTGCCGTGCCTTGGAGACGTTCTGCGGATCGCACCCGTAGGCCACCGTATAGATGGTTCTGGTCTTCATCGCGTTCAGGACAACTTCGACGTTATACACGTAGCCCGTGACTTGCC
>QHYR01000258.1 GCA_003223315.1 Acidobacteriota bacterium | reverse complement strand
CCACAATGGTGGTGAGGTCGGGCCGGATGGTCTTGGCGTAATACTGCCTGATGTCGTCGATGGTGAGCGACGCAATCGTCTCGGGAGTCGCTTGCCGCAGGACCGGATCTTTGGCCGGAAAGAGCGCGGTGTTCAGCGCGTGGCCGGCGCGATAACCCGGACTGCGAAGCTGCCCCGCCACGAATTGCGCCGTCTGCGGCTTCAGAACGTTGAAGGCTTGGTTCGGGAGCGCGGGATTCAGCTCATTATCCGCCAGCAGCTGCACGCCCCGAGTGAAGTCCTGCTTCAATACTTGAAGCGAAAATTCAAAGCCCGCGGATTCCTCGGCGGCGATATCGTCGAGCGCTTTTTGGAAAGCGAGCCGGTCAAGATTTTTCGTGCCATAGGAAAACAGATTTTCGAGAACTCGGGCGACGCCGTCCCGTCCCGAGGGCGTTTCCATCTGCGGATCGTGCCGGACATTCCCCACCACCGTAACCGTCGGCGTGACTTTCACGGTGCGAACGATCAGGCGCAGGCCATTCGGCAGCGTCACGTCGGTTGCCGCCGGCTGTGCAAGCGGCAATTCCAGAGTGAGCAGCCGAGAACTCGCCCAGGACGGCAGCTCCACGGCTTTGGTGGGAGCCGAAGTCAATTGCTCGCCGCCGCCGAATCCATTCGAGGCCACCGGCTCGCCCGAAGGCGAGGGCTTAAGTTGCGCCGTGATGGAGCCCTGGTCGACCAGATACGTTTTGGCCAATCGGTTTACGTCTTCGACCGTCACCCGCTTCATGGCCTCCACGTCGTCGTCCGGCGAGTTGCGTCCTTCCGCCGCCAGGGCGTCTGACCAGGCCTCTGCCAAACCGGGAATGGAATCGCGGCGAAATTCTGCGGCCGCAATTTCCCGCCGCTTTGCGGCTTCCACCAAATCCGCGGGCACGCCCTTCGCGGCGTAATCCGCGATGATCTTGCGCATATCCTGAATCACGGGAGCCGCATCAGCTGCGGCGGGCAGCACCGCGACGCTATAAGCCATGCTGGCCTTGGGGTAAGCTTCCGCCAGGCCGAATTCCGCCTCGAGCGCCTTGCCCTGTGGAACCAGTTCGTAGAGGTTTCCGCGCTGGCTGGCCAGCACGTCGCTCAGAATGTGCACGGCCGCGAAATCCGTGCTGTCGGTCCCCGGCATGCGGTAGGCGATGAAGGCCAGCAGATAAGGGAGATTGCTATCGAGCATAAACGATTCGGATTTCACCGGGCTTAACGTGACCTGCGGACGCGGCGGCAGCGCTTTGCGCTCGATTTTCCCATAATATTCCTTCACCTTGGCCAGCACGGCGTTCGGCTCCACGTCGCCGGCAATGACCAGGATGGCGTTGTTCGGCGCATACCAGGCCTTATAGAAATTCTTCAGCATTTCGCCGCTGGTCGCATCGAACGAATCCTTCGTGCCCAGGGGATCATGGCTATAGGGCGTGCCGGAGAACATGTCCTCATTCGCGCGAGTGATGAATTTGTACGTGGGATTGGAGAGGTCGCGCGCCACTTCTTGTTCGATGGCGCCTTTCTCCTGCGCCCATTCGCCTTGTGAATCCTGAATATCCTGCATGCATGCGGCATCAACGCGCAAAGCTATGTCCAGATCACCGGCGGGTAGCGTGGTGTAGTACTGGGTGATGTTCTGCTGCGTGTCCGCGTTGCCGAATCCGCCCAGTTGGGCAAAGATGGCCGAGATCTGATCGCCGGTCAGTTCCGCGCAGCCGCGAAACGCCATGTGTTCCTGGGCGTGCGCCATGCCCGGAAAACCTTGCGGGGTTTCGTTGCCGCCGACCAGATAGTTTTGCTCCACCGTGACCACCGGCGCGAGCGGATTGCGCAGAATCACCACGCGCAGGCCATTGTCCAGGGTGGCGCGAGTAACGTCGCCGCTTTGCCCGGCGGGCCTTCCCTGAGCCAAAAGCAAAACTGCCGCCAAGAATGAAACCGCTGCCATTCTGATTGTGGACCGGAACATTGCATTACTCCTGACTGGCGTGCGTAAGGACTGCACTTGATTTGATCTCTGGATTGTCGCCGCTTAGGCCTGAATTCGCAAATCCCTATTTTCCCCGATTGCTGCTACAACGCTTCGCCTATAGCTCACGAAGCGCCACAGCCACCGGGCGAGTAGCCGCGCGAATCGCCGGCAGCATTCCGCCGAGAACACCCATGACGAGCCCAAAGACGACCCCCAGAAGCAGGAGATCGAAAGTGATCTTAAAGGCGAAGGCGACGTTGGCGAAGGTTTGAAAATTCATCGTGTTGGTGGTCAATCCATTGAGCGGAAGCACAGCCAGGCATCCAAGGATTCCGCCCACAAACGAAATCGATAACGCCTCAAAGAGAAAAGAGAGGACCACATTCCAACTGCTGTACCCCACGGCACGCATCGTGGCGATCTCGCGACCACGCTCCGCGATCGCGGAGTACATCGTATTGAGGGCGCCAAAGACAGCGCCAACCGCCATGATCGCTGCCACCAGGCCGCCGAGCACGGTGATGAGCCGGGTCATAACCGTGGATTGCTTGGCGTAATAATCGATCTCCCGCGTGACATCCACGTTCATGCGCGGATCGGAAGTGACGGCGTCCTTGAATTGCTGGAAGCTCTCCGGAGAGGCCAGGTGAACGGTAACGGACTGAAAGATATTGTCCGGCCGTTTCAGGATTTCGTTGAGAATTTTGGCGTCGCACCAGACCTCGGAATCGAAGGCAGAGCCACCGGCGTCGAAGATGCCGACCACCTGCCAATGGCCGCCCCCGAACTGGATCGTATTGCCGAGAGTAAGGCCGGCGTAGGTTCTGGATGCATTTCTTCCGGCCACAATCTCGGATAGGCCCGGCCGGAACATTCGCCCGTCGGTGATTTTCGCGAACGTGCGGATCCGCAGCACGTTGGGAGAGACGCCGCGAACCTGCACGTTCGCGTCCGTTCCCGTCGAAATCAGCGGAAACGGCATGACGCCGACGACCTCCTGCGTCACCAACGGTCCCGAGGAGTCCCGTGCTACGCCCGGCGCGTCTTGAACCACGCGCACCGCATCGAGAGTCACTCCGCCCATCATTTCTGTAGGAGAACCCGCCCGCAGGATCAAGGCATTGCCCGGAGAACCGGAGGCCACCAGCGTCGCCTGGAAGCCGTTCGCCAGCGAGAGCATGGCCACAAAGACGCCCACGGTGCCGGCGATGCCCAGCACCGCAACAATCGTCGAGGTCCATCGCGCTTTTATGCTCCGGAAGTTGTACGAAATGGGAACAGACCCCAGGAATGGCGCCAGCAACCCTGCCACCAGGCCCGCGAGTATCAGCAGCACAAACGTCGCGGCCAGGGTCAGGGCTACTCCCAAAAGGAGCTTGGCAGCGATACCCGGCATCTTCAAACCCTCCGCAGGCCGTTCACGATTTGCAGGCGCATCGCTCCCAAGCCAGGCCAGAAGCCGCTGGCCAAACCAACGGCCAGAGCGGTCGCGAAGCCAAATGCGAAAACCGATGGCGCCAAAACGAGTTGAGGCAACAGCCCGCTGAGAGCTCTGGTAAGAACGGGCATGGCCAGGACCGCAAGCAGCAGTCCCAGAAGCCCCCCGACCAGTGCAATCACGAGAGACTCTGCCAGGACAAAAAAGAGAACCGTGCGGTCGGAAAATCCGAGGGCCTTGAGAACCGCCAGCTCCGGGGTTCGTTCGCGTACGGAGATCGCCATGGTGTTTCCCGTGACCAGAAGGAGCGTGAAGAAGACCACCGTGCCAATGGTAACAATCAAAAAGCGAATGTTGCCGAATTGCTTGACCCAGCTGGCCGCGAAGGCCGACTCCGTTTCGGTCTTGGTCTCGTATGGAGAATTGGCGAATTCTGCGTCGATACTCTTGGCCACGCGCACGGCATCGTCCGGGGAATCGACACGGACGATGTACCAGCCTACCTGGCCTTTCTGCGCGTCGGGGACGTGTTCCTGGAAATAGTCCCACTGAAACCAGAATTGCGTCTCATCGTCCTGAGGGCGCTTGCCATGGTAGAGGCCTTCGATATTGAATTCCCAATTACCGCTGCCCCAGATGGTGGTTTTTAGCGGGATGCGGTCGCCAATTTTCCAGCCGAACCGCTCCGCCGTGCGAGCCCCTACGATCGCGCCCTGGCGGTCCTTCAGGAAGTTCTTCCATTCTTCATCGGAAACCATAAGCTCCGGGAAAACCTGGCGCTGATTTTCAGGATCGATGACGAACTGCGGAAAGAAATTCTTTTCGTCCTGGTAGATGCCGCCGAACCAGTTGTCGTGGGTCACCATTTTGACGCCGGGAATACGCAGCATTTTGTCGCGATCGGCAAGCGGGATCGGGTTAATGATCGAAGTGCGGTTTATGACGAACAAGCGGTCGGCGCTGGCGATATCCGCACCACGGCTGAACACGTCATTCACTACGGCGAGAAACGCGAATAGAAACAAGGCCACCGCAAACGAGCCGATCGTGAGAAGCAAACGGATCTTTTTGCGAAACAGATTGGCGAAAATCAGCCCGCTAAATTTCATGACGTCCTCCCGCCGCCACTCCCTGCGGCTCTGCGGACTCCGCCAGCAAGCCTTTCTCCAAATGAAGAGTCCTGCCCGCCCGGCGCGCCACCACAGGATCGTGCGTCACCATCAGCACCGTCTTGCCGTACTCTTTCACCAGCTGTTCAATCAGGCCCATAATTTCGTCGGCACTCTGGCGATCCAGGTCGCCGGTGGGCTCGTCGCATAGCAGGAAGGTGGGATCGGCCACAATCGCGCGCCCAATGGCCACGCGCTGCTCCTGGCCGCCCGACAGCTGCCGCGGGTAGTGGTTCATCCGGTCCGCCAAACCGACCACATGCAGCACCGTCTCCACGTGCTTCCGGCGCTGCGCTTTCGATAGCTTGGTCAGCAATAGGGGAAGCTCCACGTTCTGAAATGCCGTCAGCACCGGAATCAGGTTGTACATCTGAAAGACGAAGCCCACGTGGCGGGCCCGCCACTCGGTCAGCTTGTGGCCGGACATGTGCGTGATCTCGTCGCCGGCAACGGTGATGGTGCCACGCGTGGGCACGTCCAGCCCGCCGAGCAGGTTGAGCAGGGTAGTCTTTCCGGAGCCGCTGGGACCCATGAACGCCACGAAGTCGCCTTTGTCCACGTCCAGGTTCAATCCTTGCAAAACGCGAATCTCTCCCCCGCCGCGGCGGTAGGTCTTGTCGAGGCCCCGCACTTGAATCAGACTGTTCGAGCCCCCGCTGCCATCCACTCGGACCATCGTTCCTCCTATTTTCGGACTGCAACGCTTTGCCCGTCTCGGATGTCCGGCGGGCCCTTGACGATCACCGCGTCGCCGGGCGTCAGGCCACCAATGATTTCGGCATCTCCGCCCACGGTGTTTCCCACGGTAACGGCGCGGCGTTCGGCGCGATTTTCCTTCAACAGGAACACAATCTTCTTGCCGTTATCCTCCCGAACGGCGCGCTCCGGGACCAAGACTCCAGCCGCCGAGTCGCCGGGACTCTTCGCCGGATGCTTTTCCTCACCCAGAAAGGTCACCTTGACGCCCATGTCCGGAAGAATGCGGGGGTCCAACTTGAGGAAGGAAATGCGCACCTTTACCGTGGCTTTCTGGCGGTCGGCGGAAGGAATCACCGTGCGCACCCGGCTCGGTATTTCCCAGTCCGGATAGGCGTCCAGAACCGCGGTCACGGCCTGCCCGGGAACGACCCGCGCGATATACGCTTCGTTGACGTCCACTTCAATTTCATTGGACTTCATGTCCACGATGGTGGCGATTCCCGTGCGCGTAAACCCCCCACCCGCGGAAATGGGCGAGACCATCTCGCCAATTTGCGCGTCCTTGGACACCACGATGCCGTCGAACGGGGCGCGAATCGTGCAGTTGTCTACCGCCTGCTGCGCGACCTGGATTCGGGCTTCCGCCGCGGTAACCTGCGTCTTCACCAGATCGATCTTGGCCTGCAAACTGTCAACGGCTGTGCGTGCATTGTCCAACTGCTCCTGCGTCTGCACGCCGGCCTGCTGCAATTGCTCGGTTCGGCGCAGCGTAATCCGGGCGTTGCGTAGCTGCACCTCGTAATCCTGAACTGCCGCCTGCGTAGAATCGCGATCACCCTTCGCGGAGTCCAACGCTCGGCGTGCGTCCGAATCATCCAGCGTGCCCAGCACTTGCCCCTCGTGCACTTGAGTGCCTTCGTCGAAGAACACGCCGGTCACGAGTCCCGTGATTTTTGCCGCGATCGTGGCGCGCCGGCGGGGTGTGACGTACCCGCTGGCATTTAACAGTGCTTCGCGCCTCCCGACCGGCGTCTTTTGCGCCACGGCGATTTCCACTTCGGGCGTTCTCCCCCGAAAGCTAAAAATCGCGCCGGAGATTCCCGCCAGCAGAATCAATCCGCCGATGATTATCGCCAAGCGCTTTCCCAAATTGCTGCGCGTGCGCTGCTCGTCGTCAATGCGCAGCGAATCGAGATCGTGCTTGGGCGTGTTGTGGGGCGTGGCCATTCGCTCGCTCATCCCAGAGGGAAGCTTCAGAGCCACGGCCTGGCACCGCCAAGCTCTGCTACTCTAGGCATAACCCACTGGATGATTTTGGCGCAGTCCTTGTACACAGCCATTTTAGCTTGATTGGGATTAACTCGAAAATCTGCGGTCACATTCGACCAGGAATCGATGGAAAGCCGACTCCCGATAAGTCGCCAATCGGAAGCCGATTCACTATCGTGCGCGGAGAGACGCCCTGGGCCGGCCGTCCGCGCGCTTTTAGGGCTAATTCGAGCGCTGCCGCCCGAGGACCAGGTAGCGGGCGATGACGTAACCGAGAGCGGCTCCGGCAAACGTGTCGGAGGTGAAATGCGATTGCAGCGTCACGCGGGAGAGCCCCGCGGCGGCGGCCAGTCCGTAAGCCAGCCAGCGGTGCCACGCCGGATGCGGATAGCGTTCCGCAAATGTCGTGGCTACGGCCATGATGGCGATCTCGTGGCCCGAAGGCATGCTGCCGAGGCCGCCCATCCATCCCGACCTTCCGCCGCTTCGTACCTTGAACCAGCTGTCTGTGAAATTACCGCTCGCCGGATAGGAAATGGGAGCCATACGCCCATCGGCGTCCTTCATGACCGTGGTAAGGATTTCCGAATCTATAACTGCCTCGCCGGCCAGCATGAACGTTTTCTGGTCGTACGCATTTCTGCGCGCCACGGCCACGAGATAAAAGGCGGAGGCGAATGCTTCCGTCGCGGTAGCAGTATTGTAGCCGGCGAAGGCATTGTTGAATCGGCTCAGCGGCTGCAGGCTGTTGCGCACCCACCTGGCATCGTGTGCATCGATCGTCGTGAGCAGGGCCGTGGCGCCAAGCACGGCGAGCGTGGGCTTGAGGTGGTGTCCGCGGATTACAGAGACCGGAAAAAGCCACATGCGCTTCTGATCGTGAAGCAAGTCCGGCCCGAGGCTCCTCCATTGGCTCCCAAGGACGTGCCACTCCGAAGGCGCACGCGGAGACGCGAAGGACTGGATTGGCAGCGGATCAGGAAGCGCGCCCTCCGCCGCCGGGTCCGGAGCCAATGCGAGCGTTGAGTCCGCCGGCGCCTCTTGCGTTGGCGATTCCGGGGCCATGGTCGCCCGGGTTTCGTCCTGAGGATTGTCTTGAGCGGCACCAAACTGCACGGCAATCAGCGCGGCACACAGCAGCAAAGCGGGTGAGAGCCATTTTGGCATCAGGAGCTCCAATTGAAACGAAGTATGCCGGCGCCCAATTCTGCGGCAGCGGAAGATCACATGAACGCGTGCGGGACAAAGTACTCACGACCGGGCATTCTAGGGCATTGCTGCTAATTGACCAGCGTTTTCATTTTTTCCAGTGGAAATCCCGTACGCAATGATAACGACGAAGGAAACCCGAAGTTTGGCAAAGTCTTCCATTGGGGCACGTGCCAAGATACTCGACAACAACGAAGGAAAAGCTATTTGCGAAACAGGAGAATAGTCGCCGCCAAGCGTCGGAGAATGCCCCAGCGCCCTACACTCGGCTTAGCGTTTGGCTCAGGGCGGCCTTGACACGTTCCGGCGTAAACGGAACTTGACGAATGCGCGCGCCCGTGGCGTCAAAGATGGCATTACCAATCGCCGCTGCCACAAGGGTGATGGCCGTCTCGCCGGCGCCTGTGGCATTTTCGTCAGGCCGGTTGATCAGTTTGACTTTGATCTCTGGCACATCGAAACCCAAAGGCAACGTGTGGTAGCTTTCCCAATCGACCGAAGTCACCTTCTGGTCGTCCCAGGTGACTTCTTCGAGCATTGCGCGGCTCATGCCCTGCAACGCGCCTCCTTCGATCTGGTTCCGCAGACCGTCGGGATTCGAAATGGGGCCAGAGTCGTTGCTGAAGAATATCCGCTTTACGGCGACTTTTCCGGTGTCCTGGTTGACCTCGACCTCGGCGACCATGGCGGCCCAGCCATTTTCGCCTTCGTAGGCCACGCAGGAGAAGCCGCGTCCGCTCGCGATGCCGGTTCTGCGGCTCTGCGGCTTCGGCGAGGGACGCGCCTCCCAATTCGCCAGCGCGGCTGCTTCTTTCACCACGTCGATCAAGCGCTCGTCGCTCAGGTGGCGCAGCCGGAAGGCCACAGGATCGGCCTTGGCTCGGGCCGCGAGCTCATCCATGAAGCATTCGTGAGCGAAGGTATTTTGCAGCCGCGCCGGAGACCGCAGTGGCGCGGTAAACAACGGCGATGGAATATTGTGCGTAAGAGACCGTTCCGATTTCACGGTGCCGCTGCCTTGCGCTTTACCCCCGACGTTGCCGGCGACGTAAGAAGGCACGCCGTTGCTGTTATTCGTATAGGCCCGGGGTTCGGGTGCGGGACTCCTGGCCATAAACGGTTCCGGCGAAAAGCCCGCCAGGGTCCCGGTGATCACGTTTCCGGGAGTCGTATAACCCGGGCGGTTCCCCAGGTTGGCCGACCAGGACTCGTGGTCCCACGACACGATGTTGCCCTGCGCGTCCAGACCCGCGCGTTCGTCCATCACAAACGCAAATCCGTAATTTTCGCCCCAGGCCATTTCCTCTTTTCGCGTGAGTTGCACGCGCACAGGTTTGCCGAGGGCCTGCGAGAGCAAGGCCGCGTCGTAAGTTACCGTATCGGCGGCGTTCAGCCCGTAGCAGCCGGAGCCGCGACGAAAGATCACGTGCACATTTTCCGGTTTGAGTCCGAGAAGTATGGAGGCGCTGCCTCGTACCGGCCAGACGCCTTGCGTCGGCGAGTACAGGGTGGCCTTATCGCCCTGAACGTCCGCCACGGCGCACGAAGTGCCCATCGAGCCGTGCATCTGGTTGGGATAGTAATACGTCGCCTTCAAGACCGTGGCGGCTTGCGCCAGCTTCTCGTCCACGTCTTTCGAGCTGACGAGCAGCGTATCCCGCGTCGGCTGCTGAGTCCGTAAATAGTTGTAGAAGTCCGCATGACTCGGCAGGCCCGTGCCCGCGCTCCAGGTGACCTTCAGTTTGCTGGCCGCCTGAATCGCCTGCCACGGCTTCTCCGCAACAACGCCCACGAAATTTTTCTTCACCACCACCTTCACCGCGCCGGGCAAACCTTGCACCGAGCTTTCATCCACATTGACGACTGTCGCGCCCACGACGGGCGGCCGCACCACGCGCCCGTGGAGCATGCCCGGCAGGCGCACGTTATGCACAAACTCAAATTGTCCGGTGACGAGCGCGGGCAAATCCGGACGCCGCGCAGGAGTCCCCAGCACCGTCCATTCGCTTGCGGGCTTCCGTTTAACATTGGGATCGAGCTTGATCTCGAACTTCTTTCCGCCGACCAGTTCGCCATAACCCACTTTTTTCGAGGGGTCGCTCTTCGCGCTGATCACGCCGTCTGCCGCGATAAGCTGGTCTGCGGGTACGCTGAGCCGCTTCGAAGCCAATTCGAAAAGCGCCTCGCGCGCCGTGGCTGCGGCCTGCGCCAGATTCTTTTGGTTGAAGTTGGTGGGATGCGACTGGCTGCCGGACGTAATCCCCTGGTCCGGCGTAATCGCCGTGTCGCAATAAGTCAGGTTGACGCGATGAAAGGGCACGCACAGCTCTTCCGCGACCAATTGGATTTGCGCCGTCGAAATGCCTTGCCCCAGTTCTGCCTTGCCCGTGAATGCCGTCACGCCACCATCTGCCGCAATGGCAATCCACGAATCGAGTTGGTTGAGCGGCGGCGAACCGGCCGTGCCGCCCTCGAAAGGTCCCTGGGCCGCAGCCGTTTGCAGCGCGCCTTTCATGCTGAAGCTGACGATGAGCGCTCCGGCGCCCACGAGAAAAGACCTGCGCGAGAATCCCGCACGCCCCAACGCGGCTGCCGCGTCATCGGTCAGAGTCGGCTTTGGCAGAACTTCTGAGTGCTTGCTCATTTTGCCGCCTCCTCTCTCGTGCGTCCCGCTCTCGCCGCGGCATCCCTTGCACGCCCGTCTCTAAAACGCCCCTCTCTATAAAGATAGATCGCCCGCAGCATCCGCACGTGTGTAAAACAGCGGCAAAGAACGCCGGACATGGCCTGCTGGATTTCCTGTTCCGTGGCCTTCGGATTTTTGTCCAGAAACGCCTTGGCGGTCATGATCACGCCGTTGATGCAAAAGCCGCACTGCGTGGCCTGCTCTTCGATGAATGCCTGCTGCAGCGGGTGTGGTTTCTCGATGGTGCCCAAGCCCTCGAGAGTGGTGATCTCCGCGCCTTCCACGCTCTTCACCGGCGTGATGCAGGAGCGGATCGCCTGCCCTTTCACAATCACCGTGCAGGCGCCGCATTGCCCCAGCCCGCACCCGAATTTCGGCCCGTTCAATGCCAGATCGTCGCTCAGCACATACAAAAGCGGCGTCGTCGGATCAACGTCCACCGCGTGGACCTTGCCGTTAACTTTCAAATTTATCGCGCTCATAGAATTCAAGGTATTGCCGGGACCCGTCCGGCGTCAAGCCCGTTATTTCCGCCGTAAGGCGCGGTTTCGGCCGGCGTTAAGGCTTCAGGACGGCCCCGCCAATTCCCACGACGGTGCGCCCAAATGTCGCGTTGGTCACTTCCGCGAACGAAAGATAAAGCGCATCGAGTCCCGTGAGCAGCCCAACCCAGCCGCCCGCGTGGCGCCACGCCAATCCCATGCCCAGGTCGC
Organism: Acidobacteriota bacterium; assembly: GCA_003223315.1. GTDB lineage: Bacteria > Acidobacteriota > Terriglobia > Acidiferrales > UBA7541 > Palsa-189. Next base: position 18,313 of record QHYR01000258.1, on the reverse strand, counting down.
CTCCCGCAAGCAGAAAGAACGTGATCCACAGCAGCAGGAAGACGGACCAGAGCGTGACGTTGGTGCGAAACGTAGGGATCCACATATATAACGTGAAGACTCCCCACATCAGCAGCGCCACTCCCACGCCCCGGGGATCGGGCGCCTTGAGCCAACCCGCCCCCACACTCCAGTTCAGGAATGCATACCACCACCAAAAAGCCCCGTAAGAGGTGAAGGCCACCATTCCAAATGTGTTGCCGTTTCCGTATTCCAGGAATCCGGCGATGATTTGCGCCAGTCCGCCAAAGGAAAACGCCAGCGGCACTACCGCCGGCACAGCCTCCGCAGGCAATAGGCCGGCATTTATGGTGCTGAGAACAACGGTGGTCACCCCGAATGCAGCGAGGCCCAACGGCGCGGGATTGGCAACCTTGCCGACAGCGGATAGGGCATCCTTGGCAGTCGTGGATGGCTGGGCCATGATTTGCTCCTTTCGGTGATTTCTTTAGGTTCAATTGAGCCGGCGCAGTGGGGTCGGAACCCTTGCATACGCCCGCCTCGTATATCGCATTTTGCCCTTCGGCACCAGTATTCCCTCCGCCCAGAGCCGGAAGGGCCGCAATCCCCGGATCACCAATCTGCGTAACTGCCTTCGTGTGCCTAAAGATAGAGGTAATTATTTGCGCAATTGCCATGACACCTGCCGCCCACTGATCCGGTCCGCTTGCTACCCTATACCTCATCGCGTTCTTCGCGCGAAAGTCATCTGCGCCGCGAACGTCTGTCAAGTACCGGCCCCGGTTGCGAGCCTTCGGCCTTTTTAAGGCGCTCGCGACAAACCCTATTTTGGTGAGTAGGAGTGAACCGTGAAAATCGACACTGTACTTCTCAAACCGGCGGTAATCCTGGCGATTTCCTTGGGCCCGGCCCTTAGCGGCGCCTGGGCTCAAGCCCCGGATGTAACTTCCGCGGCGGCGGCCTCGGCCGCGACACCCGCGCCCGGCGCGACCGACACCAACGCCGTTTCGCACACCACTAAAGCCATGAACTATCGGCGTGTCGGCGGTGCCACCAAGGTCAGCCTCGACGGTACCGCGCTGCTTCGCGGCGCCGCCGGCGAGGCCAAGGTTGAACCCAAGAACAACCGCATGCACATCGAAGCGAAGTTCGTGCACGTGGACGATCCCGCCAAATTCGGCCTTCAGTACCTCACCTACGTCTTTTGGGCCGTATCGCCTCAGGGACGCGCCGAGAATCTCGGTGAAATCATTTTCAAAGCAGGCGATGGGGAGATTAAGGCCGATACCGACATGCAGACCTTTGGCATGATCGTCACCGCCGAGCCCTACTTTGCCGTCACTCAGCCGGGCAGCACGGTGGTGCTGGAAAATACCGTCCCCACGGGCTCCTACGGCACGGCGGAAGACATTGACGCCACCTACGAATTGCTCGGCCCCGGCGCCTATTCCTCCTCCAACACCAAGATTGACGACGCCATTTTCGGCATCGACCGAAATACCCCCCGCGAGCTCTTTGAAGCGCGTAACGCCCTGCGCGTCGCGCACAATGCCAACGCCGAGAAGTATGCGCCCGCCGCATGGGCTAAGGCGCAGCAGCAATTATCGGCAGCCGAAGACACCTACCGCCAGAAGCGCGATCGCAAGCTGATTGACTCCACGTCGCGCGATGCCGTGGAAACCGCCGAGGAAGCCCGCGTGATGGCCGTCAAGCAGAAGGCCCAGGAGGACGCCCAGGCCAAGATCGCCGCGGAAAAGCTGGCTGCGGAACAGCGCGAAGCCCAGGCTCGCGCCGATGCCGTCGCCGAAGCGCAGCGCCGCCAGCAAGCCGAACAGGAACGTCTCGCGGCCGAACAGGCCAAGGCGGAAGCGGAGCGCATGAAGCAGGAGGCCCAGCAAGCCGCGCAGGTAGCCGCCAGGCAACAGCAGCAAGCCGAGCAGGCCGCCCAGGAAGCCGCGCGCCAGCAGCAGCAAGCCGAAGCCGCCCGCCAGGCCGCCCTCACTCAGCAGCGAGCCGCCGAGAGCCAGGCCCAGCAAGCTGCCCAGGCCAGGGCCACCGCGGAAGCGGAGACCGAAAAGGCCCGCCAGGCTACCGCCAAGGCCGAAGGCGAAAAAGCGCAGTTGCGCGCGCAGCTCCTCCAGCAATTGAACTCCATCTTGCAGACGCGTGACTCCGCTCGCGGGCTGATCGTCAATATGTCCGACGTGCTCTTCGATACCGGAAGCTCCACGCTCAAGCCGGGCGCGCGCGAAAAGCTCGCCAAGATTTCCGGCATCGTGCTGGCCCATCCCGGGCTCACCTTGCAGATCGAGGGGCACACCGATAGCGTGGGCACCGATGAATTCAATCAGGAGCTCTCCGGACGCCGCGCCGATGCGGTGCGGGATTATCTCGCCCAGGAAGGCGTTCCCGCGTCCTCCATGACCGCTAAGGGATTCGGCAAGACGCAGCCGGTAGCCACCAACGACACGCCGGAAGGCCGGCAGAGGAACCGCCGCGTCGAATTGGTCGTCAACGGCGACGCCATCGGCAAGTCCGCCAGCTTGCCCCCGCAAGGGGGTGGCGCCAGCGGTAGCTCGGCCCCCGGCTTGCCCCCGGCAGGGGGCGGCAATCTCCGCGGCGTCTCGACTCAACCCAACTAACGCAGCAGCCTAAAACTCAAACGCGAACTCAGGCCGGCGACACCTCCGCCGGCCTTCCAAATCCCGGCCGGCCATCCTCCTCGAACCGGAACCATTCGCATCGAGAGCAGTGTTGGCCGAGGCTTGGCGAAACCTAGTACACGTCGAGATCCCGCCCGAGGACGAAGTTTCCCGAGTATCGCGAGCCGATCTCTTTCTGGAGCACATCGGGTGAGGAATGCAGTTCGCCAGTAGCCGGCCCAAGCGGCTGGTTACCTGAGGGTGCGATGCTCGGCCACCAAGAAATCCAGGCGTGATAGACAATGAGCAAGCCTGGTTTGGCTTTGGTCGCCAGTGCTGCAAGCTGTTCTGACGTCGTGTGATATTTTGCCCCGAACGAGTGAGAGGCTTCGGGCAGCCTGTCGAACAACTCCACTGTCCTTGCCTCGTGGATCAGAACGTCACAGCCATTGCAAGCTTTGATCGTCTCTTCGGTAGGACTGGTATCACCTGAGATGACCACGCTGCGGTCCGGAGTATCGAATCGGTATCCGTAGCTCTCCATGGCGTGTTTCGTAGGGAAGGCGGTGACTTTAACTTTTGCGTCTCTGTAGATAACTCCGGACTTGATTTCATGGGCGTTCACCTTCCAGCCCTCTAGGTTACCGTGCTGGTCTCCCTCTGGATTTGTACGTGTCTCAATGTCAATCCGGTACGCCTGCAAGATGTGCCCGGTCATGGATTGCAGTCCACTCGGACCGTACACTTCGAGCGGTGCGCTCCGACCGGCGGTCCATCCGGTCAGGATGAGATCTGGATAACCAGCCGTGTGATCGGAGTGGAGGTGCGTCGCAAAAGCTACCTTCAGATTGGCGGGCTCAAGCGCCGTGATGTGCCGGTCGAGAACAGCCGCTTTAGCGCGACGCACAACACCCGGTCCGAAATCGACGAGATAGGCGTTATCGTCAACAACAATGGCGGTCGCAGGACCGGAACGGTCAGGATCGGGCACAGGCGTGCCCGTGCCGAGCAGCACCACCCTCGTCCGGGTTGTGTGTTCCTTGGGCGGTTGGCTCGCTGGTTCTTGGGCCGAGGCTGCCAGCGCTACCAGCAGCACGGCAGAATAGCGCATGACCCAAGCGATTTTCATAGCGTCCTCCGGTTATCAGGCAGCATAACATGCCACCGCGGTCGCCTCAGTCCACTGTTGTTCGAACGATTCGGCGTTCGAACAAATTGGTCCGCCGAATACCAGATATAAAACACAAATCTCTTGCTAACCACATGGTAATATGCTATCCTGCGGCGAAAGTCTACCAACAGGATGAGCTTTCGCCGTCTAACAAAGTGCATGTTCTTTGGCGATCCGTCGCTCTCGCGCCTTCCTCTCACCCTTTCGCCGAACTCCTCGCCCCTGGCTCAATCTTTCTCTGTTTCCCTCGTTCCACGCACCAGCCGGCGGCCACTGGATACCTCGGCGCACAGCCACTCTCTCGAGCTTCCATCTTCGGCGGCGCTCCGGCTTTTAACTTTCAATTTTCGACCTTTAACCGTTCCTTTCCCTAAGCGCCGCAAAATGAACACATACACAAAATCCGCCAGCAACTCTCGCAGAATCAGCACTTCCAATTTGCTGGACTTAAACCTGGGCAGAATGAACACTTATGAAAATGGCCCCAGGGGGGCCACCGCCACGAACGTCATCCTCGCCGCGAACGTCTACCCACAGGATGAGCTTCGCGGCGTTAAAAGAAGTCATCAGGAGCTTCGCGGCGATAACAAAGTCGGGGACGGTGATTATGACTTACGGCCGCTGTCCCCATTCGCAGCTGCGTGGCGAGCACATCCCGGAGCTGGATATAGTGCCGTATCTCATGCAAGCCCCGAAGGGGCGAAACAACGTAGCCCAGTGCGGGAGCACTGGGAATGATTCCAAAACAAATTCAAGCCCGGACGGGCGACACAAAATACGGAACTCCGAGGTAAGCTAAACCCTTGCGCGTCAGCAAAGCCCCGCAGAATGAACACTTACGAAAAGGGGGGTGGGGGGCAGGGCTTGGGCGTCGCGGATTGACGGGAGGAGGCGAGCGGCGTACGTTCTGCAGGTGTTGCGGTGATCAAAAGATGACCATGCGTACTTGGGCGGCAAGCGCGGCGTTTTATTCGCTCCTGATTCTGGGCGCAATCGCTGCCACGGGTGCGGCCGCCCTCGCACCCAGCGCCAGCGCATCAGCAAAAGACAAGCCGCTCTCCTGGAAGCCAATCGAAAATGCACTGCTGCGTGTGAATGACGCGCCGCCCAAGGAATGGGGAGTCTATCGTAGCGGGAAGAAGAATGAACCGCTGCTGTTGCAGATCGGAAACCGCTTCTTATTGATCGACACTCACGATCGTCACGTCTTTGAGCTCGATCCCGCGAAGATCGAGCGCAAGACCGGGGAACTTCTCTGGAGTCCCGCGGATCGCCCGGATAAACCGCTGGCCACTTCCGATTGGGTTGTAGACGATATCGGGGCAGCGTTCGTAATTAAGGTCAAGCTCGAGGCCGAAAACGCGCTTGTTGATTTGCAGCTTCCGCATCCGCCGGCTGTCGGCTCGCTGCCAGACCGGCCGCCGCAGCCAACGCAATGAACTTCAAGAAGTACGCTGTCATCCCGAGGGCCTGAAAATGGAGATCAAAAGAAGTGGCTCACAGCCTCCCACCAAAGGATCGGCCGAGTATTTTACCGGCACTGTACGTATTGACCCGCTGTTCCAGGCAAACGCTCCGGCGCGCGCCGTCGGCGCCAGTGTCACCTTCGAGCGCGGCGCTCGGACAGCATGGCACACCCACCCGCTCGGCCAGACTCTCATCGTGACAGCCGGCTGCGGCCTGGCACAGCGCTGGGGTGGCCCGATCGAGGAAATTCGGCCGGGTGACGTGATCTGGTTCGCCCCGGGTGAGAAACATTGGCACGGCGCCACGGCAACCACGGCCATGACGCACATCGCGATTCAGGAGCAGCTCAACGGCAAGACCGCCGACTGGATGGAAAAGGTCAGCGACGAACAATATCAGGCCCGATCTGCTTAAACCCCAACTCAGCGTAGAACCCTATTTCACGTTCTTGTTGAGCCAGCCGTCGATGAACTTGATGACCTCGTCGCTGTTCCGGTCGAGGAACATTTCGTGCATGTTCCCGTGGATTCCGACGTCCTCGAGGCGAACGAAATCGTCTTTCGCTCCGGCCTGATTGAGCCACTTGGGAATGCACACGTCGAAGACGCGGTGATAAGTGCCTTCGGCGGAGATGGAAAGAATGCGCATATTCTCGAAGCTGACGAGCTTGTGCACCGGCTGGTCCTGCATGTAGCAGCCGACTTCGTCGCCGGGCCGCTCCGAAGGCTCCAGATGCACCTTGAGCTCTGACGGGCTGTTGATCGGCGGATCGAACTTGAAGGGCATCGTCGTCAGGCCCCAGGACTTGGGATTCACGCGCGTGTACTCCACTTTGGCCGTGTCCGCGACGCCGATCTGCGGCCCGCCCGGCTCGATGGCCACCATGCCGGCGATCAGTTTCGGTCGCTCGTTGGCGACGTCGAATCCGATGCCGCCGCCTTGCGAATGCGTCACCAGGATCACCGGCGTGCCGATCTGATCGAGCAAAGCCACGCCTGCAGGCGCGGCGAGCGCCTCCTGATCGTCGACGAATTGCATTTGGCCCTTGATGAAATTATCGAAGACGGGATCGCCCCGCATGCCCTTCTTCGGGGAATCGCTGGGCCATTGGGTGTACTTCTTCATGCGCGGGAAGTCTCCGCCGGAGGTGACCGGAGCGGTCCAGATCTGCTCCAGCTCGAGCGCCGTGCGGATTCCCAGCTTGCCGTCAATGCCGGGAACGTAGGGCGAGCGTCCGCGTGCCGGATAGTCCACCATGTAGACCGTGTAGCCTTGCGCAACCAGGTAATACGCCCAGCCGGGCCGCCCGTCCGGCGTCTGCCGCCAAACGGCGCCGCTTTGCCCATTGCCGTGGAAGAACACGATCGGATAGGGATGCCGGATTTGCTTCGGCACCCATACTTCCGTATACATCGCGTCGCCCATGACTTCCTTGCCGGCGTCGCCCTCATATCGCCCGCTGGCATAGAAGAATCCTTGGCGCGCGATGTTCTCGGTGGAAAACGTGGGAATCGCGGAAGGCGGCGTGGCCATCGGCGGCTTGTCCTTCTGCGGGACGTTCTTTTCAATCCAATTGCCGATGAATTTGGCGATGTCGTCGCTATTCTTTTCCAGCATCATCTCGTGGCCGTTCCCGTGGATGCCCACGTCTTCGAGCCGGACAAACTGCGTGTGCACGCCGGCCTGATTCAGCCACTTCGCGAGACACGGATCGGACTCGCGGTGATATCCCCCTTCGGAGGAAAGATAGACCACGGGAATCTTTTCGAGATTGATGAGCTTGTGCGCAGGCTCCTTCTGCACGTAACAGGGAACCACGTCGCCGGGCGCATCGGATTTTTCTTCCAGAACCGGCTGCAGCTCCGCGGGATTCTTCACCGGCGGGTCATAAGTGATCGGCGTGGCCGAAACTCCCCAGCTCAGTCCGCCGGGGCCGTCCGTATAGCCGAGCGTCGCGGTGTTCACGCCCTTGATCGGCGGCGCAGCCGGTTCCACGGTGACAATGGCCTTCACCTGGTTCGGCCGCGAATCGGCGGTGAGCCATCCGGGCGTTCCGCCCTGCGAATGCGTCAGCAGAATTACCGGCGAGTTGATCGCATCGAGCAGCGCGACGAGCGCGCGATGGGTCATCTCATCCTGTCCCACCGGCCCTCCGCCGCCGAGAAATTGCACCTGAGTCTTGGCGAAATTGTCAAAGATTGGATCGCCCATCAGGCCCGTGCCGGGAAATTGGCTGTGCAAATGAGCGCGCGGGAAATTGCCCTTCTTTGCGGAAGCGGTGAAGATCTCTTCGAGATTCGGGACGTTCCGAATGGTCAGGTTGCCGTCCACTCCGGGCACGTACGGCGAGCGCCCGCGGGCCGGCGAATCCACCATGTACTGCACATAGCCCTGCTTGGCGAAGTAATAAGCCCATCCGGGCCGTCCGTCCGGCGTCTGCTCCCAATCGGTCGCAGTCTGCCCGGCACCGTGGACATAGATAATCGGATAGGGATGCTTGATCTGCTTGGGCACCCAAACCTCAACATAGGCGTCGCCGCCCATCGTTTCCTTGCCCGGCTCGCCTTCATATTGGCCGCCGGCATAGAAGATTCCAGTGCGCGCCAAATCATCGTTTGGAAACGTGGGGATTGAAGCCGACGTGCCGCTATGGGAGTTAGCTTTTGCCGTTTTTTTGGCGCTGGCCGCCCGTGGGCCGGTCGCCACCAGCGCAAGCGATCCCGCAATCAGCAGGACCGGAACGATACGCGAAATCCGCAGTTTCATGACGACCTCCCTCGCTACAAAAATCGTGGCTTTGGCTGATGAGTGTACTACAGCAATTAGCAAAGTTGCATGAAGCGCGCTTGCGTGCGAAACGAAATTTATGCTCTGAAGAGGGCGGGTGGGCGAGGTTTGAAAGCGCCGCAAGGTGCGTGGGTGCCCCATGTTTCGGTTTTTGAAACGTGGGGCTTTTCGGCCTCCCGTTCTGTTCCGCTCAGGTCAAGGGATGAAATTCATTGCCAGTAGCGGCGTGCCTCGGCCTGAATAGGAGGCATAACTGCTCCAGACCCAATCCCTGGGGTCGGTCACCAACCGCCGCGTCACCGGGTTCCGATGCATGTAGTCCAGCTTTTCGCGGCGCTTCTTGGCGCTCCATACGTTGAAATCGTAGAACCGAGGCTGCCAGAAACGCGTGGCTGGCGCGTGAAATACGAACGATCTCTGTGAACCCGATGTCCTGCGGGCCTTGCGACGCATTCGCTTAGAAACGCGCAGTTTCAGGCTGTGCACAACTCCAGATGGGTTTCCGTGCTTCGGTTCGGCGATCAGCAAGTGCACGTGTTCGGGCATGACCACGTAGCCGACCAAAGCAAACTGATACTTGGCGCGCACCTCAGCGAGAGCGCGCACGAAGGCGTTCCGGGAACGTGCTGTTCCGAGCAGAGCCATACGGCGGTAACAACTGAACGTGATGAAGTGCAGATGGCCGAGGCCGTAGTAACGCTTGAGTCTCTTGGGCATGGAGGGAAAATAAGGCCCTGGCCCGAAATCCCCACGTTTCAAGAACCGAAACATGGGGCACCCACACCAACGTTGCTAGCTTCCTTGAGGTGATATGCTCGCGCTGGGCGCTTCATGTCAACAGGAACCGAACGAATTATGAGCCACCCGGCGATAGCTTCCTCATTCATGCTGAAAACCCGTCACATCCGGGCAGATCTTCGGACGGCTGTATCGTCGCGGATAAGCAAAGTCGGGAGAGAATTGCCAAATGCGCGGGAGGAACTCTCAATGTTACGTCTTAGTTGGTTTCGGACTGCGAGTGTCAGATACAGGGCAACTCAATTCCTCTTAGTCGTCGCCGTTGTTTTTGTTCTGGGCGATATGTCAGCACAAACAATTGATAGAAACCAATTTGAGGTTATTGGGTTAATGTTGATGAAAAACGAGGTAAGTGATCTCGAACGCACACTAGGCGGCGCAACCGCATTTCGGTCACGAGACAGCCATTTTTCTGAACGCTGCTATGCTTCCGAAGCGAAAGACGGAACAGTTGTTGTTTTTGAGGATTGGGCAGGAACCCTTGTGGGTTTTCGGATCTATCATTCTTCGCTTAAGGCCACTGAGAACTGTACTCGAACGCCAGCGGTATCTCCTCAGCTTTCGACGGCGGGTGGGTTAAGGCTTGGATTAACTAAGGCTGAAGTATTAAGCTGCTCGGCACGCCTACCAAGAGAACTGAAAATTCCGTTACTTATCATGAGGATATCAGGAGTCGAAGCCCGGGAAGAGAGGGGCTTTTTGAATACACAGATGTAGACCTCCAGTTCACCAATTTAAGGTTGAGTGCAATTCATGTGGTTCACACCGTGCGTGAATAGGTCGACTCGAACAGCATTCGACGCCTTTGAGTTGGGCAGCTAGGAATGATTAAATCGCGCGAAAACTCTAGTTTATCTTCCAGCTAATCCGATCCGACCGGCGGTTGGGCCGTCTCAACGACAGCTCCGGAGTAAGTCGGCACCCGCGCCTGACCCAGTAGCTTCCAAACGTAAGCGCTCGAGTACCATTGACGGGGCCAGTTACGGGCTCGACAATGCCGGAAATCGAACTTCCAAGACGGACTGGTTCGCCAACGTGACGTCGAATTACACGTACGATCAAGTCTACGAATTGGCCCAGGTCACGCAGGGGGCAAACACGACCGAGAGCTACCGTTATGATCCTGTGGGCAACCGGCTCTCTTCGCTTGGAGTCGCTTCGTATGCCTACAACAACTCCAACGAACTCACGTCCACGACGACCACGAGCTACACCTACGACAACAACGGCAACACGTTGACGAAGACGGATTCCACCGGTACCACGACGTACGTCTGGGATTTCGAGAACGCCTCGCGAGTGTAACTCTGCCCGCGTCCGGCGGCTGTTCGCTGGCGGGGATCGTGTTCACATAGGGCGTGTTTGCCGTGAAGGGCAGCGTGACGCCGGCTTCGGCCGCATGCTGCTGGAGGCGCCGCAGAATCTGTTCCGCGCGTTTGCGGCCGCGCTCCTGGAGCACAAAATCCAGCGAGTCCAGCCATTCCCGCAGTTCGACGTCTTCCGCCTGCGGGGAACTGCGGGCGTGCGGCATGCTCATCTTTGGACTCCAAACCGGACAGGTTGGCCCTCATTTTACTTTGATTAATCATGTAGGGCAGCGGTTTGATGCCTTTTCGACCGGCATTTCGATTTTTTGACGCCGCTGTGCTACTTTGAGTTTTATCGTGGCTTCGACGCTCGAATCCGTGGCCCAAACTTCCTCGCAGATTCCCGCCCGCGGGGAGTTGGCGGCTGTCCCCTGGTATGTCTGGTCGCTTTTCGCCGCCGTCGTTTCCGTGGTCATCGGCGGATATTGGGATATTTCCTGGCACATGTCCATCGGCCGGGACACGTTTTGGACGCCGGCGCACATGCTCATTCAGTTCTGCGGAATCCTGGCGGGGTTCACCTGCGGCTATCTGATTCTTTCGTGCACTTTGGGGCGCAATCCGGCCTTGGCATCCGCGAGCGTGAGCGTGTGGAAATTCCGCGGCCCGCTGGGCGCATTCATCGCGGCTTGGGGCGGCGCGACGATGCTCACCTCAGCGCCGTTTGATAATTGGTGGCACAACGCCTACGGCCTGGACGTGAAGATTTTCAGCCCGCCACATGTGGTGCTGGACGGCGGAGTTCTGGCCATACAGATCGGCGCGCTGGTTCTGATGGCCAGCGCGCGTAACCGCTCGAGCGGCGTTTTGCGGCGGAAACTCGATTGGTTGCTGCTCTTGCTGGGCGGCATGATCACGGTGCTGGCGCTCACGACCGTCTGGGAATCGACTTACCGCGTCCTGATGCACACCGCTCAGTGTTACCGAGGGGTAGCCGTCGTGGTTCCCGTCGTTTTCGCCGGTTTTGCCAAAATTTCCGAGCATCGCTGGGCGCGCTCAATCGTGGCGGGCGTCTACACGGCCTACGCCATGGTGATGCTGTGGATCTTTCCCCTGTTCCCGGCCACGCCGAAATTGGGTCCGGTCTATCAGCGAATCACGCACATGGTTCCCATGGAATTTCCGCTGCTGGTGATCGTGCCGGCACTGCTGCTCGACGTTCTGGAGCCGCGCACGGCCGGGTGGAGGAAGTGGGCCAAAGCCGCGGCCTTCGGCGTGATTTTCCTGGCCGCTTTCCTTGCCGTGCAATGGCCGTTCGCGACTTTCCTCGTTTCCCGGGCCTCAGCGAACTGGTTTGTCGGCACGAAGTATTTTGCTTATTTCTCTACGCCCAATGGATATGACATCCGGCACCTCTTTGTGCCCATTGACTACGCCGCATTCGGATTCTGGATGATCATGGCCGAAGCCGTGCTTTTGGCGATCCTGAGCAGCCGGCTCGGTTCGGCGGCGGGAGAGTGGGTGCGGGCAATCCGCCGCTGATGTGATGAAACGCTTTTTCGCATACCTCGTTGCGATCGCGGCGTCGGGCCTGCCCGCCTGCGCGCATGTCGGCAGCCCGGACGTTTTCGTCGAAGGCAACGCCGGCCCATACAAATTATTCGTCACTGTGAGAGTTCCGCAGGTGATTCCCGGCATTGCGGAAATTGAAATCCGCAGCGAGTCGAATGACGTAAGCGCGATTCGCATCGCACCCATGCAGCTCACCGGACCGGGCTCTCAATATCCTCCGGCGCCGGAGGCAGCCGAGCGTTCAAAAGATGACCCGCAATTTTTCCGCGGCAGCCTCTGGCTGATGGAGTTCGGTTCACTTCAAGTGCGCATCGAGGCGGAAGGAACTAAAGGGAAGGGACTGCTGGCCGTGCCGATTCCGGCTATCGCGCAGCGCACGCTGCCGATGCAGCGATCTCTGGGGCTGCTCTTGTTTGTTCTCATGATCGTTCTCTCGCTGGCGATGATTTCTATCGTGGCAGCCGCGGTTCGTGAGGGAAATCTGGCGCCGGGCGCCCCTGCCCCGGCTGCGCGCGAGCGGCGCGTCCGGTTGGCAGCGGGGATCGGAGGTTTCGTAGTGGCGGCGGTTCTTACCGTCGGCGGCTTGTGGTGGAGAGCAGACGCGCGTCAATATGCAAGCCACATCTATACCCCTCCCGAGATCGAAGCCCTGATCAGCGCCAATGGCCAATTAATCCTGCGCGCAAAACCGATACGAATGACCTCGGGCAATCCCCGCCGTCCGGCAGATTGGATCGACTTCCAGGACCTCATTCTCGATCACGAGCACTGGATGCATCTTTTCCTTATTCGCCGCCCCGGCATGAACGTTTTCTGGCATTTGCACCCGGAGCGCGCGGGCTCCGGCAGCTTCACGCAAAACCTGCCTGCCATGCCGGCCGGCCACTACCAAATTTTTGCGGACGTGGTCTTGAGCAGCGGATTTCCCGTCACCCTGGTGGGGCAAATCGATCTGCCTTCCGCCCTTGCCGGCACGCCGCTCACAGGGGATGACAGCGGCACCGATGCGAACCCCATTCCCTCTGAGACGGGCGCCAGGGCGGAGTATCCACTTCCGGGTGGCGGCCGGATGATCTGGGAGCGCGATGGGCAGCCGCTCGAGGCCGGCGTTCCGCTGATGCTGCGTTTCCGGGTGACGGATGGCTCGGGAAACGCGGCTCAGGATCTCGAACCCTATATGGGCATGGCCGCGCATGCGGCGATCGTTCGGTCTGACGGTTCCGTCTTTGCGCACGTGCATCCGACGGGTTCTGTGCCCATGGCTTCGTTTGAGCTGGCTCAGGCAAGTTTGCCCGCGAGCTTGGGAGGAGGCGTGCTTGGCGCGATGAACATGAAGCAAATGACTGCCGATAAAATCGCGCCGGAGATTTCCATTCCCTATGGCTTTCCCAAAGCCGGTCTGTACCGCATTTTCGTGCAGGTCAAACGTTCGGGCCAGATCCAGACGGCGTTTTTCGACGCTATCGTGAAATAAATTCCGCCTAATCACGCGGCGCAGGAGGGCTCAAAGAGGCGCACGGCTTTGAACTTTATGTGCCGATGGCTTGCAGTACGCTCAGGTAGTGCATCACATCGTCACGCGACAGCATCCCCACGATCCCATTTCCGTCTACTACCGGCAACTGATTGACTCCATCGCGCCCCATTTTCTCGAGTGCCGACCACAGGCGCGCATCCGGCCGAATTGTGGCCAACCGTTGGAGGGGAACCATCACCTGCGAAACACTGGTCTGCGACCATGATGGGCGCGGAGTCTCCTTGATGCCCCCCAGCGTCACCAAGCCCGCCGGACCGCCCGTGCCATCCACCACAAAGTAGCGGGCGCCCGCCGGCAGGACATATTTGTCCACCAGTTCCTGGACCGTGAGGTCCCCGGAAACTCGGGGGAAGTCGCGCTTCATGGCATCCGCCACCCGGCGCTCGCCAATCAAGCTCTTCAAACCTTCCTGCTGCAGCAGGCTTCCTGCGGCGCTCTCCAGGAACCAGCCAATAAACGCAATCCATAGACCATTGAGGAGGTTTCCTCCTAACACCTGCCAGAGACCCAGGAAGATCAGGAAAAAACCGCAGAAGCGCCCGGTTGCTGCGGCAATGGCCGTGGCGCGCTGGTAGTTGCCCGTGAACCGCCAGATGATCGCGCGCAGGACGCGTCCTCCGTCCAGCGGGAAACCAGGAACGAGGTTAAACACGCCCAGGACAAGGTTCAGGTAAGCGAGGTACTTGGTCAGCGCCAGCAGCGGCGAGGAGAACGCCACCAGCGGTTCGAGTCCCCAGAAAACAGCCGCCAGGCCGAGACTCACAAGCGGTCCCACAACGGCCATGGCAAATTCCGCACCGGCGCTCCGCGGCTCCGCCGCAATCTGGGAGACGCCTCCGAAAATGAAGAGCGTGATGCGTGGAACCGACATTCCTAATCGCTGGGCGACCAAGGAATGCCCCAATTCGTGAATCAGCACGCTCACGAAAAGCATGACCGCCGTTGCCAGGCCCATCAACCAATACTCGGCGGCGCTCCAGTTTTTGAATTCGCCCGGATAGTAGTTCGCCGCAAGCACCCAGGTAAGCAAACCAATGATCAGGAACCAGGAATAATCCAAGTCGATGCGGATTCCAAATATCCGTCCAATGGAGATTGTATGGCGGAACATTTTTGATTCCTTTTCAGTTCACGCGGAATGCGGCGGAAATTCCAATTGCGTTGCGACACATCCCGAAAGCCTTGGAAATAGATTCCGGCTCAGCGTGCACGGAAAGTGCCGTTGGTTCGGCCGCTGACGGTGCTTATCTATTCCCATCCTGTGCTTCCCAACATTGCACCGCGATTTCGACAGAACTATACACTTCATCGTGTATCAAGGATTAGCCTTTTGATTTAGCGGAAGAGGCCGGTGTGGCCCAGAGAGTAGCGGCCGGGTTGCGGGTAAACGCATAATCCGTGCGGCCCTTTGCCCACCGGAATGCGCGCGATCAATTTCCCGGTAGTCGTATCGATTGCGTAGACCTCCGCGTGATACCGGCCGGAAAGCCACAATACCTTTCCGTCGGCGGAGATCCCGCCCATATCCGGACTGCCACCGTGCGGCAGGCGCCACTTGGCGATGATTTTCCGGTCGGCCAAGTCCATCACGGAGATGCTTCCCTCGCCGCGGTTGGAGATGTACATGAGTTTGGAATCGCGGCTCACCAGGAGCCCATGCGTGCCCTTGCCCGTTTTCAGAAATCCGGCAACGGCAAAGTTGTCGCCGTCAATTTCGTGAACGCCATTGGCTGCCATGTCTGCGACGTAGAAGACCCTGGCGTCGGGCGATAACCGAACATCCTGCGGCATGGCAGGGCGCTCGAGTTGCACCGTGCCCAGAAGTTTTCGGGAAGACGTTTCCACCTTCAGCAATTTTCCGTCGAACTCGCAGCTCGCTATGAAGTAACTGCCGTCGGCCGAAAAATCCAGGTGATTGACGCCGTCGCAGGGCACTGGCAGCGAAAATTTCAGCTTCATCGTTTGCGCATCGCGAAAGTCCAGCCGGTGCAAAGCTTCGGCTACCACGATGGCTTCCGTGCCATCCGGGGTGAAGTAAAGATTGTAGGGATCATCGACGGAGACGGTTCCCTCCAGCTTGGCCGTCGCCGGATTGATTTTGGTAAGAGCATAGCCCTGATCGTCGAGCACATATAAGGTTTTCAGATCGTAAGACGGCACGATGTGCTGTGGCAGGCGGCCCACGCTGAAGTGGTCAACGACCTTATACGTCGCGGGGTCGATCACGTCGACGCTGGCGCTCTCGCTGTTGGGCACGTAAACGCGGGAAGGAAAATTCCTTACCACGGGGCTCAGTTCATTCGGCCGGTCCGCCGCATAGATGTCCTCTCCGCCCAGAGCTTGTGCCGCGGCCTTAAGGCCGGCATTGGAAGGCGGAGAACTCTCTTGGAGCTCTCTCGCTACGGAAGAAACAAGCAATGCGGGATGAACAAACAAGAGCGCAGCCGTGAAGAAAAGAAAGCTGATGAAGAGCAAACGGATTAGACTGGAGAGCCCCACAAGAGAGAATTGTAATTCAGAAAATCTGTCTCCGCGCCAGCCGAATTGAGCGCTTGTACCGCCGATGTTAACGCCGGCGCGCGAGGCCTGCAGCTCAGATCTTCATCTCCCTCTTTGGCGGGTCGGCGCCGATATATAACTCAAAAGCGAAAGTTCGTCTCTAGGTAACCGAATTGGGCGTTCGTACCGCGGGGATAAATGCTCGCGATCACGCTCTTGCCCCAGGCGTGCCCATAATAGATGGTCGCGCTGAACCCATACCGCAGCGGGAAATCGAGGCTGGCATCCCAGACGTTCGCCAGACTGCGGCTGCCCCCGCTTGTCCGCCCCGAATAACCGAAGGTGGAGGATTGAAAGGCACCTCCGCCTGAATACCAGAGGTCCTGCGCATTGGCCAGGCGCAGCGCGTGCACTTCACTGCGCGCAGAAACAGAGCGCGGCAGATGAAATTCCGCCGTGCCGTAAAAATCTTCGTTATTCTCCATGTTGTAGAACGGAAATCGCGCATAGAGCCGAGGCGTCGGCAGGAGCTGAAAAAACGTGCCGTGGCGGTTGTCTGCCGGATTAGAATCACCGCTGCCGAACGAGTATCCGGCGCTGATCCACGGCTTGACGGTGGGGATCGGAGGCTGCCAGCCGAATTCGCCGGCAAAGGCCCCGGCGCGCTGCGTCAGTGATCCCCAACTGCCGTTCTGCCATGCGCCCCACAAAAGAAAATCGAATTGCCCGCGCCCGCTCGTAGGCAACACTTGGGCATAGTCGGCGCCATACGTCCCAATACGAACCTGATTCGTATCGGCGAGGCGCGCGGCGAGCGGCCGGTTATCCGTCTTGACGACTCCTTCTCTTTGGTCCACGTAACCCATGGCAAAAATTCGCAGCTCTCCCGATCCGTGGTGGTATTCCGTCGGAAGGGTATAGGCGCCATAAAAAAGGTCGACATTGAGCTCTCCCATCGCGCCGACCTGGAAAGCGCCCTCGGTGGGCCTCACGGCGAGGAAGGTGAAATTGCTCTTGCCGGCGCCGAGGCCCAGGCGGATGCCATCGAAGCTGCGCAGGACAGCCGAGAAATTGAACTCGCCGATCAGCCGTTGCGCTATGCGCGTATTCACCACTTGCGCCAGAGTCGGATCTGCCGGCGTTACTTCCATGCCATCGGAAAAACCAAACCGGCCAACGGTCAGCTTTCCGTTCGACGGAAGATGGATGCCCAGGTAAGCTTGCTTTAGAAAACCGCTGGCAACATTTCGCCTGTTCCCATTCGCCGCGTAATAGGTCCCGCCAAGTCCAAGCTGGCCTTGGCTCCCCGGCGCGATGGCGTTGCCGGGCAGCCCGAGGATCGCGTCTTGAGCTCCCTCGATCAGCCAGTCAAACCTCTCCCGTGTTTGCCCGATGCCGGCTCGCAAAAGCGAATGCGCGAATCCGTAGCTGTTCTGCCCTGAAGTTGGCTGGAACCAATCCCAGGCTTCGCTTCGGAAGCGCCAACCGCCAAATACGTTCAACGAGCCTTGCTTCTGCTGCACGCCGGCGGGCGCCTTTGCCCCCGACTGGCCGCCCTCCGCAGCTACACCAGAATCCGAGTTGGCGCCACTTGGCAGCGTGTACAACGCGCCCAGAGAAATCGCGGCGGCTAGATCCGTTTGCTGCGCCAATAGAGTCTTGCCTGTGAGCAGGAGCAGCAAAAAAACGAAGTACTTGACGCGCAAATTCACCCCGTTTTCTCCGATCGCTTGCTGCGTTCTATCACGACCGCGCAGTTTCGCGCCGCGAATGACGTTTCGTCCCATGTGGAACGGATCTATCGTGGATCAAGAGACGAACTCGCGGTGGAATCCTTACGGAGAATGTACCGCAGGTAAACTAAAAGGGCGGAAGTTACCACGGATCATCGCGCAGCCGGACTTTTGGTTTGCTGGGGCCGAATTTTCCCCCGATGCCCAAGTTTATTCCGGAGCACGCTAGCGGCGGATGCTCACAGCAACGCGTGCTTGAACTGGGATGCTCAACCCACGTGACATCGCGCTGGGATCAGGCATCCCGGTCCGCCCTGCTGCCAACGAGGTGCCAATCCGCCCCGTCTCTACTTGTCATCGCGGTCGCGGCGCCGGCTTTCGAGACGAATTTGGCCCCGGATCTCGCCAGCGGGAAAATTCACCGTGTGCACGTTCGCGTAGGCGGAATTCGAGAGCAAAGCGTCCTCGATCGCGTCGAAATCGCCCGCGGTCACGTTTTGTCCACTGAGGGCTAGCACATCTCCTGCCGAGCGTGTTCCGGTTACGGTCATGGTCCCGCCACTCGTTGGGCAGAGTGGCGTACCCGCCGGACCGTTGCCCTTGTTGGTACAAAAGAAAACCATAATGCCGCCCGGCGTGTGTACCCTGCCAAAATGGATGTGCGATTGCGTTACCGGCGCGCTGAGACCGGAATAGGTCAATTCGAACTTGAACGTTTTCGCCACTCGATTAAGAGTGAGTGTCAGCGTTCCTTTGCCTTCGCTCAGAATCGCGGGAACCTCCTGGAACCCATCGAGGTT
>QHYR01000360.1 GCA_003223315.1 Acidobacteriota bacterium | reverse complement strand
GAACCGATTCATCTGCGCTCAGGCGTCACGCAATCCCGTAGCCACCTCAAATATGCGGGCGAGCCCGCCACGATCGGCAGGGCGATGAACTCGGGCACATCGTAGCTGTGCAGGCGTCTAACTTCGGCTTCGAGAGCGGGCAGCCGGCGGGCCGAAGTTTTGATCAGCAGCAGGAACTCCCGGGCGTTCTCGACCTTGCCTTTCCAGCGATAGACAGAATGCACAGGAATTTCCAGCATATTCGCGCAGGCCGCCAGTCGCTGCGAGAGGATCTCTCGCGCGATTCGCTGCGCCTCAGCCCGCGAACCGCACGTCACCAGCACGACAACGTACTTCCCTGCCCTTGTTTTCGCCATTGCGGCTCCGCGCGCCTCTTAACTATTTGCTGGCGGCAATCGCGCTTTGCTGTTGTGCTTCGCGGCGCCAAGATACAATACGGCGCGGCGGAAACCAAATGGCGTCCTGTCCCATAAAATTTGGCACCTCCGGGTGGCGCGGAATCATTGCCGAAGATTTTACGTTCGGCAATGTGCGCATCGCGGTGGCGGCCATCGCGGAACACGTCTTGAGCCGCAATCGGCGCCCCACGCTGCTCGTGGCCCACGACACGCGCTTCTTCTCTGAGGAATTCGCGCGCGCGGCGGCCACGGAGCTCTCCAACCGCGGCGTGCGTCCGTTGCTTTGCACGGCCGCTGTTCCGACGCCCGCGGTGGCCTGCGAGATTCGCCGCCGAAAAATCGACGGCGCCATCAACTTCACCGCCAGCCACAATCCGGCGGAATATCACGGCCTGAAATTCTCGGCCGCCGATGGAGGGCCGGCGCTGCCCGAAGTCACGCGCGATATCGAAGCGTGCACCGCAAAGCTCTATGCGCGGCCCGCGCAAAAAGCCCCGGCTTTCCCTTCGCCGCACGATGCACGCGCCTTCGAGCAGGTGGATCTCGCTCCGCCCTATCTTGCGCGGCTTGGCGAGCTCGTTCGTTTCGATGAATTGCAAAAACAAAACGCGCCGCGCATCGTCTACGACGCGCTGCACGGCTGCGGCGCCGGCTACCTCGATCGCGCGCTCAAAGAGCATGGCGTTGCCGCCCACCAGACGATTCGCGCCGAGCGCGATGTTCTCTTCGAGGGCTCCGGCCCCGATGTCTCCGAGGAGAACCTCAAGCGCCTCTCCGAAACTGTGATCGCGCACAGAGCGCAGATCGGGCTGGCGACCGATGGCGATGCGGATCGCTTCGGCATCGTCGATGCGCAGGGCCGCTGGATCTCGCCGAACCATATTCTTGCCTTGCTCTATGACTACCTGATCGAAAGCCGCGGCTGGAATCTGGATGCGGCGCGCAGCGTGGCCACTTCGCATCTGCTCGATGCCGTCGCCGCCAAACACGGCCGCAAAGTCCGACAAACGCCGGTGGGATTCAAATACATCGGCCAATTAATTTTGCAAGATGCCATCGTGCTCGGAGGCGAAGAGAGCGCCGGGCTTTCCATTCGCGGGCATGTCCCCGAAAAAGACGGCATTCTCGCTTGTTTGCTGGTGGCGGAAATGATCGCGGCGAGGCAAGCGCCGCTCGAAGAGCAGTTGCGGGCGCTCTTCTGCCGCGTCGGCCGCGAGTATTGGCCGCTGCGCACGAATCTGCACCTGGCGGAGGACGTGAAGGCGCATGCCGTGGAGCGGCTGAAGAGCGATTTCGCGGAATTTCTGGGAAAGCGCGTGGCGCAAACCGATCGCACGGATGGTCTGAAGCTCATTTTCGATGACGGCTCCTGGATCTTGCTGCGCCTCTCTGGAACTGAGCCGCTGATGCGCGTCTATACGGAAAGCGCGACGCTGCAAGAATCCGCCCGCCTTGCGGAAGCCGCCCGCGCCTGGGTTTTTGCCGCCGCGGCAGGAGGCTAAGGAGTGCGAAAGACTAATTCGCAGCAGCCGAAGTCTTTTTGGAGCCGCTATGCGCGCACGATTCTAGGGTTCGCGCTCCTGCTTCTGGCTATCCATGACATTTTCGGGAGCCACGGCTTGCTGGCCATGCGCCGCACGCAATCCCAGATCCGGGAACTGCACGGCGAGATTGACCGGCTCAATCAGGAAAATCGCGAACTGGGCAAACAGGTGCAGTCGCTGCGCAGCGATCCCAAGGCCGTCGAACGCATCGCTCGGGAAGAGATGGGTCTGGCACGCCCCGGCGAGATGATCTTCAAATTGCCTGACGAACCCCAAAAATCCAGCTCTCCCGCGAAGAAGCCCTAGCGATCTCCCAGCCTGCAAGAATCAAGCCGTTACACGCTCGGGCCGGCGCCAAAACGCCAGCGCCTGCAGGCCGCGGCCCTTCATGCGGTTGCGAATGACCGCTACCACGACCATGGCCGCAAAAATCACCATAATTCCCGCCGTGGCGCCGAGAATGCTTTGCGAACGCTTGGCCAGAATCGAGAAGCGGCCGTAGACGAACTCGATGTGCAGCCAATAAACGAATAGCGAAGTGCGGCCCAGTTCGATCACCGGAGCGAAACCCTTGACCGTGAATCCCCAGAGGCACCACGCGTACGCCAGAAATACGATTCCCAAGACAACGCCGGTTCGGATCAGGAAAAAATTCGGGCTGCTGTGCCAGAAGTCGTAAACGGCGTAAAGCTGTCGCGGCCGCGCATCGAGCCACCAGCCAAGAAAGATGAAGAGAACACCTGCCAGACCGGTCAGCACAAATGCAGTCGCTTCATGCGCGCGCCACCAGGCGGAAAACACCAGAAATCCAAACGCCAGACCGGCAAAAGCGAAGGCCACCCACGGAAACACAGGAAAAAGCCAGGGCTGCG
>QHYR01000075.1 GCA_003223315.1 Acidobacteriota bacterium | reverse complement strand
GCGTTTCGGCCGTCTTTACACTGATGCCCAAGACCGCGGCGACCTCCTTGCTGCTCTTGCCCTCGGCGAGAAGTTGTACGACTTCGCGCTCACGAGGAGTCAAGGGCGACTCCGGATCGGGAGAAATCTCCGTGCCCGCGGACTTGCCCACGTAGCGGTCTAGAATGACCTGAGAAACTTTGGACGTAAAGAAGGTTTGATCACGGCAGAGCGCTTCCACGGCCGAAACCAAATCGCTGGCCACATCCGACTTGAGCACGTAGCCGCGAGCTCCGGCCTTGACTACCTGCTGAATCAGCGGATTGGCGTCGTGCATGGTCAAGACCAGAACGCGCGTGCGAGGCGCCTTTTTCACGATTTGGCGCGTGGCTTCGAGCCCATTGAGGGAGGGCATGCCGATGTCCACAATGGCCACATCCGGGTGCATATCTGTGGCCTTTTCCACCGCCTCGCGGCCGTCAGTGGCCTCGGCGATTACCTTCCAGCCAGGCTGGGCCTCCAGCAATGCGCGCAGACCCTTGCGCACCACTTCGTGATCATCGGCTAACAGTATTTGAACGGGTCGCATGGGTCCCCCTAAACCGATAAGAAAGTTTAGGGTCTTTCGACTACGGCTGCTATCGGGGAATAACCCTAGATTTCCAACGGGTTAAGGGGATTCCCGGGGACCCCACGAAAAAGCCGCCCGCTGACGCCTGCAACCTCATCCCTGATCGCCTCCAGGTGGAGACCTTTATGCAGGCGCGGCACAACACGAACGTGGGCTAGCCCATACAACGGGCGCGGCTCGAAGATGCCGCCGGAGGATCCCGAGAGGGGAGCCTCCGGCGGAAAATCCAGCCGGACTTATGTCAAGTAACCGCGTTTAGAAGTGGAAGCCGAGTTCGACTGTCTCGGTTCGCGGCGTGACGTAGTGCGTGCCGCTGAAGGTAGAAAGGAAATTGTAGAGCGCCTCTTTGTTGGTCAAGTTGATAACTGTGAAGCGCAGGCCCCACTTATAGCGGTCGCCGTGAAAGAGATTATCGTCGCCCACCGACACGTCAAACAGATGCCGCGGCTTGATGCGGGGAGGATTCGTATCGTCGTTTTCCGTCCCCGGCACCGGTAATCTGATGAACTTCGATCCGTACTGTGCGGCGGGGCATAGGTTAGGACCGAGGGCAGAACTGATGGGGATTGTTGGAGTAGCGGCTACGCTGCCGCAGAATAGGCCCGCCTCGAACTGCTGGTCCGGAGTAAGCAGAGACGTATCCACCAAACTCGTGTTGTCGCCCAGCGGGCCATTTCCTCCGCAACTCGCGCAAGGCACCGCACCGGCAACGAGTCCGCTGTCATAGCGCCAGTTGAAGCCGATCCATGGGCCACTGCCCTTCCATTGATATTGGACGTGGGTGCTCTGCTGGAACGACTGGTCATGGTCGATGCGAAAAACACCTGGCGGGGGCGGAGTGTTGAAGATCAAGCCTCCGACCCCTGGGGGATAGAATCGGTCGCGGGAAGTTCCCAATACGGTCACTAACGTTAGCCCACGGTAGTTAGGCACGCTCACGCGTGCCGCCACTCCATCGATCTTTGCCCTTGTCCACTGAACCGGGAAAGTTAGCGGCGTACTGAATAAGACGCCGAAATCGTAATCGGGTGTGGTGAACTTCCAATAATAGTCAGCGGTTACCACCACGTATTTCCCGAATGCCTGTTCGAGCCCGGCGTTGTAGAGATTACGCTTACCCGGCTTCGGAGGAATGGCACCGCTGCCCGGACCGCCCAATCCGCCGATGCCCGTCGAACTGGAAACAAGGAGATTCTCGTTGTAGGGAGTCACAATGGCTCGCGCATAGCCACCGCGGAGCACGGAACCCGTTTTCTTGATGTTATAGGCTACGGCAACGCGAGGTTCCGGTTCAGAAGCTCTGCTGAGGCCGCGATATAGGTCTCCGCGGATGCCCAGACTGAAGGTCCAGTTCCTGAGCGTAATCGAATCCTCAGCATACAATGAGGTCTCCTTGATGTCGGTGTGATCATTGAAGGCCAAAAGGCTGCCTCCACGCGCTAGATCGAAAGGAAGGAGGCCAGTCAAGAACCCAGGATTCGCGGTATCCCCTGGAATAGCCGAATCACATAGCGTGGGATCGCTTGGAGTGGCGCTCGGGTCCGGGGAGCCTGAGGCAAGCAGGCAGGGCGCGTTGAAGGTTGGGTCGGTAATGCCTAGGTTGAACTGCTCCTTGAGAAACCAATGTTGAAGCTGCACACCCGTCTTGATGTTGTGCGCACCCCTAACATAACTGAGGTCAGAGCGGAGACCCAGATTGGTTAGGTGCCGGTTTTGTGCGAGCGTGGCAGGCAGATCCGAGAAGGCACTCGCGCTCGGAAGATAGTGATAGCGGTCCTCTCGCACGAACGCGTTCACCGAAAGGACCATAGTTGTGTTGAACGTGTGGGTCCATGCGGGTGCGATATTGAATGTATTGATGAGCGCCCTCTGGTCCTGCCCTGCCGCTAACTGATCATACGTATTTGGCTGTTGAAACAAGGAGCGCGCGTAGTTGATGTTCAAATGGATGCTGTCTTGGACGCGGGGCTGAAAGTCCACACGGTCGAAGATATTTTCTGAGTTTCCCTGGTCGTGGATTAATGTGAATTCCGGCGGGTCGAGGAATCTGCTCGATTGCAGTCCGGTGGCGGTGATGAAGTTGCCCCAGTGCTGGCTCCCGACGCCGAAATCAAGTTCACCGTTGCCCGTGCCAAAAGAACCGTAGGAAGCGGTCACGTTACCCGTGGGCCTGAGACTCAAGCCCGACCGCGTCGTGACATTGATGATCAGCGTAGTCTTATCACCGTACTCGGCTGGAGGAATCCCGTGGACGGCTTCAAGAGATTGAACCGCCCCTACGGGAATCTGGTTGGAGAAGACCTTGCTCTGTTGATCGGTAATAGGCTGTCCGTCAACTGAAAACGCGTTTTCTTGATGCTCTCCCAGCCCATGCATGAAGCCATTGGAATCGGCGGCAACGCCTGGAGTCGAAAGCGTGATCAGAGAGCTAATCGATGATGAAACGCTTTCCAGGGGCAGCTTGTCGAACAAATTTCGGTCCACGTCTGTGTGCGAAGTTGGCGTTACTTCAAGGATGTCGGCGGCCTCGGTCACTGTGATGTTCGTCGTAGCGGAGCCGATCTGCAAACTTATATCCATTAACACTACGGGGACGGTCGAGCGCACATCAACGTCCCGCGTGTAAGTGGCAAACCCCATCGCAGTCACCGTGAGGTGATACGGGTTAAAAGGCAGGTTCGGAAGTCGGAACGCTCCATCCGTATCGGTTTTTACTTCAGTCGCGTAGGCACTCACCGGGTTTTGTACGCGTACCGTCGCCCCGGGAACCGCTGCCTTAGATGGATCGAC
Organism: Acidobacteriota bacterium; assembly: GCA_003223315.1. GTDB lineage: Bacteria > Acidobacteriota > Terriglobia > Acidiferrales > UBA7541 > Palsa-189. The sequence continues at coordinate 6,661 of QHYR01000075.1, read as the reverse complement.
AACCGTGCCCTGGATGGTTCCTGAATTGCCCTGCGCGCTTAAGTGTGAAGGCACGGCAAAAAGCAACACACCCATGACTGCACATAAAGCCAAAACTCCACGACTTGAACCCCGCTTGAGTAGCATATGGCCTCCTCGAAGCCAAAGCGCGAAGGATGCGAATGTCCCCTACGCAACTTCGCGGAAAATGGTTACCGGATCGGCAAAAAGAGGCGAAACAGACTGAGAGGAGACCGGTTGCCCGGCCGCCGGAGTGGTCTAGGCGGGGGGAGCGCGAGGAGGCGCGTTGAGGGTAGACGGCGACAGCTGTTGGAGCTGCGCCTCAGCAGGCTGATGCCAGGCGACGAATAGTGGAGCAGGCAGCGCGCCGACAGGAGAACCGGGCAGCGGCGTCAGGTGCGCGACGTGACAGATGGCGCAAGTCGCCTCAGAACCGGGCTCATCCTGATGCCAGAAAGCAGCGCCAACGGCCAGCAGTAAAACCGCGAAGGCAGCGGCAGTAAAGCACGCCAAACGGACCCAATCACGACTTTGTCGCTGTGTGCGTCTCATGGTCAACGGGAAGCGCAAGCGAATACCCTCCCGGAACTGCGAATGCTAGCACAGATGCAAATGGGAACGAAGAGTTGTGTTCGCGGGCCGCGACACTTATGAGTTAGCGACACCGCACTGATCCCGTACAATCAATGTCGTTTTGACCTAGCTTCGGCCTTTCAGATTGATCTCCGCGGTATCGCCTTTCACCTCAACTTTTGTCCCGAAGGGCCGCGAGGAATCGGCCAGCCGCTGGAGGATATAAGCCGCTTGATCGCCGGTTGCCGGCTTGGGCAAGCCGCGAGTCTGGAGGAAGAGATTATTGGTGTGCTCGTCGTGCAGGTCGGGCTCGCCTTGGCCAATCTTATTCATGGCGATGGGCTGGAAGGTAACCGACTGCAGGTTTTTTCCCTGGAACTGGACATGTGCGACCACGCTTTCCCAGTTGATGGGCTCGTCAAGCTGTATATTTGTGGGCGGAACATTAAAAATGAAGTTGCCCAGATCATAAAAGATCGGCCGGTTGTGATAGATCTCCACGCCGTGTATGAGAGGCGCGCCATGCATGACGATGATATCCGCGCCGGCATCGATTTCTTCGTGGGTCCATTTCTTGAGCCAATCCGCGGGAGCCAACCGTTCCGGCAGCTCCTCGCTGAAGAGCGCCCCGAACGGCCTGTTCAGAAAGACGTGATTGTGTTCATAAACGATGACGAAATCGGCATGTTGGCGGGCATCCCGGATACTCTGAAGAATGCGTTGTTTGTCCTCCGCGTTCGGCTCGTTCCCCGGCTCGGCAGGGAGCAGAGTCGTGGACTCGTTTGGCTTGCCCCCGGCTGCGATGCGCAGCTCATTTACGCCCGGCCGGGCGGCGGTGGCCGATCCTCCCTCCGCAATCAGGCCCGAGGCCATGGCTACGAGGGCAACGGTGCCCCTCGGCGTCTTCAGATAACCCGGCGCTGCGGCTTCTTCCAGGTTGTTTCCAATCCCGGCGTGAACAATGTTGCGGCTCTTCACTTCGCGGAGGGTGTTCTGAACGCCCGAAACCTTCAGATCAAACGAATGATTATCGGATAGCGCCAGCAAGTTGAAGCCCAAGGCCTGCAGCGCGTCGAGCGCTTCCGGCGGGGAGAGAAACCTGCCGTCCTGAAGCGACTGGCCTTTCTCTACGACCGTCGCTTCGAAGTTCGTGAATATCACGTCGCCCTTCAGCAAAGGCGAGATCGTGGCGACCTCATTAGGCGCGTGAGCACGAAAATCGGAGCGAATCATCGATTGTCCGGCCACGGTGATGTTGAGCGTAGGCGATTGCGGCCATACCGCAGTGACTGTCGCGAAGACAAGAACGAGGCAGATTGCTCCCAGCAAGAGCCGGCCATACTTCAATATTGTCGCCATGTGCATTTTCCTCCCCTGAGCCAGCGTTAGCTTAGCCAGCTTACTTCCAGGATTCCATGGCTTTCTTTGTCAGTGACTCGGGAAGCCATTCGTTTAGTTCGAGCCGGATGCCGTTGGGATCGAAAACGTTCGCGCTCCTTACATTCGCCGGCTGGACCATGCCAATTTCGGTCACCGTGCCGGGCGTCGTCGCAGTGCGCGCCGATGATGGCATGCCGGCCTGCCGAAGCCGCGCCACAGTAGGATTCAAGTTGTCCGTCAACAGGTGGATGTGGGACAACCCCTCAGGCATATCAGCGGTGGCCGGCTGCATTTCCAGGAAGGAGTCACGGCCCATCTGATAATAAGTTGTGGTCCGCTTGCCATCCGGGCTGAACTTGAATGCCGTCTTAAATCCCATTTTTTTCTCGTAGAAATTTTGCGATTCTGGATAATCTTTGACGGCGATGCCCACGACCAGCAGTTTGAGCCCATTATTCGCGCTCTTCTCCTGCGCGGCGGTCCGCTGCATGAGGAGCGTGCCGACAGCAACTCCGACGAGAAAAAACACTCCCGCACGCAGGTAAAACTCCAATCTAGTCATGGAATACCTCCTTGATGGCGCGCGTGCGTAACTCGCGCGCGCGGTTCCAGCTCGAAGACTCCGAATCGGATTGCTTGCGATCCCGAACAGGGAGAAACGGCCATCGTCAAGCTCCTGCCCGCCGCGGGCGCAGCGTCAATTCCGGAAGCAGTTTGGGCGCAGTCGTTAGCGGGCTTTTTCGCTGGCGGGATTGCCAATGAACTTATTGTATTCCGCAAGCTCTGACGGCGAACAAATCATCTCCCGCACATCGAAATTGGCCGGCTGCAAGCTGAACTGCAATCGATCGAGAGCTACCCAAGGTTTCGTATACATTTGCGGATCATTGATCGTCACCGTCAGCTCCAAGTGGTCACGGTCCACGCGATGGAAGCGCTCCTCCACGCGCAGGTCGCTGCTATGCGGACGACCCGCTCGATCGATCCAGGTCCTTTCGTCCAGACCTGTGGTTTCCACGAGGAGCGTGTAATCATCCACCCACTTGCCGACCGAGTAGCCAAACCACCTGGGTTCGGGATCTTTGGGAAGCTCTCGCCCATCGGTCCAGATGACTCGCCATATTTTGGTAAATTCGTACAGAACGGCAATCTTTACGGGCGTCTGAAGGATCTGGGTAGTCCTTAGTTCATAAAGGTCTTCGCGAGGCATTCCCTGGGGATCGCAGGTTACTACCGGATCATTGGTCTCCGCGGGAAGCACGCTCCTTACTGTATTGCTTGGCTTTGTGCGGCTCAGCGCTTCCTGGCCCTGAGCCGTGTACGGTAAGCGATGCTCCGGCTTGCCGTCTTCGGGGATGGCGCTCGAGCCCAGCGGCTGGATTCCGCGGTCGCCCGGGTCCCAAGTTCCGGAAATGTCATGGGGTGGCGCAGGAGCTGATTTATCGATCGCAGGTGTGGCGATTGGCCGTCCCCAGCCGTCGACGTCTACAGGTTCTGTGGCAACAGCGGCGGGTGGCGTTTCCTGGTTCTTCGGAGTTTTTGATTGCGTCTGCGCGGCTTGAGAGTACACAAGAGTTAAGAAAATCAGGGCCGCCAATACCGCGCTTCCGGCAACCAACGCTTTTTGCATTGTCGAAGGCTGTTCCATTATCTCAATCTCACGAAGTCATTGCGTGAGGGCACCCCGACAATATCGGAACCAAGTTGGGGCGCCCGCGACTTAATTACTGCTTGTAATCTTCGGGCTTGACCGCTGGAAGGGCCGGGATTACACGACCCGCGAGCTTTTGCCCATTGGGCAGCAAGACCTCTACGATGCGGCCAATAGGCTTGCCATTCTTGACGGTGATCATGGTCACGGTGACTTCGTCGCCGGGCTTGAAGGCTTGCTTGGACCAGCCGCTGTGGGTCATGGTGGTCGCATTTTCAGTTTCCGCGCCCCAATGCACTACTTGGCCGCTGTCATCGGTTGCGTCGAACTGAAGCACGCAATGGGGATTGGCCCACAACCACTGCACCACGGTTCCCTTCACGGTGATTTTGTGCTCGGTGTCGTATGCCGCGTTGCCGTGATGCGCCAGCGACGGAAGCGCGAGAATTAAGACACTGATGCCCAGGGCAAAAACGGTTAGAAACTTGCCTTTCACGGGTCACCTCTCTCTTAAGCGAGGACAGGAGTCTTTCCCTTGGATCGGACGATTTTCCCAGTCTCGATGCGATTCTAAAGACAGCTTTGGCCGCAGTCAAGTGCGCACGAGACTCCAGCGTCAGCGCACGAGACTCCAGCGTCAGCGCGCGAGACTCCAGCGTCAGCGCGCGAGACTCCAGCGCTCCGGAAATCAGTCCGATTCCGAGTAGAAGTGCTTGGCGGCATCTGAAATCCACCCAGGGTTCTCCCAGTCCGGATATTTCTGCCGAAACTCGTCTGATAACAACTTCGCCGTGTCGTCAGCAGACTTTCCCTGAGCCTTGAGCTCTGCGACGCGTGATTGGAGCGACTTGAGGTAACCCTGCTCCTTGCTGAGAAGCCCGGCGTCACCGACTTCGCCATGGCCAGGGACAACGGTGCGCGGCTGAAGGGCCTCGAACTGATTCAAGATGGCCAGCCAATTCTTTCCGCTGGCGTCCCGGTCCGGGAAGATAGGGAAAAAGCGGTTGACCACCACATCGCCGGTGAAGAGAACCTTATCTTCCTCGACGTAGACGGCGGTATCTCCCCGCGTGTGTCCCGGCCCAACCAAAAACAACCGCGCGGTCACTCCACCCAAATCGAGTTTTACCTCGCGATCGAAGAGAATATCGGGCGGCCGAGGTTTGACGTCCTGCAACAGCGCTTGGATTTCCGGAGTCCTCTGGCTGAAGTTATGGATGAACTCGGGTTGTTTTTGCTTCACCTCTTCCTCTTGCGCTTCGGAGCGGATGATCTTGGTGTTTGCCGGGAATGCCTGAGCGCCGGTGACGTGCTCCGGATGGAAATGCGTCGTCGTCAGATACAGATCGGCATTCTTGCTAACCTTGGCGAGCTCGCGGAGAACGGTTTGTCCATTTCTCGGGCCCATTCCGGCATCCACCACCAGCGTTGCCCGGTTTCCAACAATGATGCCGATGTTCGGGACAAGGTTCACGCGCCCGTCGGGAATCACATAGACATGGTCAGATACGCGGATGGTCTTGTGTTCTTGCACCAGAGGCGCGGGCTGAGACTGATTGTGGCCGAGCGGGGCTGTCTCCTGCGCATTGCCGGCTAGGGCGGATGCCCACATCGCTCCGAATAGCGCAAGCACGAACATCGTGGTTGACCGACGACATTGGAGAAACGGAATCATAAATTCTTCTCCGGCAGATCGTGTGAAATTTCGAGTTAAGATTCCCGCAACGGCCTTGAGTATACACCCAGCTACTCTTAGACGGTTCCGCTGCAGCCCGGCGCGTGACCAGCCGGCGCGAGTCGCGTTAGATGCCCGCGTACCAGGAGTAGCCGATTTCCGGAGAGATGGACCCTAAGCCTTTGCCGATATTCTTCAATGTGTCGGTGACAGTGATGCGGGAGAGGTATTTCACGCTCTTATAGCCCAGTTGGCGGGCGACGCGCAGGCGAACGGGCGCACCGTGAGGCGTGGGAAGCTCCTGACGGTTCATGCCGTAGGCAAGAAACGTTTGCGGATGCCATGCGTCGGACATGTCCAGGCTGTCCCACGATTCGTCAAAGGGAAAGAAGACGACGTATTTTGCTTCGCGGCGGACCCCGACTAAATTCAAAATGTAGGACAGAGGCACACCACTCCATTCGGCAATGAAGGACCAACCCTCTTCGCACGCTTGATGGGTGATCTGGTTGCGCGAAGGAAAACTTTTCAGCTCCGCGAGGGACAAAGCGAGGGGATGAGCGACAAGGCCGTCCACGGTGAGTCGCCAGTCCGCGAATCCATGGGCCAATAGACGATGGTAGGTTTCGTTCTCGGGAACTTCACCGTTTACTGGAAACACCTTGGAAATTTCGCTGCGGTTGAACTCGCGGGCCAATGAATGATGGGACATCAGGAGCTTTTGAGCCGCATAGGTGAGGGTTTCGCCCGCGCCGTAGATCCCGGCGTGATCAGGCGGTATCAGAGCGTAGCGGTCGGCCAGCCGCGCGGCGATTCCCAAGACCGAGGCGCCCGCGGCAGCCGCCAAGCCTGTTGTGATCAGCTTTCGTCGCGAGATGCCGCTCATGTGGGGCGCTATTCCGCGGTCGCGGGTTTCTCCCGCGCCCGCTGCGGCTTGAGGATTTCGTCAATCAAGAAGAGATCTGTGAGCAGGGCTCGGAGGTGGATGGAAGCGTTCAGGTTATCGATCAACTGAGAGCTGATGGTGGTCTGGGCCAAAACCAGCTGGATGGCGGCGAGGGAGTCGCGGGCGTCCCGCTCCAATACGCCGAGGAATGCGGGGTACGATTCCGCGTGTTTCAACTTTTCCTGTTTCACCGCGGCCGCATAGGCTCCGGCGAGCCCCGACACTGCATCGGCGGCACGTTCAAGATAATCGCGCACCTGCCCGCTGGAGGCGCCGCCTTCGTCGCCAAACAGTCCCTGGCCGGCGTAGGCCAGCATGAACTCGTAACATTTTTCGATGGCGTCGCAGCGGGCGCTGATGTCCTCGCCCATCTTCTAGGCGGGAACCCTGGATTTTGATTCACCGGACGCTGGGGCCTGGGGCGCTCGTTCGCCTA
>QHYR01000340.1 GCA_003223315.1 Acidobacteriota bacterium | reverse complement strand
ACTCCCGCGACAATCCGGTTGATGTCCTCGCCCGCGATCAATTCGAATAATGCCCTATAGAGCAGCGTCCCCACGCCGCGTCGCTTGCACTCCGCACTGCGGTAGATCGTCGTCTCCACCGTCGTTTCGTAGGCTTCCTTGGGACGGAATCGCCCGGTCCCGGCGTACCCGATGACGCGGCCGCCATCGTCCAGGGCAACCACCAGCCGATGCCGCTTGCCATCGGAATGTTCTTCGAACCACTCCGTAAACCCCTCGAGAGTAAACGGACGAGTATTAAAAGTGATTGGCGTATTCAGGATGTAGTGGTTATAAATCTCCGCCAGCTGGGGCAAATCGGAGAGCAGTGCCGGCCGCGTCGTAACGTCACTCATTCGAAGGTTCTCCTCGCGCTCATAATTCAACAATGCGCCGCGCGGAACCGCAAGCGGAACACTTGCAACAAAAAGGGGGCGGAGGGGCCGAATTAGGGAAGCCTAGGGACATCGTATCCCCCGGAGTCATTGAGGTAGTAATCCAGGAAGACCGGTGGAAGCAAGCAAAGTTCGAGGGGCGAGCGAGGAGCGAGCCGCTCGATGATCTGCCAGGGGCTGAGATTGTCTTTGTGAGAGTTGGTGCGCACGAGGTTGAAGTAGAGTTGGTAGGTGTGCGTTTTGGCGAGGAAGTCGCCCCGGCTGGTGAACGATTCCAGGTCAAAGAACTCATCTTCTTCGAGGCGATGTACGGTTTCGACATCGCTCTGGTAAGTATGCGCAGCCGGTGGGATGCGCACGTGTTGGCTGTCGAGCAGCGCCGAGGGGAAGTCGCCTTTGAACTCCCCGCCGTTGTCGGTTTGCCAAACCAGATCGCGCAGCGAGACGCCATAGCGAGCCAGGTGCTGCTGGATGCGCGCAGCGAACACGGCGCTGACAGCGGCACTGCGCTGCTGGGAGAAGGCCCAGAACAACAGCCCGCTGCGAACTTCGCGGGCGGTGTATTGGATCAGGGGTAAGCCGAGAGACTGCGCCTGCGGCCAGTAGTGCGGGATATCGTCGAGATCCTTGGTATCGGCGGAAATTTGCTGGAACAGACTCCAGCGAGCTTTGATGGCGGCCAGATCCTGCTTGCGCTGATATTTTCTGCGCCGCTTTTTCATCAGGCCGTGTTGGCGCCAGATGCGTTCCAGGGCGCGATGGCTGACCGGCAGGTCGAACTCGCGGATCAGGCGGCGCGAGCCGAAAGTGGGCAAGCTCTGACGGAGTGCCACGACTTGGCGTTCGAGGGAAGCCGCAGTGCGGCGGGGTTGCTGGTGGGGCGCCCGCGATTGCTCGAGGAGTCCGGAGGGTCCCTGCTGCTGGTAGCGACGGAGCCACTTGCGAACGGTGGGCACGGTGGTGGCAAAGAGGCGAGCGGTCGGCTTGATGCCGCGATCCCGAGCGGACTCGACTAAGCGAAGGCGGTGGTTATAAGCGCTTTTCATCTCACGCACCAGGTCGAAATAGCGAGTGGCGGCCATGCGCGGAGTTTACGCGTGCTCCGCCCGGCTCTCCCCCCAGCCGGGCGGCCAACTCCCACTGCCTCTTCTCACTCAAGCACTTCAAATTCGCCAGGGGGATACGATGTGAGTAGGCTCTCCCAGCCTGCACGTACACTTGACACGCTGACGCCGCGGGCGTATCTTCGCCGCAATTAAACGCCTTCTGACCGGCAATTTGGAGGTAGATCCATGGCTACTAATCCAGCCTATGATCCGGGCTCTTCTCGGTTTGGTCACCTCTCTGGGGTGGAGAACGGA
>QHYR01000074.1 GCA_003223315.1 Acidobacteriota bacterium | reverse complement strand
TCTCGCGCCACTTACCTTTGGAGCGGCGGTAAATATGCCTTGAACTCGTTCTTTTATATCAGCCCTCCCCACTTGTGTCAACCTGAACTCGCGGCCGAGCCAAAAGAGGTCCTGATCGCGGCGGACGCTCATTTAGGGTATGGATGGCCGGAGAGCAGGGCGAAGGCGCGATAGATCTGCTCGGCCAGCATTACACGCGCCAGTTCGTGCGAAAACGTCAGCGCCGAGAGCGAAATCCGCAGCGAAGCTCGCCCGGCGAGCGCCTGTGGAAATCCCTCCGCGGCTCCACACAAGAAAACCAGCTCGCGCTGTCCCCGGTCCCGGCACGATCCGATCCATTCCGCGAATTGCTCCGAGCTGAACTGCTTTCCTCCGGCGTCGAGCAGCACAACTGTGCCGCCTGCACCAATGTCCAGGCGCTTCAGGCTCGCCGCCGAATCCGGCCGTAACTCGCGGACCTCGATCTCGGCATAGCGGCGGATGCGCGCGACGTAATCGTCCATCAGCGCGCGAATCTCCGGCCTCCGCGTTTTTCCCAGAAATAAAAGTTGAATCCGCACGGCGCCGCGTCGATCGAGAGGGGCTACTGGAACCCGTATTTCTTCCGCTTATCGAGCAATGTTTTGCGGCTGATGCCCAGAATTTCCGCCGCGCGCGTGATCTTGTAGTGCGTGCCTTCGAGCGTCTTCTGAATCGCCTCGCGCTCAATCTCGTCGAGAGAGCGCATGCCCGCCACGGCTCCGGAATCGGCCGTGCCGATACTCTCCGGCAGGTCCTCGGGCGAGAGCGTTGTGCTTTTGCCGAAAATCAAGGCGCGCTCGATGGCGTTCTTCAATTCGCGAATATTTCCCGGCCAGTCGTAGTTCTCGAGCGCGTGCCGCGCCGCCTCGCTCAGCACGGCGCCGTCGCGCCCGTGAACCGCGGCCAGCCGCGCCAGCATATGCTCCGCCAGCGGAACGATATCCGCTCGCCGCTCGCGCAACGCGGGCACGTGAATCGCCAGCACGCTCAGCCGGAAATATAAATCTTCTCGAAAGCGCCGCGCGGTGACGGCGCGCTGCAGGTCCGCGTTCGTAAGCGCGATGAGCCGCGCCTCGATGCTCAGTGTTTCCGTTCCGCCCAGCCGCTCGAAGCTGCGCTCTTCGAGCACGCGCAAAAGCTTGGCCTGGTTGGCGGTGGAAAGCGCGGCCGCTTCATCGAGCACGATGGTTCCCGCGTCGGCCATCTCCAGGCGACCCAATTTGCGTTCCTCTGCGCCGGTAAAGGCGCCGCGTTCGTGCCCAAATAGCTCCGATTCCACCAGTTCTTGCGGCAGGCTCGCGCAATCGATCTTCAGGTAAGGCGCGTCGCGCCGCGGGCTCAGTTCATGGATCAGCCGTGCCAGTTGGTCTTTGCCTGTGCCGCTTTCGCCCGTGATCAGAATGGTGGTGGAGGTTTCCGCCACCTTGCGCGCCATTTCCAGCACGTGCTGGGAAGCGGGATCGTGCCCAATCCAGACGGGAATTTCGCTCACGGGGAGCCGCCTCTCGCCACGCTCCCGGCGGCAGACGATCCGGGCGCATTCTCGTCAAAATCAATGCGGCGCGCCATGCGCCAAAGGCGCTCGAGATCATAGAAAAGCCGCAGGCGCTCGGTGAGCACGTGCACGATGAAGCCGCCGTAATCCAGCAGCAGCCATTCCGCACCGGAGCGGCCCTCGCGATGCTGCGGGCGCAGCCCGCGCGCCTTCAGCGCCTCTTCGATGGCATCGATGATGGCTTCCACCTGGGGCGTGCTGTATCCGGTGCATAGCAAAAAGTAATCGGTGAAGGCGCCCAAGCCGGTCAGGTCCAGCAAGGTGATCGCGCCGGCTTTCTTGTTTTGCGCGGCCTCGATTGCAGAGAGCAGTTCGGGGCGAACAGTTTCCGTGCTCAAGTGTAGAGGGCCTGTCTGTACAGCTCCTGCTTAGTAATGTATTCCTCCACACGGGGCGGCACAAGACCGTGCAGGGATCGTCCCCGCTCGACCCGCTGACGCACGTCCGTCGCGGAAACGTGGCTGGCCACGGTTTCCAGCAGATAGACGGAGGTATTCCGCAGGTGAATCACGCGTGAATCGCGTGATTCCTTTGCCGCCGGGGGCGCCAGAAGCGCGGCGGGTATCACCTCCCGCAGCTTCCGAATCTGGAATCCGGGGCGATTGGCCACCACGAAATCGCTCAACTGCAGCAACTCGGCGTAATCCTTCCAGGTTTGCAGATGCAGAAAAGAGTCGGCGCCCACGATGAAATAGATTCGGTCGCCGGGCCGGTCGAATTGTCGGCGGAAGCGCCGCACGGTATCGATAGAGTAAAAAAGTTGGGGACTCGCGCCATTCACACTCGCTTCCGCCAGCGACGGCACAAAGCGCGGATGCGCGGAACACGCCAGCGCAACCATCGCGAAGCGATGCTCGAAGGCGCAAAGCTCTTCGCTGGGCTTGTGCGGCGGTCGGCTCGAGGGAATAAAGAAAACGCCATCCAGATGAAAGCGCCGCTCGGCGGCACTCGCCACGGCGACGTGGCCGGAGTGGATTGGGTCGAAGGTGCCGCCGAAGAGCGCGATGCGCCGGCCTCGGGCCGCTTTCGCGCCGCGTATGGCGGCCCTCTTGGCTTTCAAATTCCCTCCGTGGCTTTCACAATTTCTCCGCAGGCGAAGCGTCTGCGCTTTCCGCATGGCGCGAATGCGGCGCGCCGGCATTCGCTTTGCCGTGCGAGGCCGCTTCGCCTTGCTCTGCGGACTGCCGCGGGGCAAGCCGCTCCAGCGCGTCGGCCATGCCCCGCACAAGTTCCGCGATACCTTCGCCGGTGGCCGAGGATATGGCGTAAAAATCGAGCTTGCGCTCCGCGCAATGCTCGCGCAGCCGTTCCAGGCGTGAACGGTCGGTGGTGGCGTCCAGCTTCGTCGCCACCACCATCATCGGTTTTGCCGCCAGCGACTCGCTGAAAGCAGCGAGCTCGCCGCAGATAATTTCAAAATCGCGCACCGGGTCGCGCTCCGAAGCGTCGCTCGTATCCACCAGATGCGCCAGCAAGCGGGTTCGCTCGATATGGCGCAGAAATCGCATGCCCAGTCCCACGCCCTCATTGGCGCCCTCAATCAGACCTGGAAGATCGGCCACGACGAACGTGCGTCCCACATCTCTATGCGCTCCGCCCGCGCCAATTCCGGGAAGCTCCGCCGAGACCACGCCCAGATGCGGTTCGAGCGTGGTGAAAGGATAATCCGCAATTTTCGGCCGCGCCGCCGATATGCGCGAGATCAGCGTGGATTTGCCTGCATTCGGGAATCCCACCAGCCCCACATCGGCCAGCAGCCGCAGCTCGAGCCGCAAGTGGCGCTCCTCACCAGACTGGCCCTCTTCGGATTCGCGTGGCGCCTGGTGCCACGGCTTGGCGAAATGTTGATTGCCGCGGCCGCCCCGCCCCCCGTGCGCCACGGTCACGCGCTGTCCCGGGCGCGTCAGATCGGCCAGCCGCTCCCCGCTGTCGTCGTCAATAACCATGGTGCCGGCGGGAACCTGCAGAATCATGTCTGCACCGGAGTGCCCGGTGCGATTGGACCCCTCGCCATGCCGCCCGCGGTCGGCCCGGAATTCGCGATTGAAGCGGTAGCGCAAAAGGGTGTTGTCGTGCTGCGTCGCTTCCAGGATCACGCTGCCGCCCGCGCCGCCGTCGCCGCCGGAAGGGCCGCCACGCGGAACGAATTTCTCGCGCCGGAAGGCCATGCAGCCATTGCCGCCGTTGCCTCCTTTGACGTAAATCTTGGCTTCATCAACAAACATATTTTCGTTCCATTCAAGAGCATACGACACCGCGACACGGAATAGAACTGCGGGTTTGTCGCAAAAAGCGCTGGCTTTTTAGCGCAGGGCGACCCGAGGCTCTTGCCCGCGGCCCCAGGCTCTCCTTGGGATCGCTGCTCGGCTCCAAAGAATTGGCGTCGCAAGGCACGGCCCGTCAGGGCGACAGAACATCGCCCAGCGCGGAACCGGGTCCTCAACACGCGCCACCCGGGCGCGGAGCGCCACGCAAGAAAAAAGGCCGCGTGTTGGGGGTCGTGGGAGCCCTGGGAGGGATTGCGAAGCAAACGAAGCCCGGTACCGGCGGCACAACCTCAACCGAGGAGTCACCCCAGCTAGGGAAACATCAGAAGGCCGCACGTTCGCGCGGCCTTCGCACAGGAACTGCGATCAATCTGCCGCAGGCGCTTCCACCGGCGTCGGCGCAGCCGCAGCAGGCTCCGGCTGTCGAACAGCCTCGGCCGCGCTCTCGGCAGGAAGTATGCTGATGAACCGGCCCGAGCGGCCCTTATCCTGGAAGCGCACGTAGCCGGTGACGCAGGCAAACAGCGTGTCGTCTTTCCCGCGGCGGACGTTCAGGCCGGGTTTATGCTTCGTGCCGCGCTGGCGAATCAGAATGGTGCCGGCATTGACGAGTTGGCCGGCAAAGCGCTTGACGCCCAGCCGCTGCCCCGGAGAATTCCGGCCGTTTACCGATGACCCGCCGCCTTTTTTGTGTGCCATAAAAGCTTACCTGTCTCCAAACTTTTGCGATCGTCGAGCGGCAAAAGCGCGTTCCTCGCGCGTTAATAAAGTCCACGCGCCTTTACATCTCCCCCCCCGCAGTCTTGGTGTTGTCGAGCGCGAAAAGGGCGTGGTGATCACGCCGCTTTTCGCGCTTAAAAAAGTCGCGTCAGAGCGCGATGTCACTGACCTCAATCGCCGTGTAATTCTGCCGGTGCCCGCGCTGGATCTTGTACTGCCCGCCCGTCTTGTACTTCAGCACCGTCAGCTTCCGGTGGCGGCCCTGCGACACGATCTTGCCCATAACCTTGGCGCCCGCGGCATCCTTGCCCGTCAGCAGCTTCTGGTCGTCGGTGCTCACGGCAACCACTTCACCAAAAGTGACCTTCCCGCCCACTTTGCCGGGCAGCGTTTCCACCTTCACGGTTTCTCCCGGCGCGACGCGATACTGCTTGCCTCCACTGCGGATTACGGCGTACATCCTGCCTCCAATGGCAATTGGGAAACCAGCATTATACGGGCCCCCTCGCGGCCCGTCAACGCACCAATCCAACTGGCACAGCCAGCCGATCATGGAAGCGCCTGTTATGTAAAGCCTTCTCAAGTAGCTACTGCTTGCTTGTGCGCTCGTCCATCCACGCGTACATCCGCCGAACGCCTCGAAGATCCGCACCCGGTCCCGTGATTTGTGGGAAATCGGCCTTGTGCGACGTCAGGTCGACTTTTTGCGCAGCCTCATCGGCCGTCAGCCCTTGCGCGCGAAGCTTGGCGACTTGCGCCGTTAAGTCCTTCAGATAACTCTGATACGCCGTAATCAGCGATTTCTCATGGAACGGCACACCATGGCCCGGCAATACCGTATCGAAATCCAACTTCTTCAGCGCATCGAGGGTGGTGACCCATTCGTCGAAGATGGCGTCGCCCATGTACGCCAATTGGGATTCCATTAGGTCGCCCGTACACACAATTCGCTCCTTGGGCAAAAAGACCACGGTATCGCCGGGAGTATGCCCGCGCCCTAGAAACAGGAACCGGATTTCGCGAGCGCCGCGATTTAGCGTCATGCTCGACGTGTAGGTCAGGGTCGGCGGCACAGGCTTGATGTCCGCAAACTGCCGCTGCTCAGCTTCTGTGGCGGCAAGCCGCGCCTGAAGCGTAGCTCGCCGTTGCGAATCCTTCTCCGCGCTCACCTGCTGCTTCAATGACTCGATTAGATTCGGCAGGTTCGTTTGCGTGGTCTTGAAAGGCTCGCGGTGAAGCACATCGAGGTTCAAGATGGCTTGGCGGACGTACTCGTGTCCGATGATTTGCACCTCCGGCCCGAAGATGGAATTGCCGTCGGTGTGGTCATAGTGGAAATGCGTGTTCACCAGCCAGCGAACGGGCTTGGCGGTGAGCAGCTTGACGTCTTGGACGAGCGCTCGCGCCACGGCGGGCGTGATGCCCGCATCCACGAGCAGCACGTCGTTGTCGTTTACAATGACGACGTCGTTGCTGCCCGTGATCATGGCACCGGTAGCCGTGGCGTAGTAAACGCCATCGGTGATTTTCTCGAAATTGAAGACCTTGCCCTTGGTTATTGGTCCTGAAGCAGATCCAGAATTAGAGGTAGCTTGTGCCTGCGCACGAACCGCGCACAGGGAGCACACTGCCAGCAAAATGGGCAGGACCGCACTAACTTTGAGCGTTTTCATTTTGATCCTCACAGCCGTTTTAGCTTCCGGGAGATCCCAGGCCAGACGGCGTGCCGCATTTTACCTATCCTGGCCGTTGCACAGTAGCTCCTATTTGAACTGCTCGTCAATTTCGACCTGATAGCCGGCGGCGAGTCGGTTCGTTTCGTTCGCCATGCCGACCACAGCCATCAGTTCGGCGAACATCGCTTCGGACATGCCTTTCTTGCGCGCCGCGGCGGTGTGCGAAGCGATGCAGTAGGCGCACTGGTTGGTCACGCTCACGGAGACGTAGATCATCTCTTTGGTCAGCGCGTCGAGAGCGCCGGGCGCCATGATCTGCTTGATCGATTTCCAGGTGCGCTTCAGCGTCGCTGGGTCGCGTGCGAGCGCCATCCAGAAATTATTGACCCAGTCGGTTTGGCGCGTGGCCATGATGTCGTCATAAATGGCGCGCACTTCCGGGCTGGCGTCTTTGTATTCGACTAAGCCGCTCGTGGTCATGCGGAGACCTCGCTGGTTGACTTGTGTTTCCTCGGTAAGTGGAAAGGTTAGCAGAGAAGTGTACGGACTTGAGGCGAAGCTAGCCCGGCACGCGAGAATGCTCAGTGCGCTCCAGTTTGTTGGCTGGGTCCGGCTTCCGCGGGCTCATGAGGGCGATGGATATCGCGCGAAAGCATCAGCTTTAACGTCACCTTATCCGTTGCAGGTGTCAACCCGAACCCCACGCCGGCTTCTACGTCCAGGGTTTTGCTCGTGTGATCGACGACCGCCCATAGGGCGTGATACTGGTCGCTTACCGTCTCGAACTGATGCAGCGGGCCGTAGCCCGCATAGTGTTCCGCCGCGAATGTCCACTTTGGCGAGAAATTGTAGGCAAGGCGCATCGCCGGCACGAAGTCGTAGTTCCTCACCCCGGTCCAGTCCGTATCCAGAATCGGATTGATGATGATGTCCCAGGGATGCAAATGCAATCCGATGATGGGCCGAATCTCGGAAGTGAAGTGCCTTGTCTCCCAATACGAGGCGTTATAGCTGAACTCAAAATTCACGCCGTAAAAGAAAGTGTGATCGCCCGCATGCGGCCGCACGAAAAGTTCCCGCAATTTGACACTATCGAGCGTTGAGCCGCGGCCTTTGGAGACGCTATAGACCGGCAGGTAGAGTCCCTGCTCGAACCAGGGCCTGATCCCGAAGGCAAACTCGGGAACGCCGTTGTACGAATGATCGGAGATGATCGCGCCCGGAAACGCCGGCTCCTTGATCCCACTCGGCGTAAAGTTCTGATGCCACATCAAATTGACGACGCCCGGCTCGACGATCTCCGCGTCGTACACCTGAATCTCGTCGGTTTGCGCGAAGCCTATAGAGGGGACCGCAATTAGCGCCATAGCCGCGGCCAAAAACATCCAGCTGCGGCGCACAGCGAAGCCATCCGCAAAGATGCAAAACAAAATTCGCCTCACTTGCGTAAAACCCCTGTCTGAGCGGGCGGCAGCATACCTCAAAACAGCCGTTTTTTGCCTGTTAAATTGGTGTAAAGCTGAGCATCCGACCAGGATGCTGGTCCCGAGCGAATCCGCCTTGGACCGATGAGCGAGGGACCTCTCGGAAGCTGCGCCAAACCTCAGGCGTGGGGATGCGCTTTGTCGTACACCTCCATCAATTGCCGGATGGAGGCGTGCGTATAGCGCTGTGTGGTGGAAAGCGCCGATGCGATCAGCATCGGCGTCCCGAGCGAACAACGTGAGCCGAGGGACCTCTCCGCAGACTAGGGCTCCCAAATTCTCAGGCGTGGGGATGCGCTTTGTCGTACACCTCCATCAATTGCCGGATGGAGGCGTGCGTATAGCGCTGTGTGGTGGAAAGCGAGCTGTGGCCCAGCAGTTCCTGAATGGCGCGCAGGTCAGCGCCGTCCGCCAGCAGGTGACTCGCAAAGGCATGCCGCAGCGAATGGGGATGGAGGTCCCAATTAACGTTCATCAGGCGCACATATTTCTTCACCACGCGCGCCACCGAGCGGTTACCCATGCGCCGCCCCTCATGATTGAGAAAGACGGCGCGCACATCGCCGCCGCTCCCCGAACGCGCCAGCAATTTGGCGCGAATGGGCCCATAGCGCTCGAGCGCTTCTTCCGCTTTCGAGCCATAAGGGATAATCCGCTCCTTGTTCCCTTTACCGATGACCCGCAGCATCCTCTCTTTGCGGTCCACGTCTTCCCTGTTGAGCCCGGTGAGCTCGCTCACGCGCAAACCCGAAGCATAGAGCAGCTCCAGAATCGCGCGATCGCGCTCGAGCAGCGGCGCCGCGGAATCTTGCGCCGCCCTCGAAGACCGCGCGGAGCGGCCTTTCGCCCGTGACTTGCCGACCGCGGCCAGGCCGTCGAGGAATTCGTTCATCTCCTCGGCGCTCAAGATCGAAGGCACGCGCTTCGGCAGCCTCGGCGTGGCCACCAGCCGCGCCGCATTTTCCCGTACCATGCCTTCGCGCGCGCAGAATTTCAGGAACGAACGCAGCGCCGCCAGTTTGCGGGCCATGGAGCTTTTTTGCAGTTGCTGATCGTGCAGATAGCCGAGATATTCGCGGATCATGCGGTGATCGATGTCCGCAAGCTTGACTGGCAGGCTATCGGGCGGGGTGAGATAAGTGTGGAACTGCTCGAGATCGCTCGCGTAGTTCCGCAACGTGTGCGCCGAGGCATTGCGCACCGAACGCAGGTACGCCAAAAATTTCTCGATCGCCGATTTCATTTTCTTATGAAGCTCTAAACTGAAGCCTTACCGCCGCACCCGCGCTGCCCCGTCCCGTCCAGCGCCGCCGCTCACGGCTTGCCCAATACACCGACCTCTTCCGGCGCGGCTTCCTTCTGTTCCGATTCCGGCGCGGCAATTTCCCAATCGCAGCCTTCCTTCAGGCAGGTCCGCACGGCCTCGGTCTTGGTGCGCTTCTCCACGATAAAAGGGGCGCCGCATTTCGGGCAGGGTTCGGCTATCGGCTTATACGCCGTGGTGAAATCGCACTCCGGGTAGCGATTACAGCCGTAGAAGACCCGGCGCCGTCCTTTCTTGGCCCTGCGCTCAACCAGTTCGCCCGTGCCGCATTTCGGACAGTTGATCCCCAGCGTCTTGCCGCGAATGAACTTGCACTTGGGATAACCCGTGCAGCCGGTAAATTCCCCGTAGCGCCCGTGCTTGAGCACGAGTTGCGACCCGCACTCAGGACAATTCTCGTTCAACGGCACGTCCGGCTGCCGCGCGCGCCGCGTCCCGGAAATCAACCGCCGCGTGGTCTTACAATCCGGATAACCCGAGCAGGCCAGGAACGCGCCCCAGCGTCCGCGCTTCACCACCATCTCGCGGCCGCAATTATCGCAGGTGGGCGTCTCGGTTTCGCCTTCGCCGCCGACCTCCGGCGAAAGGTCCTCGATAAAATCGCAATCCGGATAGCGCGAGCAGCCCAGGAAAAATCCCAGGCGGCTGATGCGCTCGAGCAATTCGCCCTGGCCGCACTTTTCGCACTTTCGCCCGGTGGGAATGCCGGCCTTATACGACTCCATATCGCCCTTGGCCTGTTCCAGATCCTCCTCAAAGCGCGAATAGAACTCCTTCACCGAATCCTTCCAGCGCAGCCGGCCCTCTTCGATTTCGTCCAGCTCTTCCTCCATGCGCGCCGTGAAGCTCACGTCGAAAATGTCCTCGAAACTTTTCACCAGCAAATCGCTCACTTTTTCGCCCAGCATGGTCGGCGTGAAGCGGCCCTGGTCCTTATTGACGTACTCGCGCTCCACGATCGTGGAGATAATCGAAGCGTACGTGGACGGCCGCCCGATGCCTTTATCTTCCAGTTCCTTCACCAGGGTCGCTTCCGAATAGCGCGGCGGCGGTTCGGTGAAGTGCTGGTCGGGCCGCAGCGTTTCGAGCCGGAGGACTTCGCCTTCGGTGACGGGCGGGAGCCTGCGCCCTTCATCCGTCTCGGCGGCTTCGTCATCTTCGCGTTCCGTCGAGATTTGATAGGCCGCCAGATAGCCGTCGAACTTCATCACCGACCCGGTCGCCCGGAATAGGTAATCGCCCGCGGTGATGTCGATGCTGGTCTGGTCGAAGACTGCCGGAAGCATCTGCGAAGCCACGAAGCGCTGCCAGATCAGCTGATACAGCTTGAAAAGGTCGTCGCTCAGATAACGTTTGACGTCCGCCGGTTTTCGCGCCACGTCCGTCGGACGTATGGCTTCGTGCGCGTCCTGCGCCTCTTT
>QHYR01000341.1 GCA_003223315.1 Acidobacteriota bacterium | reverse complement strand
CTTTGCCGAATTCCACCGAGCCCAGCGCCGCGAAATATTGCGCATTCTCTGGAACCAGAATGAGAGAGGCGGGATCGGCGCCCTCCGGCAGCGGGAATTTGCGCTCTTCCCAAATCTTGGGGATGTTCGCTTTCCAGCACTCTTTCATGCCGCGGATGTAGGTGTTCGGACCGCCCAGCAATAAAACTTGAGGCCGTAGCGTGTTGCCCCGGGTGAGCACGGCCAGATTCTGTTGCACGATGGCTTCAAACAGCGATGCCATCAATTCGTCGCCCGGTACGCCGCTCTTTTGCAGGCCGTTGATATCCGTTTCTGCGAAAACGCCGCATTTCCCCGCAACCGGATGCAGCTTTAGGCCGACGTAGCCCATCTGGCAAAGCTGCTCGGACGGGATGCGCAGCTTGGCGTTGATTTTGTCAATCACGGCGCCAGTGCCGCCCGCGCACTTATCGTTCATCGAGGGGATTTTCTTTTTCCGGCCGGTCGCGGGATCTTCCTTGAAGATGATGATCTTGGCGTCCTGGCCCCCCAACTCGATCACCGAACCGCACTGCGGATAGAGCTTCTCCACGGCCAGCGCCACGGCATTCACTTCCTGCACGAATTTCGCGCCGATCAGAGGCGCGATGCCGCCCCCGCCGCTGCCTGTAACGAAGATACGTGTAAGGCCGTGGGCGATTCCTACTTCGCTCTCCATCCGTTTCAGGAATTCGAGAACCTTCTCCGGCTGCTTGGTATCGTGGCGTTGATAATCCCGCCAGAGGATCTGGTCATCGGCGGGATTCACGACCACCGCTTTAACCGTGGTCGAGCCGACGTCCAGGCCCACCATGAGTCGCACGCCCTGATCCAACTTCGGCGCCACCGGCTTAATTACCGGCGGCGGGGCCACCGGCGAAGGCTTGGACAGATTCGTCAGGGGGACGAATGCGCCGCCGGCATTGCCGTCGCTTCCAGTTCCGCAGCTTCCGCTCGAGCAGCCCATTGTTTCTCCCGAGCCTAAGCCGCGGCGCTCGCGCGCTCGGTCGGCTTATGCTCGGCTTTCATCAGTTGCGCGACGTGGCGCAGGAAATTCGCGGCCACGCCGACCACGCCTTCGGTGCGCGGAACTTTGTACATCGGCGACTTCAATTCCGGATGCTCCTCCACGTAGGCCCGAATTTCCTCGAGCGTTCTGCCCGTGGCTTCCAGCGCGGCTTTGAACTCCAGCTTGGTTTTGGCTTTGGCCTCGCCCAGCGCCATCTGCACGCGGCTGTGAGCATTGACGTCCCCCTCGCCCGACGTCTCGATGGGAAGGAAGATCATGTCCTTGTAATGGGACATCACGGCGGATTGAGCGCCGTCGGATTGCGTCGAAGGCATGCAACCGAAAGGCTTCATCGCCAGGACCATGTGCGCCAGCCCTTTATGCGAATAGTAGATATTCTTGGCCACTTCGAGATGGCCTTCACCGCCCGCGGCCCGCGAGTTGTAATAAGGATGACCGAGCCTTTGCAGCTCATACTGATCGACCAGGTGATGTCCGGTGCCGCCGAGCGCGTCGATAATTTTGTTGTATTCGCGCTTGAAGATCTGTTCGGCGATCTTGATTTGCGCGATCTTCTTGTACATGGCCAGGTTGATCTTCAGGTGCTTGTCCAGTCGCCAGGAGGGTGGCAATGCGGCCCCCTGTTTGAGGCCCTTTTCGTCCCGGCATTGCTGGACCACCTGGTGCATCAGGTAGCAGATCCAGGTCCCAATCGGTTCGACCACCACCTGCGCGCCTTCCTTTTCGAGGAAGCGGAACATGTTGAAATTGCCGTCGCCCTCCGTGGTCTGCGCCCAGAATTCACCGGTGATCTTCACGATGGGCTTGACGCGCGTACGATCAATGGGGATGGCCGCGAACCGCTCGCGCACTTGGCGCAGCGCGGACACGATTTCGTCGCCGAAAAGCTGATGCAAAAATTTGCCCAGGTACTCGCCCGTTCCCTCGAAACGCGTATTCTTGAGCAATTTCGCCGTGCGCCCGCGCAAGGTCCAGGGCTTCTGGCGGCGCATCACTTCGTGCAAGAGCTCCATGGAGTCTTCCAGAACGCGGTCGGTTTCTCCCGCGTTCACCTCGTAGGGTCGAATCTGATACGCAACGTCGTTGATGATGTCGCCCATATTCAAGGCGTTCAGAATAGCCAGGAAGAAGTCCAGATTCATTTCTAGGCCGGCCTCGGCTTCGGCCTGATCGAGTCCGCCGCTTTGCTGGAAGAGAAGCACGCGGAACTTATCGAAACCCGCATTGCGCAGGGCCAGCCGGTATTCCGATTCGTACATGCCGAAGCGGCAAGGGCCGCAAGCGCCGGCAGTAAAGAAAACGTAGCGATCGCAGATTTCGTCTTTCGTCAGCCCCTTGGCCTCGAGGTCCTGGACAAATTGCACCAGGTTTCCGACCGTGAAGTAGGTCGGATTGCACTGGCCGTTGTTCCCGTATTCCTTGCCCAGCTGAAACGCCTTCTTGTTGGGCACCGGCACGGATTCGCACCTGTAACCCAGGCTTTCCAGCGCTCCGTGCACCAGGCGCTCATGCTTCCAGGTGAGGCCCCCGAAAAGGATCGTGGTGTGGTCCCGTTGCAGTTTCGTGAAGGGCAGCTCAATCGGCTTATGAAAGTGGTGAATTTCCCGGCGCTCGATGCCCGCCTCTTCTTGCAAGCGCTTGCGCTCTTCCTCCAGGCGCTGGCGAATCGACGCCTCCGTGGACAGAATCTGAACCAACTCGCCATTCGCTGGTGTGCCCTGAATAGGTGCAACAGTGCTCATGATCCACTCCCGTCTGGCTAATCTATGTTGAATTCGCTTTCAAGCCCAAACGATTGTCGGTCAGCCTCCTGCCTGGTGACCGTTGCGCCCGATCCCGCAAGAAGACC
>QHYR01000073.1 GCA_003223315.1 Acidobacteriota bacterium | reverse complement strand
GGAGATCAAGGCTTTTGGCCGTGAGCACGCGGTAAAGTGACCATCCGATCAGGATGGTCATCTCGAGCGAGTAGCGCGAGCGATGGATCTCTCTTGAGGCAGAGGGAACGTAGAGGACGATTGGCATGGCTGTGAACGGAATTATCGGAATCAAGCTGGGCATGACCCGGGTGTTTGCCGACGATGGCGCGGCCGTACCCTGTACGGTGCTGCAGGCCGGTCCTTGCGTGGTCGTGCAGCGCCGCAGCAAGCAAACCGACGGATACGACGCGGTGCAGTTGGGTTTTGTCGAATTTGTGAAGCCCCAGCGCATCTCCAAGCCCATGACCGGCCATTTCAAGAAGGCCAATGTGGCGCCGATGCGCATGCTGCGCGAGATTCGCCTGGACCAGTCGAACGATGATTCCAAAGTGGGCGACCGGGTGCTGGTGGACCGCTTTGCGCCGGGCGAGCTCGTGGACGTCACCGGCGTGAGCAAGGGCAAGGGATTTCAGGGCGGCGTCAAGCGCTGGCATTACCGCGGCGGCGATGCCACGCACGGCTCCATGTTCCATCGCGCGCCGGGCGGCATCGGCGCCAGTTCGTTTCCTTCACGGGTGTGGCCGGGGCAGCATTTCCCCGGACACATGGGCCATGAACGCAAGACGATCAAGAATTTGCGGGTGGTGAAGGTCGATAGCGAGGAGAATCTTTTGCTGGTGCGCGGAGCCGTTCCCGGTCCGACCGGCTGCTATCTTTTGATCCGCAAGTCCAAGCGTGCGAAGCAGAAGTAGAGGATAAGGAGCTCAGGGCCGATGGCCGTCGTCGACGTCAGAAATTTGCAAGGGAAAACCGTGGGTCAAGTGGAGTTGGCCGACGCCGTATTCGGGGCCCAGGTGAATCCCCATCTTCTGCACGAGGCGGTGCGCTGGTTCCTGGCCGGCGAACGCGCCGGAACGCACAAGACCAAGGGCCGTGGCGAAGTTTCCGGATCCGGCCGCAAGCTCTGGCGGCAGAAAGGCACGGGACGCGCCCGGGTCGGCTCGATTCGCTCCTCGATCTGGCGCAAGGGCGGGACCGTACACGGGCCTCAGCCTCGCAGTTATGCATACCGTCTTCCGAAGAAGATGGTCTTGGGCGCATTACGTTCGGCGCTTTCGGCAAAATTATCGGACCAAAAGCTCACCGTAATTGACGGCTGGAAATTGGATTCGCACAAGACCAAAGAATTCCGGGCGGCATTAACCAAACTCGATGGAGAGACGCGCACCATGCTGGTTGTCGAAGGGCCCGGCAACCGCAATCTCGAGCTGGCCAGCCGCAATCTCCAGGGAGTGAAGGTGGTCGCTCCCGCGGCGCTTCAGGCTTATGACATTCTGCGGCACGATCGCGTCCTGCTGTCGCAGGATACCGCGCTGCATCTGGGGCGCTCATTGGGTCCGGAAGGTGCCGCTCCTGCAGCAGCCGCGAGTCATGGTGGCGGCGCCGAAACGGCTCCGTCCGCGCCAAAGTCCAGGGCGCCAAGCAAACGGCGGCAGAGCAAAGCGGCCTCGCGGCCGAAATCGAAGCTCTCGACTAAGGCCAAATCGCCGGCTCGGGCGAAATCGAAGTCGAAAGCTAAGGCTAAAGACAAAACCAAGGACAAAAAATAAAGCGCGCAGGCAAAAAGCATGAATCTCGACGTTTACAAAGTGATTCGCCGGCCCATTATCACGGAAAAGGGGTTGGGCGTGAAAGAGACGCAGCGCACCGTGGTCTTTGAAGTCGCTGTCGGCGCCACCAAGACGCAAATCAAGGAGGCGGTGCAGCAGATCTTTAAAGTGAAGGTAGACGCCGTACGCACGGCGATTTTTCATGGCAAGTTCCGGCGGCGTGGGCGCTCGGAAGGACATCGGCGGGACTGGAAGAAGGCCTATGTCCGGCTGGCCAAAGACGAAAAGATGATCGAATACGCGGAGAATCTCTGATCGGATGCTTTACCCGGCCAGAGTGCGGCTCGCCGCGAGTAATCCGGACGCCGCAGGAAGGTAGCTCGAGATGGCGCTGAAAAGCTTCAATCCCTATACCTGTTCCAGGCGTTTTATTACCGTTCTGGATAGGAGCGAAATCACCAAGCAGACGCCGGAAAAATCGCTGCTGGAACCCAAGAAGCGCTCCGGCGGGCGGAATTCGCATGGCGAGCTGACCATCTGGCACCGCGGCGGAGGCCACAAAAAGCAATATCGCACCGTGGACTTCCGGCGCGAAAAGAAAGGTATTCCCGCGCGAGTGGCGGCGATCGAATACGATCCCAACCGCTCGGCGCGCCTGGCGCTGCTGCATTATGCCGACGGTGAAAAACGCTACATTTTGCATCCCGTGGGCCTTGAGGTAGGCATGACCGTGCAGACCGGCGAAGGCGCCGATATCCTGCCGGGAAACGCGCTGCCGCTCCGGTTCATTCCGCCCGGAACGCAGGTGCATAACCTGGAGCTTTCGCCCGGCAAAGGAGCGCAGGTGGTTCGTGCCGCAGGCGGTGCAGCGCAACTGCTCAGCAAGGAAGGCGATTTGGCGCTGGTGAAGCTGCCCTCGGGCGAGGTGCGCCGATTCGGAGTCGATTGCATGGCCACCATCGGCCAGATCGGCAATCTGGACCACGAGAACGTGACTTACGGCAAGGCTGGCCGAACTCGCTGGCATGGCAAGCGGCCCACGGTTCGCGGCGTGGCCATGAATCCGGTCGACCATCCGCATGGCGGCGGTGAAGGCCGTGTAAAGGGCAATCATCCCCAGACGCCCTGGGGTTTTCCGACCCTCGGCGCGAAGACGCGGCATAATCGCCGCACCGACAGCAGGATCGCCGAACGCCGGAAGCCATAAAGAAGGGCGGCTTTAATCTTGGAACGAATGAGTACGAATCAGTAAAATAGGAAAGGACAAACCAATCATGATCCCGGCGCGGCGGGTGAGAGAAAGGGCAAATATGAGAGCATCGCGAAGCATATCGCCGGCTCGGCGCGCCTCGGGCGCACGCAAGCCGGCCGCGCCGTCGCGAGTGTCCGCGCCCGCGCGGAAGACGGCGGCGAAGTTGCACCCGGTTCCGCTCGAACCGGTACTCTACCGATTCTGCAAGCCGGGATGGGCGGTGCTGGTGGAAAAGCAGCCGAGCCAGCAAGGCACGCGGTTCGTGTGCCCGTTCTGCCCGCATTCGCACCGAGTTTCCGGCCCGGTACGCGGTTTTCGCAAGGTACGGCGCGCACAATGGATCAAGCTGCGCCGCGTGGATGAGTAGTTAGCCAGACAACACGGAAGGAACCCGATGGGTCGTTCGCTAAAGAAAGGCCCGTTCGTAGATGCCCCTCTGCGGACTAGCGTGGAGGCGCTCAACGCGCGGAACGAAAAGAAGGTGGTGAAGACGTGGTCGCGCCGCTCCACCATTGTTCCGGAGATGATCGGCCACACCATTGCCGTGCATAACGGCAAAAAGTTCATCCCGGTATATATCACCGAGCAGATGATCGGGCACAAACTTGGCGAGTTCGCGCCCACGCGGACCTTCAAAGGGCACGCGGTCAGAGCGGCGCTGGAGAAGGCGGCAGGTCTGGCAGGCGCTCCCGTGGCTCCGGGCGGTCCAGGCGCGCCGGTGCCCGCAGGCGGCGGTGCCCCGCCGGCGGCCCCTGCTCCAAAGGCTTGAGCTCAAAAGGCTAAACGAAGATGGCTACGAATCTCACAATTCCGGCCGCACCGGCCATCGAGGCGCAAGCGCTCGCGCGGCACGTACGCATGTCCCCGCAGAAAGCGCGTCTGGTGGTGGACCTGATTCGCGGCCAGCGCGCCGAGCAGGCGCTGCAAATCCTGCGTTACACGAAAAAGCGCGCGGCCCGGGACATCGAAAAAGTTTTGCGCAGCGCCATTGCCAATGCCGAACGCAAGGCCGAGGATGCCGGAGCGTCGCTGGACGTGGATGAGCTGTACGTTTCGCGCTGCTTCGTGAATGAGGGATCGCGCTGGAAGCGCCTGCGGCCGGCCCCCATGGGCCGGGCCTTCCGCTATGTGCGGCGCACGGCGCACATTGTTGTCGCCGTCGCGGAACATCATCGTGCCGCCGCCGAACGTACCGCCGCCGCTGAGGCCGCGGCAGCCGAGGAAAAAGGCGTGCGCGGCGCGGTCAAGAAAGCGCGCAAAGCGCTGGGTGGGCGCAAGCCGCCCGTGCGCAAGCCGAAGAAGCAGGAGTAAGAGGAGTCCGGGAGGAGTCGCTTTGGGACAAAAGACACATCCGTACGGCTTTCGGCTGGGTTACAACAAACCTTGGCGGTCGCGCTGGTTTGCGGGCAAGGATTATGCCGACCTGCTGCACGAAGATGTGGTGCTGCGCCGCCAGTTGAAGGACCGCCTGCGCTCGGCGGGCATCAGCGCTATCGATATCGAACGCGCCGCCAATAAGCTGGTGATTCGCCTGTTTACCGCGCGTCCCGGAATCATCATTGGCCGCAAGGGCGCCGAAATCGACAAGCTGAAAAATGAAATCCAGAAGCGCACCAAGCGCGAAGTGCACATCGACATTCAGGAAGTCCATCGGCCGGAGCTTGATGCGCAACTGGTGGCCGAATCGATCGCGCTGCAGCTCGAAAAGCGCGTGGCCTTCCGGCGGGCCATGCGCAAGGCCGTGGACTCGGCTCTGCGCTTCGGCTGCAAAGGAATCAAAGTCCGCGTGGCGGGCCGGCTGAATGGGGCGGAAATTGCGCGCAAAGAATGGTATCTGCAGGGCCGGCTGCCGCTGCAGACGCTGCGCGCGGACATTGATTTTGGATTTGCCCAGGCTTATACGACCTATGGCGTGATCGGCGTGAAGTGCTGGATCTACCAGGGCGAAAACGTGCCCGAACGAGGCAAGCGGCGCGTGCCTGCTGCGGCGGCTGCGGCAGCGGACTAGAGAGAATCCGTCATGATGATGCCCAAGAAAGTGAAGTACCGCAAACAGCAGCGTGGCCGCCGCCGCGGCAAGGCTTGGCGCGGCGGCGAACTGTCGTTCGGCGAATATGGCCTGAAGGCTCTCGAGCCCGCCTGGATCACCGATCGGCAGATCGAAGCCGCGCGCGTGGCCATCACTCGCTTCATCAAGCGCGGCGGCAAGCTATGGATCCGCATTTTTCCGGACAAGCCGTTTACCAAGAAACCCGCGGAAACGCGCATGGGCAAAGGCAAGGGAGCCCCGGAGCGCTGGGTCGCGGTGGTGAAACCGGGGCGAGTCATGTTCGAGATGGCGGGAGTCGATCTGGCCACGGCCACGCAGGCCATGAATCTGGCGGCGCACAAGCTGCCCATCCACACGCGCTTCGTCAGCCGCGCGGGAGAGCTGTGATGCCGCGGAAAGTCGATAAATTGCGGGATTTGGGCGAGCCGGAACTGGGGGCGCGTGAGCGCGAGCTGGCCGAGCAGGTCTTTCGGCTGCGTTTTCAGCTCACCACCGGCCAAGCCGAAGCCGTGGGCCGGCTGCGCTCCGCCAAGAAAGATCTGGCGCGCGTCAAGACGCTTCTGCGCGAGCGCGAACTGAGGAAAAGCTGATGACCACCGCAGTAAACAACGCGACCGAAAAACGCCGCCGGCGCAACCAGCTGACTGGTGTGGTGACCAGCTCCAAGATGCAGAAGACCATTGTCGTGCGGGTCACCCGGCAGATTCGGCACCGGCTCTATCAACGTTACGTGCACGTGACCAAGAAATTTTATGCTCACGACGAGCAGGGTGAGGCGCGTCCGGGCGACGTGGTGCGCATCGTGGAGACGCGGCCCATGTCCAAACTGAAGCGCTGGCGCCTCGCGGAAGTGCTGGCCCGGCGCACCAGTGTGGATTAGCGCCTTCGATTCAGGTAAGGAGAGAGCGCGGCAATGATTCAGATGCGAAGCTGGCTGACCGTGGCCGATAATTCGGGAGCGCGCCGCCTGATGTGCATTCTGCCGGTGGGCGGCGATGTCGGCAGCCGTGCCGGGCTCGGCGACATCATCACCGCCTCGGTGAAAGAAGCGACGCCCGAGAGCCCCATCAAGAAGGGCAAGGTGGTGCGCGCTGTCGTAGTGCGCACGCGCAAAGAGCATCGCCGGCGGGATGGCACCTATATCCGCTTCGACGACAACGCCGCAGTGCTCATCAACGATGCCAATGAGCCGGTGGGCACGCGCGTGTTCGGGCCTGTGGCGCGCGAATTGCGCGAAAAGAAATTTTCCAAAATCGTGTCCCTGGCTCCCGAAGTCTGGTGAGCCGGCGCTGAGGAAGAAGAAGAATTCATGAACGCAACGGCTACAAACGCGAGCATCCGTAAGGGCGACCAGGTGCGCGTGATGAGCGGGCGCGACAAGGGCAAAGCCGGCCGTGTGCTGGGGGTTAACCCGCGAAGCCGCACCGTCACGGTGGAGCACGCCAACATCATCAAGCGGCACACCCGCGCCAATCCTTCCAAGAACGTGAAGGGCGGCATTGTGGAAAAGGAAGGCCCCATTCAAATTTCCAATGTGCTGCTGCTCTGCGCCTCTTGCAATAAGCACGCCCGCGTGGGCCATAAGTTTATGCCCGATGGCACCAAGCTGCGCATTTGCCGCCGCTGCGGCACCACATTGGAGAAATAGCGCCGCCATGAGCCGATTGCGGGATCGATATCGCAGTGAAGTGATTCCGGCGCTGATGAAGCGGTTCGGATACAAGAACCCCATGGCCGTGCCCAAAGTGGCCAAGGTAGTCGTCAATATCGGCTTGGGCGAGGCCAGCCAGAATATCAAGCTGCTGGACGTGGCCGCCGTGGAATTGGGTCAGATCTCCGGCCAGCGCGCCGTGATCACGCGGGCCAAGAAATCGATCGCCAATTTCAAAATTCGCAAGGGCATGCCCATCGGCTGCTGCGTGACGCTTCGCGGTGAGCGCATGTATGAATTTCTCGACCGCCTTTGCAATGTGGTGCTGCCGCGCGTGCGCGACTTCAAAGGGCTGAGCCCCAACGCCTTTGACGGGCGCGGCAATTACACGCTGGGACTGCGCGACCAACTGGTTTTTCCGGAGATTGATTACACGCGCGTGGACAAGATCAAGGG
Source organism: Acidobacteriota bacterium (assembly GCA_003223315.1). GTDB lineage: Bacteria > Acidobacteriota > Terriglobia > Acidiferrales > UBA7541 > Palsa-189. Next base: position 3,253 of record QHYR01000073.1, on the reverse strand, counting down.
CATGAATATCACCTTGACCACCACCGCCCGCAACGATGAAGAGGGCCGCGAACTGCTGAAGCTGATCGGAGTGCCGCTGCGCGGCTAAGGAGAGTTATGGCGCGAATTTCGCAATTTGCCAAGATGCGCAGGAAGCCGAAATTCAAGATTCGCGTGCGCAACCGCTGCCGCGTCTGCGGTCGCCCGCGCGGCTATATCCGCAAATTCCAGATGTGCCGAATCTGTTTTCGCGGTTTTGCCCTGCGCGGCGAAGTTCCCGGCGTGGTCAAGGCGAGCTGGTAGAGATGCAAACCGATCCTATTTCCGACATGCTGACGCGCATCCGCAATGCCGCCAAGGCCCGCCACGCCCGCGTGGAATTGCCGGCATCGAAACTCAAGATCGAAATCGCCCGCGTGCTCAAGGAAGAGGGCTTTATCTCCACCTATAAAGTCGTGGACGAATCGAAAACGCGCAAGGCCCTGCGCCTATTCCTGAAATATACGCCGGACAAAAGTTCCGTAATCAGCGATCTTCGCCGCATCTCGCGGCCCGGAAGCAGGCGCTACGTCGGGGTCAAGGAGATTCGCGCGGTTTTCGGCGGCCTGGGCGTGAGCATCCTGAGCACCCCGCGCGGGGTCATGACCGGCCGGGCGGCGCGCAAGCAGCGCCTGGGCGGCGAACTGCTCTGCGAAATTTGGTAAGAGGAAAAGGCCATGTCACGAATTGGAAGAAAACCGATTGCCGTGCCCGCCAGCGTGAAGGTGCAGATCGGGGCTGCAGCGATCGAAGTGCAAGGGCCCAAGGGCAAACTGAGCGTCCGCGTGCCGCAGGGCATCCGCTTCGAGCAAAAGGACGGCACTCTCACCGCGCTGCGCGAATCAGACGAGCAGCGCGCCCTGCATGGCTTGGCGCGCGCCCTGGTCGCCAACGCCGTTCGCGGCGTGACCGAAGGGTTCAAGAAGGAGCTGGATATCGTCGGCGTAGGCTATCGCGCCGAAGTAAAAGGCAAGAACGTGGTCTTCGCGCTGGGGTACTCTCACCCCATCGAGTTTCCGATTCCTGAGGGCCTGCAGATCGCAGTCGAAAAGCAGACGCACGTCGTCGTCAGCGGAGCCGATCGCGGACGAGTTGGCCAGGCGGCAGCGGATATCCGCGCGCTGCGGCCGCCCGATCCTTATAAGCAGAAAGGCATCCGCTTGGTGGGCGAGCGCCTGAAGAAGAAAGCCGGGAAGGCCGGTGCCGCCAAGACGGCCGCTTAGGGCTGCCGGATCGGGACGGCATTAAGCAACGAGGAAACGAAAGGGAATCATGGCTACCAAATCCGTTCTCAAGCTTTCACGCAACACGCATCGCCAGCAGGTCCATCGCCGTGTGCGGCAGCGCGTCCTGGGCACTTCCGGGCGCCCGCGCTTGTGTGTTTACCGCTCGCTCGGTCATATCTACGCGCAAGTCATCGATGATCAGAGTGGGCGCACGTTGGCCTCGGCCAGTTCCCTCGATAAGAGCACTCGCGCGGCGCTCAAGGGCGGCGGCAATGTTGCCGCGGCCAAGATCGTGGGCAAGAGCGTCGCGGAGCGCTCGCTCGCTGCCGGCATCCAACAGGTTGTATTCGACCGCGGCGGCTACATGTACCACGGCCGTGTGGAGGCCCTCGCTAATGCAGCTCGCGAGGCGGGATTGAAGTTTTAACCATGTCCAAACATGTTCTGCGCGAAACGTTGGCGGTGCGCCGGATCCTGGAAGTCAGCGCAAATAATTTGAAGGATCAGGTTGTCTCCATCCAGCGCGTCACCAAAGTGGTCAAAGGCGGCAAGAATCTGAGTTTCTCGGCCCTGGTGGTCGTCGGCGATCAGCGCGGCCATGCGGGTTTCGGCATGGGCAAGGCTCGTGAGGTCCCCATGGCCATTCGCAAGGCCATCGAACAGGCCAAAAAAAATCTGATTCACCTCAACTTGAAGGGCACCTCCATTCCCCATCAGGTCATCGGCCACTACGGTTCGGGACAAGTGCTGCTCAAGCCTGCTTCGGAAGGAACCGGCATCATTGCCGGAGGGCCGGTGCGCGCGGTGATGGAAGTCGCGGGAATCTCCAATGTCTTGACCAAATCGATTGGCACCTCCAATCCGCACAACGTCATCAAAGCCACCTTCGACGCGCTCTTGCGCCTGAAGGACGAAGCCCGGGTGGCCGAGTTGCGTTCCAAAACCGTCGAAGAGTTGCGCTAGGAGCAGAGAGACGCGGCCATGGCGAAAAAGAAGGCTGGAACCGTTAAACTGAAGTGGGTGCGCAGTGCGATTGGCTGCACCCGGGACATGCGCGCCACGGTGCGCGGCCTGGGATTCCGGCGCCTGCAGCAGGTGGTGGAACGCGAAGACACGCCTGCAGTTCGTGGTATGGTAGATAAGGTGCGCCATCTGGTTGTAGTTGTGGAATGAACCCCCAGCGCGAGGAATTGAGGCCAGCATGTCGGTAAGTTTGTCAAATCTGCGTCCGCCGCGGGGTTCGCGCCATCGCAAGGTGCGGGTCGGCCGGGGCATCGGATCGAAACTGGGCAAGACGGCCGGAGCGGGAAACAAAGGTCAGAAATCGCGCAAGGGATATTCCCAGCGTCCCGGCTTCGAGGGCGGCCAGATGCCCTTGCACCGGCGCATACCCAAGCGCGGCTTTCACAATCCTTTCGGCAAAGACTATGCCGTCGTGAATCTGGAAGCTCTGAAAGTTTTTGCCGCAGGCGACGTGGTGACTCCCGAGTCCTTGCGCGAACGCGGCTTGGCGCATAGCGCCTCGCGTCCCATAAAAATTCTCGGTGACGGTGAATTGAACGCAGCGCTTACGGTGCGCGCGCATGCCTTCAGCCGCTCGGCGGAGGAGAAGATCGCGCGCGCCGGAGGCAAGGTAGAGCGGCTATCATGAACCAATTTTTCGAAGCTTTCGCCAATATGTTTCGTATTGCCGATCTGCGCAAGCGGATCCTGTTTACTTTGGGAATATTGGCCGTGTATCGGCTGGGCGCCTTCCTGCCCACGCCGGGTATCAACACCGATGTTCTGACGCAGCTGTTCCAGCAGAACCAGGGCTCGGTCCTGGGCATTATCGATCTGTTCAGCGGCGGCAATTTCCGGCGGCTCACCATTTTTGCCCTGGGCATCATGCCTTACATCACCTCCTCCATCATTCTGCAGCTCATGACCGTGGCCTGGCCTTATCTCGAGCGCTTGCAGAAAGAGGGCGAACTGGGGCGCCGCAAGATCACCCAGTACACGCGCTATCT
>QHYR01000339.1 GCA_003223315.1 Acidobacteriota bacterium | reverse complement strand
TCATAGTCGGCAATCCCGGGGAAAAGCCTCCCTACGCGGCGCTGATCTCATCGGATCCGCCCTACACCCTTCTGAGCAAGGTTCCGTTCCCGGATGCGCGTGGCTTCGAGCAACCGCTGTGGGATCCGGAACTGAAAGGCGGCCGCATGCTCGCGACGGTCCAGGGCATGGGCGAGACGTCCAAAGTGGTCGTCTTCAATCTGAAGGACCCCAAGGCGCCTGCTATCGAAGCGACATATCCCACCGGCAACTGCGGTTCGGGCCTGGTGCTCGGCCCTTCTCAGCATCTGCTGGTCGGATGCGGAGGCGGAAAACCGCTGATCGTCTTGGACGCGTTGACGGGCAAGGTGCTCACCTCTGTCGAAGGAACCAAGGGCGCCGACGAAGTTTGGTATAACCCTGGGGACAACAACTACTACGCTCCGAGCGCATTCGGCGGCAATCCGACGCTCAGCGTCATTGACGCCGCGTCCAACAAGCTGCTGAGTAATCTACCCGCCGGCCCGGGGTCCCATTCGGTGGCCGCCTTCCGGGAGAACAATCACATCTTCGTGCCGATCGCGATTCCGACTGCTGCCGCGCCAAACGACGTCTGCAATGTGATGTTTGGTTTTCCTGCCAAGCAGGGTTGCATCGCAGTTTACGCGCACGAGAACTGAGCCCCGTCTCTCGGCGCTGCAATCGGCCTTCATCCGCGCCTAGCGGGCGTACGCGCTTCGGTTCTCGCATCGGGCACCCTCTCGACTTCGGCGGCGGGCATTCCGATCAATCCGGGGCTGCGAGGTTGCTGATTGTGGGGGCGCAAGTCTGAGGAGTTGACACCCGGGCACGATTCGGGTGGTGGGAACACTTCCAACTGGTTGCTAAGCATGGTGGAACTGAGAGTATGATCAGAATGATGTTCTTGACGGGAGGCTATAGATGAAGCGCCATGCTGCTGTCGCTATGTTCCTGTTCGTTGCGGTCGCGCCTCTATTGGCGCAAGTGGCAAAGGGCTGGATGGTGCGGGTCGATCGCAGCACCACCGCGTCAGACCCAGACGCTCCGGGGCCCATTAAGCTCGTCCCGATGGGGTCGGGCTTCCGCGCGATCGCTCCTCAGGCAGCCGTCTTCTGGAATCCAGCAAATACGGCGATGGGTAACTACACTCTCAAGGGGACATTCACGCTGATAAAGTTCTCGAGGGAGCGGGACAGCAGTATCTCTATTTTGTGATCACCGACGACGGGACGTGGCTTATCAAGCGCCGAACCGGTCCTACGACCCAGGAAGTGGCGGATAGAACGCCCAACGCTGCCGTGAAGAAGCCTGACGCCCATGGGACCTGCACGAACGCGCTCGAAGTACGCGTGATGGGCGATAAGATGGACTTTCTGATCAATGGCACGGTCGTAAAGACGCTTCCCAAAACCGGGCCGGCCGCCAAGACCGACGGCGTCTATGGAATGCGTATCAATCACCATCTTGAGGTTCAAGTGGACGGCCTGGGCGTCTCGAAGAACCCAAGCTGAGAGCCGCGCGTGCGACTTTCGGGTGAGCTTGACTTGATCGAGGCGGCGGACGTATGGTTTGGCCGAATTCCGCCTTCCCAGGACGAGGTTTTGAAATGCTCAAACGCTTCAGGATCTCAATAATTTTACTGATGGCAGCGCCGATATTGTCATCGCTGGCCGTCGCTCAGAACCAGCCACCGCCCGCTCCACGCCACGACATTTCTGGAACTTGGGAGCCGGCCAATGGGCCTCAGGATGGAGTGCAGGCCGATGGCGTGAAAGCCATGCCGAATGACAATAAGCCACAACATCAGTTGCCTTACACTCCTTACGGATTGCAAGCATTCAAGTCCCATCATGCCCTGGAAGGAGCCCAGGCTGTCCTCCCCGGCTTTTTTGACGATCCACGAGACAAGTGCGAGCCGCTGGGATTTCCGCGGATGAATTTCTACAATCTGCGGGAAACGCAGATCCTGCAGAACGAATACAAGGTGGTGATGTTGTATCAGTATGCAACAACCTGGCGTGTCATCTGGACGGACGGCCGCGAGCTTCCGAAGATAGTGGATGGCGGCGTAGCCGTTGGTGGTGAAGTTAAGGAGCCGCGGTATTACGGCTACTCAGTGGCAAAATGGGCAGACGATACGACACTTGTCATTCAAACGATTGGAATGATGGGGGAAGATAGGGTCTGGCTGGATACCGCGGGTCGTCCGATCAGCGACCAATTGCGCGTGGAGGAACGGCTGCATCGGGTCGACCACGACCATTTGGAGTGGTCGGTGACGATTGATGACCCCAAAATATATACGAAACCCTGGGTGGCCATGGACAAATTCCCCATGAAATTGGAAGACCCTCATCGGGATGTCATGGAGCAATACTGCTCACCCGCGGAGATGGAGCGGTATAATAAATTATTTGGCGATCCTTCGAGTGGCCCGGCAAGCCACGCACCAAAGCAATAGCTCGCAAACGGAGGCAATGGCAATGAGAAGGAAAATTATCCCGGCGCTGATCCTAGCTTTTGGCATAGTGAACTTTTCGGGCCCGCTGTTGGCACACCACGGAACCGCGGCCTTCGATACCGACAAGAAAGTTACTCTGAAGGGAACCGTCACGGAATGGTTCTGGTCGAATCCGCATTGCCTGCTTCAATTCGACGTGAAGGGTGATAACGGGCAAGTGGTCCACTGGATTGGAGAGACTCAAAATCCAGTCACCATGACCAATGGTGGCTGGAGCAAGACGTCCTTCAAGGTTGGCGAGGAAATCACGGTCGCTTTGTTCCCCGTCAAAAATGGTTTACCGCTCGGGCGCATCATCACCGTGGTTCTGCCGGATGGGAAGATGTTAGATGCTCTGAAGGGAACATCGGGAGTGCGCGATTACAAGTAATTCCCGAGGGTGCGGCGGCGATAGCCCCGTTCTGCGGCGGAACAGGCGCCGGGTCGTTGCGATTTGAGGGCCTTGCGGGATTAGGAGATGGATTCTTCGGCGGCTTCGCGATTGTCGTTCGATGATGGAACGGGATCGGCTTCCTTTTGAATTCCCGGACGCCAATTCGAGAGGTTGTGGGCATAGAGGACGATGCACAGCAGATTGCCGGGAAGGAAGCCGTACTGCGCGGTCTGGACGCCGATGACGCAAATGACCAGACTATTTAGTGCTGCAATGATCCAGCCATACCATAAACGCTTTCCAATCAGAATGGTGGAGAGGATTGTCAGCAGGCAAGAAATATAATCGAGATGAAGCATGTCTTTACTGGGCCCTTTCTGCGTTGATCCCGCACCCATTCTAAAAAAGGACTACCAACGACCGATACTGTACGTCCGGGCAGGTAAGGTACAGTTGAAATCAAATTACAACCGTGGATCGCGGCACCAACCAACCGCCTTTTCTCGGATTTGGTTTTTTAGTATGTATGTTGAGTAAGACGGAAGAAAACGAGCGGAAAAAAAACTCAGACCGAGTCAGCACAATTGAGGCAAGACGTGGGCCACAGAATAGTGCTCGTTTGATCGCCGGCCGACTGCAAAGCCAAGACACACATCGGCAATTTTACCTGTACTCCTGGCCGGGAGTGAAATCCCTCCTTTCGATCAGGGTATATGATTCGCCGCTCAGAACCCGCGAAAAACTTGCTGGCCGTCGGATCGCTCTTTAGGCTTGATAGTACGAACCGCGGCCCAGCTAATGAGACGACCGAAACTCATCATTCTGCTCCTCCTGGCCTCCCCGAGCGTTCTGTTCTCACGTCCTGCGCGTGCCCAGGATACGTCCGGAACGGCTTTCCTCGCGAGATGCAAACCGGGCAGTTCCGTACCCGGATATAAACGCCCCGGGTTCTCGATAAGGGCTTACGCGCACTTCCCGTGCGGCAGTTCCGTGTACGTTTGGAACGACACGGCCAGAGGGGCACTCGTTCAGCAGGAAACCACGGTTGCTTATATTGCAAGCAAATACATTTTCGGCGCCGACACGAGAAAGCAGGAGAGCCCAGTGGCCGTGCGGACCTTCTTGCAGGGCATAGCGGAAAGCCTGCAATGGCAGGATGCTTCTGCCATCGCTGCGCGCAGGGAGTTGGTGCGGAGCTGCCTGGCCACTCGAGGTTGCCGGGTGGAGGCTTGGTCACATTTAGCCTG
>QHYR01000072.1 GCA_003223315.1 Acidobacteriota bacterium | reverse complement strand
TGTGGACTTCATCGATCAAACCGTTCGGGGCGTGTTCTCGCTCAAATCTTCCACCCAATTCGCAGTGGACATTCATCCGCAGACGAACTTGGCCGTTGTCGCCGATACCGTGAATAACCAACTCTTGTTGGTTCCGCTGCCGCACTGACAAGTTTTGTCGCCGTGCAACAAAAGACACTTAACACGGCATCACACCCGCAACCAAGTTGACGCCCGGAAAATGCGCTCGCTATAATTCCCGATTTGTGATCTTGTGAAGGAGAAAGAATGAAAGCTCACCAAAAGCCGAGAAAACTTTGGACACTCACGCTGGCACTGCTGTTTCTGCCGGCCGCGGGCGCTTGGGCCCAGACGGGCGGTGGCGCCGCTCCTTTGGGTCAGATAAAAATCGCCATTCTCAACGTGCGCCAGGCCATCGTCACCACCGCCGAAGGGAAGCAGGCCTCCGCGCAGCTTCAGAGCCAGTTCGCCGCGCAACAGAACGACCTGCAGAATATGCAGAAACAGATTTCGGAGTTACAGAATCGCATCGCCAATAGTCACGGCACGCTCAGCGACGACGAGCAGTCCCGCTTGCAGCGCCAGGGCGAGCTGATGACGCGCCAGTTTCAGCGCAAGCAGGATGACTTGAATGAGGCCGTGAACGCCGCTCAGAGCGATGTCATCGACAATATCGGGCGAAAGATGCTGGACGTTCTCGACCGCTACTCCCGCGAAAATGGCTACACCGTAGTGCTGGATACTTCCGCGCAGGGAACGCCTGTGGTCTATGGCTCGAGTCAGATCGACATCACTCAGGAGATAATTCGGCTCTACGATCAGGCCTATCCTATAAAGGCAGGCGCCACTCCTGCGCCATCCAGTTCTGCCACTCCAGCGGCACAACCGAAGGCGCCCGCCCCGGCCGGGGCTCAGCCGTCAACTGCGCCCAAGAAAACTCCCTGATAGCCTCCAATCGGCGCGCCGGCGCGGAACCGAATCGCAGCTTGCCTGGCTTCTCCACCGCAAGCTGCGTTCTCTTTCCGCGGCGCCAGCGACCAGTTTCGACCTAAGCCGAAACCTTCCTGCCCGTCCCTTGCTTTTGTAGTTCCCGGCCACTATACTGCTTCTTCGTCCGAAGCCGGTCGCATGTCCGAGTGGGCGCGAGCCCACTTTTTTGTTGCAGTAAATGCGCAAGCGGCCGCGGGTGGCCCATGGAGTTGGAGCGCATACGCGATGCCGCCGAACGCGCCGCACGGACGGCCGGAGTGGAAGTGGTCGATGTCGAATGGAAAATCGGCAAGCAACGATTTTTGCGCGTTTACATCGATAAGCCGGGGGGAATCAGTCATCGCGATTGCGAGGCCGTAAGCGAACAGCTCGGCGTGCTTCTCGACGTCGAGGACCTGGTTCCTGGGCCCCGTTACATACTGGAGATCAGCTCTCCCGGTCTGGACCGTAAGCTGACCAAGGCTCCCGATTTCGAAAGATTTGCCGGCCGGCTGGCCCGCATTTCAACGCTTGAGCCGGTCGAGAATTCCACGTTCTTCGAAGGCCGCCTGGCGGGATATAGCAACGGGCTGGTAAAGCTCGACGTCCAGGGGCGCATTATCGAGTTACCTCTGGCCGGGATTCGCAAAGCGAATCTGGTCGTGGAGTGGTAGGAGTAGCGGAATGGCGAATCTGCTGGACCAAATGATTGAGCAGATCAGCCGGGAAAAGCATATCGAGCCGGAGATCATCGTGGCGGCGATTGAAGACGCCATGGTGGTTGCGGCGCGGAAATACTACAAGACCGAGGAAAACCTCCGCGCTAAGTTCAATCCGGAAACCGGCCAGATCGACGTGTATTCAGTTCGTGCCGTCGTGGACGAAGTCGCCGATCCCAAAAACGAAATGACTCTCTCCGACGCCCGCAAGGTCGATCCTCATCTTGAGGTCGGCGGCGAATTATTGACCCCCAAGCCCACAGGCGTTCTGGGCCGCATCGCCGCGCAGACGGCCAAGCAGGTCATCATGCAGAAGGTGCGCGAGGCCGAGCGCGACACCATCTTTAACGAATATAACGGACGCGTCGGCGAGCTCGTCAATTGCATCGTCAAGCGCTTCGAAGGCCCCGACGTCATCGTGGACATGGGCCGCACCGAGGCGCGGCTGCCCAAACGCGAGCAATCGCGCTTGGAAACCTACAATCTAGGCGACCGCCTGCGTGTCGTGATCAAGGCCGTGGACCGCGCCGCCAAAGGCCCGCAAGTGATCGTCTCCCGCGCGGATCCCGTGTTAGTGCAGCGCTTGTTCGAGATGGAGGTCCCGGAGATCTACGACGGCACTGTGCAAATTCGCGCCGCGGCACGCGAAGCGGGCGAGCGCACCAAAATCGCCGTCCTCAGCCGGGATAAAGACGTCGATCCGGTGGGCGCGTGCGTGGGCATGAAAGGCATGCGCGTGCAGTCCATCATCCGCGAATTGCGTGGCGAAAAAATCGACATCATTCCTTATTCCGAAGACATTATTGCCTTCGCGCAGAAATCCTTGAGCCCGGCTAAGGTCACGCGCGTGCAAATCGTCGATCCCGAAAACCACCACCTCGAAGTCATCGTCGAGGATACACAGCTTTCTCTGGCGATCGGCAAAAAGGGCCAGAACGTTCGGCTCGCCAGCAAACTGATCGGCTGGAATGTGGATATCAAGAGCGAAGAAGAGAAGCGCCAGGAGATTGAGGCGCAAATGGCCGCGCTCACGGCTCCTGGAACACCTCTTTCCGAATTGAAGGGTGTCGGTCCGAAGACCATCGAGAAAATCGAAGCGCACGGCGTCAGCAGTGTAGAAAAGCTGGCGGATATGACTCCGGAACAGTTGACCGCCATTCCGGGCATCGGTGAAAAGATGGTTGAAAAAATTCAGCTCGCGGTGGCGGCGTACTTTCAATCCATTGAACAGCAACAAGCCGCCGAAGCGGCTCAACCCCCCGAGCTCGAAGAACAACCAGGCGAGGCCGGGCAGTTGGCCTCTGAAGAAGCGGTCCCCGCAGCGGTCCCCGCAGAGGCCGCGCCCGAAGATTCAGCCCCCGAAAAGTTGGATGCCGCGGCCGAACAGCACATCGAAGTCAATCAGGAGACCTCGCCGAACGCAGCTCCTGATCCAGCGGAGGTGTCCTCCGGAGAGCCCAGTGCGCCGGAAGAGTTGGATGCTGCGGCCGAACAGCACACCGAAGTCAATCAGGAGACCTCGCCGAACGCGGCTCCTGATCCGGCGGAGGTGTCCTCTGGAGAGCCCAGTGCTCCGGAAGACCAAACCGTCGAACAAAAAGAGAAATCAACAGGGGAATGACGGAAGCAAATCAAATTCGCATCAATGAGCTCGCGCGCGACCTGGAAGTAAAAGCCAAGGCGATTCTCGACTATTTGCCCGAAGCGGGTGTCGCTGAGAAGAAAACGCACTCGAGCTCCATCGATCTGGCTGCGGCAGAAAAAGTCCGGGCTCATTTTCGACAGCTAGCCGAGGAAGAAGCCGCCGCCGAGGCGAACGCCCAAGCGGAGAAAGCCGCCAAAGAGGCAGCCGCCAAAGCCGCTCGCCTGAGGCCCGCCGCGCCTTCGGTCGTGGCGCCTGCGGGCCCCAAAGCGCCTGCAACCGTCCCGGCTGCAGCGAAGCCGCCTGTTCCTGCTGTTGCAAAACCAACTGTTCCCGGGGCGGCGCCAGTTCGCCCGTCGGCCGTCCCTGCCGCTCCCGGCGCAACTTCGGCCGCGCCGCTGCCGCCCGCAGCCGCACAGCCGGCAAAGCCATCGCCCGCGCCGCCAATGCCCGCCGTAGCTCCGCGACCGGCAACTCCATCCACGGTACGTCCCGCTGCATCGGCTCCCCCTGGCGGAGTTGCACGGCCGCCTATGCGTCCGGCAGCTCCCGCAGGAGCCGGTGCCCCTGTCGCCACTCGATCGGCCGCGCCCGGCATTGCCGCGCGTTCCGGCGGCGCTCCTACCGGAGCACCGGCAGCTCGTCCCGGTATGGGTGCCCCCGGCGCTCGCATGCCCATGCGCCACCCCAGCGCTCGTCCAGGAACGATACCCGTTCGTCCGGGCAGCGTTCCCCCTCGCCCCGGACAAAGGCCGATGCGCCCCGGCGCACCTGTATTGCCGTTGCCCGTCGTGCCTCCGCCCAAGGCGGAACCCGGCAAGCCGATTTACGAACGCAAGCCCGCGGCTCGCGCCCGTCCCACTCTCGAAAAGCGCTTTGAAGAAGGCGAACGCAAGCTGCACCCCGTTCGCACGCGTCCCGGCGTCACCGAGCGCCGCGCCACGCGCATCGAACCGGTTGCGCAGCCGCCCCGTCCTCCGCGCGAAATCACCATCACCGAGGGCATCACCGTCCGCGAACTCGCTGAAAAGCTGGACGTGCGCGCCAAAGATGTCTTGAAAGATCTTCTCGACCGGGGCGTCTTTGCCTCCATCAATCAGGCGCTCGACGTGCCCACGGCAACCAGCCTGGCCGAAGCCTTCAGCGGAATCGTGAGTGTCGTCTCCTTCGAAGAAGAAGTCGTCCAGGAAGTTGCGAAGGAAGAGAAGAAGGAAAATCTCGAGCCTCGGCCCCCGGTGGTCACCGTCATGGGCCACGTGGACCACGGCAAGACCAGCCTGCTTGACGCCATTCGCCAGACTGATGTCGCTGCCGGCGAAGCCGGTGGCATCACGCAGCACATCGGAGCATCCGTCGTTTCCGAGAATGGCCGCCGCATCGTGTTCATTGATACGCCCGGCCACGAGGCTTTCACGCGCATGCGCGCTCGCGGCGCAAAGGTCACCGATCTTGTCGTCCTGGTTGTCGCCGCGGATGACGGCATCATGCCGCAGACGCTCGAAGCCGTCGACCATGCCCGCGCCGCCGGGGTGCCCATCGTCGTGGCCATTAACAAAGTCGATAAGCCCGAAGCCCAGCCGGAACGCGTCAAGCGCCAGCTTGCCGACCGCGGCTTAATGCCCGAAGAGTGGGGCGGCGATACCGTGGTCGTCGAAGTCTCCGCCCGCGAAAAGAAAAATCTCGATAAGCTCCTGGAAATGATCCTGCTGGTCGCCGATCTCCGCGAGCTGCGTGCCAACCCGTCCGCGCCCGCCAGCGGCACCGTTCTCGAGTCGCGAGTCGATCGAGGCCGCGGCCCCGTCGCCACCGTTCTGGTCCAGAACGGCACCTTGCACACCGGCGATGTCTTCATCGTCGGCGCGGTCTACGGCAAAGTCCGCGCGCTTTTCGACGACCACGGCCACGCGGTGAAAAAAGCCGATCCGTCCACGCCCGTCGAGGTCCTGGGCCTGCAAGGCGTTCCCGAAGCCGGCGATCACTTCCAGGTGGCTGACGAAGCTAAGGCTCGTCACATCGTCGATTACCGCCAAACCAAGTTGCGTGAAGCCTCGCTCGCCCGCAGCGCCGGAACGCGCATCACTCTCGATCAATTGCACGAGCAATTGAAGAGCGGCGAGACCAAGGAATTGCCCATCGTCATCAAGGCCGATGTGCAGGGTTCTGTGGAAGTCTTGAGCGAACTGCTTCCCAAGCTTTCCACCGATCAGGTGAAGTTGAAAATCATTCACGCCAGCGTGGGCGCCGTCACCGAGACCGACGTCCTGCTGGCCTCCGCCTCCGGCGCCATCATCTTCGCCTTCAATGTGCGCCCCGACCGTAAAGCCGCCGATCTGGCCCAGCGCGAAAACGTCGATATCCGCATGCATTCGATCATCTATGAAGTCACCGACGAGATTAAACGCGCCATGACTGGCCTGCTCGAGCCGGTCTATAAGGAAACGCATCTCGGCCGCGCGGAAGTGCGCGACACCTTCCGCATCAAGGGAGTCGGAATGATCGCCGGCTGTTATGTTCTCGATGGCATCGTGAAGCGCGATGCCGAAGTGCGCGTGGTGCGCGAGGGCGTGGTGATCTACACCGGACGCGTCAGTTCGCTTCGCCGCTTCAAGGAAGACGCCAACGAAGTGCGCTCCGGTTTCGAGTGCGGCGTGGGAGTTTCGAATTTCAACGACATCAAAGTCGGCGATGTGCTCGAATGCTTCTCCATGCAGAAGCAGATTCTCGCCGAAGCCACCGCCTGACGATCCGACCAGGATCGTCATCCCGAGCGAACATCGTGAGCGAGGGATCTCTCCTCAAGATGTTTGGCGATAAGTGAGTTGAGTGCGGGTGCGCCACCCTTGCGGGTTTTGCAAGGGTGGGAAGCAAAATCGAGCAGCAGGTTTGCCGCTTAACTCCGAGGGTCTCATGCCTGTCGGTTTGCTGACCTTGGAAATCTTTATCCCTGACGCCCATTCCCTCAAGGACAAACGCCAGGTTTTGCGCAGCCTGAAAGACCGCCTTCGGGCGCGTTTCAATGTGGCCGTGGCCGAACTGGATCACCAGGACACCTGGCAACGCGCTCAGGTGGGCATCGTCAGCCTCTCGAACGATGCCGCCCACCTGGAGCAATCGCTGCAAGCCGTTTTCGCGGAGGCCGAAAATTTGCTCGGCCGCGACCTCGTCGACCACAACCTGGAAATGCTATAAACCACCCATCCGAACATGACCGTCGCAGGACATCGCCACGAACGCGTCGCCGGTGAAATCCGCCAGGAAATCAGCGCCATGCTTGCCGGCGAGCTGAAAGACCCTCGCCTGGTAGCCTTCGCCACCGTCACCGAAGTGCGCATGACGCCCGACCTGAAGCAGGCGAAAGTCTATGTCAGCGTGATGGGCAGCGATGCCGAGCAAGCCTCCACCATCAAAGGACTCACCGCCGCCGCCGGCTTCATCCGCCACGAGCTCAGCGAACGGCTGCAGCTCCGCCGCGCCCCCGAACTCATGTTTGTCCTCGATCGTTCCGAGGAGTACGCCCAGCGCATCAACGAACTCCTCCGCCGCACCAAATCCCCCGGCTGAGCCACCATGAGGCACCCATCCACCCGACCGAGGTTCCATAAGTAAGGAGGGGCATGATAAAGTAAGGAGCGAGGAGATTATCTGTGAAGAAGCATGCGCGAATCACGAGCAAAGGTCAGATTACAGTGCCGCACGAAATTCGGCGCGCCCTTGGCGTTCAGCCGGGCGATAAGCTGCTCTTCGAGAAAGACGGAAGCGGCGGAGTCCGCGTTCGGCCTGTGCGAATGAAGAGCCCATTCGAAAAATATCGCGGCATCGGAAGCCCCGGCATTGGTCGCGGCAGAAAGGCCGTTGTGCGATGGCTTCGTGATCTCCGCGGGCAATGACCACCGCGATCGACAGCAACATCCTGGTTGCCCTCTGGAACGAGGACGACGCCCTGAACACCTTGGCGCGCAAGGCTCTCGATGCTGCACTGAGGCGTGGGAGCCTCGTCATCGCTGCGCCCGTATTTGCAGAATTGCTCGCCTCCCCTTCGCGGGGTGAAGCATTCCTTGATGCCTTCTTCAGGGACACAGGAATGTCCGTGGACTGGGAGCTTGGCGAAACCATATGGCGCACCGCTGGGCGGGCATTCCAACGTTATGTCATGCGGCGCGCGAAGCAGCCTGGCTCCGGGCCTCGCCGCATTCTCGCCGATTTTTTGATTGGCGCTCATGCCCTGCAAAACGGGTTTCGCCTTCTCACCTTGGACGACCGCCTGTATGCCGCCGCTTTTCCCCGCCTCGCCATAGACACTATCTGAATCCCCGAACGAGGGCGGGCCGTCACCGGCAGAAGGCTCTGCGTGTCGCACTTCCTTGTTCCTATTTCGAGACGCGGCTTTTTAGCCCGGCTTTGCTCTCTCCACGTCAGGCTATTTACTCGTGCGGTAAAATAGAACATGCTCGAAGTTCGTCCGCTCGCGCAGGGTCTGCGTAAGGCTGCTGTCCCTGCATTCTGCCCTTCTCACCTCCGAGTGCGCGGCTTTATTCCCCGGCCAGCCCGAAACCCCCGCCCTATTCGTGGGCCATCTACAGCCCGTTTGGAATCGCACTGTTGCAGAACGTACCACGATGGTCCCGTGGGATCGACTGCCGCAAAGACTGGCGTCAGTTCCCTCGCCCTCGTTTCCGTTTTCTTTCCTAGGACTAAGCTCTGGGAAATCTGCACTTACAAGAGAATCGGGAGTAACTCCTGCAGAAGGGGCACCTACGCCAGAACCCAGGGGGGTACGCCCGGGCCGTGGCTTCGGAACGTTTGGCCGTCTATAGCTAAGTACTTGGAAGTCAGGAGACACTCGAGCGCAGAAACTAACCACCGCAGAATGTGCACTTACAAAAAGAAAGGGGGTGGGGGGCACGCCTCGGCCTCACCCCGAAGATCCCGCCTTCTGCCAACTAACAGCCGCATAGTTCTCGGTCTCCCCGAGCCCCGACATAACTGCCTTAGAATGTGCACTTACGAGATTGCCAAGATATCCTATTTAGAATCAACACTTGCAGAAAAACCGGGCTGGAGGGTCCCGCCTCCTGGCGGGTTGTTCCGGCCATGACCCGCAAACCACGTCCGGCTCCCTACGATGGCGCGCTCGTCGTCGACAAGCCCCGCGGCCGCACCTCGCACGACGCCGTAGAAGCCGTGCGCCGCATTCTCGGCTTCCGCCAGATCGGCCATCTCGGTACGCTCGATCCCCTCGCTACCGGCGTCTTGGTTTTGCTCCTTGGACGCGCCACGCGTTTCGCGCAATTCTATTCCGGCCGCCGCAAACGGTACGAATGCGGCTTCCGTTTCGGCTTTGCCACGGATACTTACGACGCCGACGGCACTCCGCTCGGCCCTGATACCAATCCGCAGTTAAATAGCGACGAAATCGAGCGGCTCGCCGCCGCCTTCACCGGAAAATTCCAGCAAACTCCGCCCGCCTTTTCCGCCAAAAAAATTCACGGCCGCCCCGCGCATGAACTGGCCCGCAAACACAAGCCCGTGGAACTGAAGCCGGTGGAGATCGAGGTATTTGAGTTTCGCCTCCTCGGCATCGAGGGTCCGCTGGCGCGTTTCTCGGTGGAGTGCGCCGCCGGCACCTACGTCCGTTCGCTGGCCCACGAAATGGGCTTGCAACTCGGCTGCGGCGCTCATCTCGCCGAGATCGTGCGCACCGCCGTAGGCGAATTCACGCTCGATCGCGCCGTAAGCCTGGACGATTTCGCGCGCGCCGCGCAATCGGGCCAAGCCGCGCAATGGATCGTGCCGCTCGGAAATTTGCTGACGGAATTACCGCGTGTTTCCGTGCTGCCGTTTGTCGAGCGCCGTGTGCGCCACGGCTCTCGGTTTCAGGTCGCGCTCTCGCAGGTTCAGGCCGGACGCCGTGAAGTCTCCCAAGGCGCGCCGGCGCAGCTCGATTCCGGCGAATGGAAGCCCGCGCGCGTGCGCGTGTTCAACCAGCAGGATCAACTCATCGCCATTGCCGAAGCGGTTGTGCCGCGAACCTATCAGCCCGTGCTGGTGCTTGAAGCCGAAGCGTGAACTCAGGGTTCGCGTCAGCGTTCTGGATTGGGCCGCTGCGGGCCGCCTTGCGGCGGAACAGGCGGAGGCACATTGGGCTGAGGACTGACGGGGGCAAAAGGATTAGGCGGCTCAGCGGTGCCCGGAACCGGATTAACTCCCGGTTGCGGCACCCCGGGAGCCCCTAAAGGAGGTGCGGAACCCGGGGCAGGTGGCACTCCAGTAGGTGGGGCTCCAGCAGGTGGGACTCCGGGGGGCAGTGGCGCTATCTGGCCTGGGACCGCGGGCTGCGGCGGAGCCGCGGTGCCGACGCCTCGGCCGGCGTAAAAGGTGCGGCCTTCGCGGGGCGTCAGGCGCAACTGGCGCGGCGTAATGGCGATCACCAGTTCAGTGTCGCTTTGCTGTTTGCTGCGGTCGCTTGGAAGCGGCCCAAGGAAGGTCAGGCCCGGCCATCCCGTAATGCTGCGAATTTCGCTCGATTCGATCAGGCCCGAGAGAATGCTGGTTTCATTTGCGCGCAGCCGCACCACCTGCTGGATGGTGCGATTGCTCAAAATGGGAAGACCATTCACGTCCTGGCCGGTCAATGTGCTGATATCGAACTGCATATTCAGCGAAACTTCATCTGGGGGATGCACTCGGGGTGTGGCATGGACTTTCAGTCCCAGGTCCACGTATTCGGAGGCCGGATAAGAAGCGAGCGGTGCGCTCGAAGACAGCTGGCTATTAACAGTGTTGAGGATGACCGAAACAGTATTCGACGACTGATTCGCGACGGCAACATCCAGCAACCCATTGCCGGCAAAATCGCCTTTTGCCGCGGCCACAGGGCTATTCCCGGTTGGAACGCTCAGAGGCGTCGCAAAAGACGCATTGCCGAGCCCGAGAAAGACGTCGAGAGTGTCGGCCGATTCGCATACCACAATCAAGTCGGGAAATGTGCCGGAAGCGAAATTCCCGGAAAGCAGAGCTGCCGGACCCGCATCGGTCGTAAAGCTGGTCGGAGCGCCGAATATGCCGGCGCCGTTGCCCAGAAAAATGGATAAGGTATTAATGTTCCGTCGCCGTTGCCGAGTAAAACCGAGACACTGTTCGAGCCGCTATTCGTCACTGCCAAGTCGGTTTTGCCATCGCCGTTGAAGTCGCCGGTGACGAGCGCTGAAGGGCTCCTGCCGACTGAACTATCAATCTTAGTCGCGAACGTGCCGTCGCCGTTGCCGAGGAAAACAGAAACCAATCCGTCTGCTTGGTCCAGGACGGCGAGATCCAATTTCCCGGCGTTCCTGAAATCGCCGGTGACCATGGCCACGGGGCTGTTCACGCCAGTGATGGTGCGGCCCGCCGTGAACGTCCCATCTCCATTGCCCAACAGTATCGAAATGGTGTTGTCGGTGAAGTCGGCCACGGCAAGGTCGAGTTTCCCATCGCCATTGAAATCGCCGGCGACGATGGCGTCCGGTGCTACGCCGGTTGGGAAGGTGGACTGCGATCGGAATGTCCCGTCGCCATTCCCCAATAAAATCGAAACCGTGTTATCGCCCTCGTCGCCAACGGCCATGTCCAGCTTCCCGTCTCCATTGAAATCCCCTACGGCGACCGCGCTGGGCGAATGTCCTACCGGAAAATCGGTCCGTGGGAAGCTGGGTGTAAGGCTGCCTAGGGCGCTGGTAGAGAGCTGCGACACCGGCGCGACCAGGCTTGCCGACAGCAGAGCCAGAGTGATGGGAAAATGCTCACCCACGAAGAATGTCGCGGGCCGCCCATCCTCGACGCGCAACAGGACGCGTTGCGCGCTCCGCACCATGCTCAGAGTGCGGGAGAAATTTGCCGTGGCCCCCGGCAGCGTGGCCAGGAAAATCGTGTTGCCGCCTCCAAAAGCGATCAGCGGCGGTATCGCTGCGGCCGCGCCGCCTGAGGCTGCCAGCGGATTCTGCGTTCCGAATATATTCTGGATGACTTGCAAGAGCGTGCCCGAACTCTGGGCCTGCTGCAGTTCGCGGATGATGCCGGTACTCAGAGAAAAAGTCTTGACGCTCGTAGGGGGCGTGATGCCCAGGTCAAGAGCGGCGTTCCGGTCAACTTCGAGCAGATCGACTTCCAGGAGAAACTCGCCCGGCGGCTGCTGTACGTCCTTGAGAATCGCTTCGGCCAACTCGACATTTGCCGGCGTGTCCCGCAGGGTGATGCTGTGTGTCTTGAGATCCAGCTCGGTTCGGCGGAGACCCACAATGTCCCGGACCATGCGCATCGCCTCGGTCATCTCATCGTTCGTCTCAGCGGCTGGCAGCGGTATGGTTTTCTTGATTTCGGGATCGTAATCACGGCGCTTGTTCGCGGTATCGGCGGCAACAAAAAATGTTTTTGCGTCTACGGCGAACCAAAATGTGTTGGTCTGCTCCGAGAGCAGCCGCATGGCCGTATCGAAATCGACATCGGAAACACGAAACCTTATTTGTCGGTCCTGCAGCTCAGGATCGAATGCGGCGGTGACTCCGAATTGCCGCGCCAGCTCCTCATAGGCCGCGTGCGTCGTCCCGCTATAGTCAAAATTGCGCGTACCGGCGTTTGCTTTGATCACCGGGAGAGCGCTTGCCAAATTGTCGCCGGGCAGAGTCGGGGAGGGGTTCGCTTGCGCCAATTCCTGCAGGCGTTCCTGCGCAACTGCATAGCTTGGGTCCACTTCGAGCGCAGATTGCAGCAGGGCGCGAGCCAGCGCGGGATTGCCGCTGAGCAGTTGCCTTTCGGCTTGTTCGGTGCGTTGTTGCGCAAGCGCCGAACGCGCCAGTTGCGCACGAAGTTGAATAGTGCGATCGTCCGGGGAAAGCGCGGCGGCCTCCCCATACGCCTGAAAGGCGGTTCCCCAATCGCCCAGGGACTCGGCGCGCTGGCCTTCGTCAAAGGCTTGTCGTGCCTTATTTGTGTTGGGAGGAGTCAGCACCGAGTTCCTTCCGGCGGTAGCTGTGCCGGGCGATTGCGCCTGGAGGGAGAGAGAAAGAAATGGAATGAGTGCCGCCAGAATGCCGATCCCGATTCGGCCAATCCCCCTTCGGCGAGTTCCGATTGGGAAGATCCGGCGGGCGATTTCAGACCTAAACATGAGCGCATATTGTAACCGCCGAAAGAGAGCGAGGCAGCCGCAAAATGCCTTGACTGTGTGATTTGAAGGCACTAAACTGGATTTTGTTACTTGCAACTAATTTGCAACTGGGACTTGCCTTTTGATCTCCTCCTTCCTGATTGCTCTACGTGAAGGCGCTGAGGCCGCTCTAGTCGTCGGCATTGTACTCGTCTATCTGGACCGCACCGGACGCACGCGATTGGCTCGGTTCGTCTGGGCGGGCGTAGCTTTGGCCGCTGCTTTGAGTTTCGCGGCAGCCGTCGCGCTGGAACACTGGCAGATCAGCGAAGACGGATTTGAAGGCCTTTTGATGCTGCTGGCCGCCGTCTTCGTTGTCACCATGATCCTTTGGATGAACCGCGTAGCACGCCATCTGCGCAAAGAAATCGAGCAGCGGGTGGAGTCCTTTGCGCGGAAGACCGATTTGGCCGCCGGGCTTGGCCTGGGCACTTTCGTCTTCCTGATGGTTTTGCGAGAAGGGGCGGAGCTGGCGCTGATCTTGCGAGCCGTGGAGCTCTCCACGCAAGGAGTAGCCGTTTGGATCGGTACGGGACTGGGCCTCGCGCTCGCGATCGCCGTTGGTTTCTTTTTCTTTGAAGGCACCCTGAAAATTCCCTTGGGCCGCTTTTTTTCGGTAACCAGCGCGATTCTGGTAATCGTGGCCGTGCAGTTGGCGCTGACGGGACTGCACGAACTGAGCGAGGCCATGTGGCTGCCCTCGGGCAAACGCGAGATGGCGTTGGTAGGGCCCATTGTGCGGAATGAGTTTTTTTTCTTTGTGGTGATCTTGGGTGCGGCGGTGCTGCTGATTCTGCGCGAGTGGCGCTCCATGAGTTTCGCAGCCGCGCCTGAACCTGCAAATGCCGCGGATCGCCGCCGAATCCGCTGGGAGCGCCGGACCCAGAGCCGCTGGATGTTTTCGGCGGCGGTCGTTTTCGTCATCGTGATCCTTACCCTGACCGCCGATTTCGTCTATGCGCGTGTTTCTGCCGCGCCTCCGCAAGCGCAGACGGTGGCCGCGCAAAATGGCGCAGTGCGCATACCCACAGCCGAGGTAAACGACGGCAATTTGCATTTTTTCCAGGTGGAGGCGAACAACACCTCCTTGCGTTTTATCGTTATACGCAAGCCTGATGGCAGCTGGGGAACTGCTCTGGATGCTTGCATGATCTGCGGATGGGCGGGTTACCGGCAGAGCGGATCAGACGTGGTTTGCCGCAACTGTGCGTCCGCAATTTACGTCCCGAGCATTGGGCAAGCGGGCGGCTGCAATCCCGTGACTTTTCCTGCGCACGTCGAGGGCGCCGAATTCGTAATTGACATTTCCGTCCTCACCGATGCCGCGCGTAGAGTTCCCCAGTAGGCATACGCTCTCGTGTTTCTCAGGCTGATCACAGATTCTTTCGCCCGGCAGCCCCGGCGCAAGCTGCTGACCACGGCTGCCCTTGCTCTCGGCACAGCCATAGCCACGGCGACGCTCACGGTTGCTTTGGATGTGGGAGACCGGCTGGCGCGCGAATTTCGCAGCTTGGGCGCCAACCTCCTGGTCACTCCGGAAGCAGACACACTTCCGCTGCAGATCGGCGGCGTCGATTACCGGCCGGTGGATTCCGGCATCTTCTTGTCGGAGACCCAACTGGGCAAGCTAAAGACGATCTTCTGGCGGAATAACGTGATCGGCTTTGCGCCCTTCCTGGATGTCCCTGTTAAGGTGATTTCGGTGATATCTCCCGGCACTGGTGCGTACCTGAAGTCTTACCCGAGCGATCCCTTCCGTACGACTTTGATCGGAACTTGGTACCGGCACGATGTATCGATCCCCAATGGCGGAGGCGTTTTCAGCACCGGCGTGGCGGTATTAAATCGGGCCAAACTCTGGAACTTCGTTCCGGCGATTCCAGTTCACAACTCGCGGTCACCGGAATCATCTCGAGTGGCGGGCAGGAGGACGACGCTATTATCGCGCCTTTGGCAATCGCCCAGACACTTTCCGGGAAACCCGGACAATACCGGCGGCTTTTGGTGAGCGCGTTAACCAAGCCTGAAGATGCTTTTTCCCAGCGCGATCCCAAATCCATGAACCCGGCCGAATTTGACCGCTGGTATTGTTCGCCATACATCTCGTCGATCTCGCGGCAGATTCAGGAGCAATTGCCCGGGGTTAACGTTCGGCCCATCCGACAAGTTGCCGAGGGCGAAGGCCAAATCCTCTCGCGCGTCCAATCGTTGATGTGGCTGGTCACGTTTGCGGCGTTATTGGCAGCCGCGCTTGCCGTTGCGTCCACGGCGGGAACGACGGTTCTGGAGAGGACCGCTGAGGTCGCCTTGATGAAGGCCTTGGGAGCGCGCCGCAGGCTGGTCGGTGCATTCTTTCTCGGAGAACAGTGGTTCATGGCGATCGTGGGGGGATTGCTGGGTTACGCGGCTGGAATGGGCCTCGCGCACGTGCTGGGGCAGCGCGTTTTTGGAATCTCACCGAGCACAAGATTGATCCTGCTTCCGGTGATTTTGGGACTCGCCGCAGCCGTAGCGACCGCGGGAAGCTTGCTTCCCTTGAGAAAGGTAATGCAGTTAGATCCAGCGCCCGCCTTACGCGGCGAATAGGTCCGCCCAAGCGCGCGCCGCTACTGCGCAATCCGAAAAATGTTTTGGCGCATTCTTTGGCGATTGCTGTACGCGAGCCGCGCCCGGCTTGCGCTGGCCGTCCTGGCTGTCGCCAGCGGCGCGGCCGTTTGCGCCGCCTTGCTGAATCTCGACCTTGATGCGACAGACAAGCTGACGCGCGAATTCCGGGTGCTCGGCGCCAACGTCGTAATCTCAGCGCCCTCAAGCGGCGATGCCGCAGCCACCGTGAATCTAGACGCCATACGCCAGATCGAGGAACTTCGTTTGCCGGAAATTGTGGCCGCCGCGCCTTATCTTTACCTCTCGGGTGACGCCGAGACGGAGGGGAACAGAGCTGCGGTGATCGTGGCCGGGACATGGCTCGACGAAGTAAGTCGCATGAATTCGTGGTGGAAAGTTGACGGGAATTGGGTCAGCGCTCGCGAGAACCGCTCCGAGTGCATGATCGGAGAACAGGCGGCTTCGCGCCTCGGGCTGATCCCGGGACAAAGCGTCAAAGTGCATTATGCCGCGCGGGAAGCGACACTCAGAGTCGCCGGTATCGTCACAGCGGGCAGTTCCGAAGATAGCCAAATATTCATTGCGCTGCCTTTGGCACAAGAACTGGCTGGCATGGGAGAGCGGGCGAGCCTGATTGAAGTCATTGCCCGAGGCTCGGCCTCTGAAATAGAAGACGTGATCGGCCGCCTCTCAATTGCCCTGCCGGGTTTGGAGGTGCGGCCCCTGCGTCAACTCGCGCAGGCCGAAGGGCGGCTCCTCGAACGCATTCGCGGGCTGCTCTTCGGCACGGTGCTGTTGATTCTGGCGCTCAGTTCTCTGGCTGTTCTGGCGGCTATGGCGGGGCTCGCTCTCGAACGAAGGCGTGACGTCGGACTCATGAAGGCGCTGGGCGGTTCGGTGCGCACGATCATGCGGTTTTTCCTCGCGGAGGCTACCGCCATTGGTTTTGCGGGCGGAATTTTTGGATTCATCGTGGGCATGGCTCTTTCCGAGTGGATTGGCGAACGCGTCTTCTCGGTATCCATAACGCCGCGGCTGATTGTCTTGCCTGCTACTCTGGCGTTGATGGTGCTCGTGTCGCTCGCCGGAGCGCTTCCCTTGCGCTTATTGGGCCGTGTGCGGCCGTCGGACATTCTGAGGGGCGAATGATGGCGGCCTTGGTTCAGGTGGAGGATGTCTCCAAAAGCTACGGAGGGTTGCGGGCGCTCGATAGTGTCACGTTCGAGGTGCTCTCGGGGGAATGGATCGCCATCATGGGCCCGTCCGGTTCCGGCAAAACAACCCTGATCAATATTCTTGGCGGTTTGGATCGGCCGACGAGCGGACGCGCTATCGTGGATGGCGTGAACGTGGGAACCCTGGGCGAGCGCCAATTGACCCGATATCGGGCCGAGAAAGTCGGATTTGTCTTTCAGCATTTTTATCTCGTGCCCTATCTTTCCGCGCTCGAGAATGTAATGCTGGCGCAATACTTCCACAGCATCGCGGACGAGGTGGAGGCGGCGGAATCTCTGGTTCGAGTCGGGTTGGGAGACCGGCTTCATCACCTGCCGAGCCAGCTTTCCGGCGGCGAACAGCAGCGCGTCGCGCTGGCGCGGGCCCTGATCAATCATCCGAAGCTCATCTTGGCGGACGAGCCGACGGGAAATCTCGACGAGGCCAACGAGCAGATCGTGCTGGAATTACTGCGGGAACTGCATCGCTCGGGGCATACCATTCTGCTGGTGACGCACTCGCCGGAGATCGGCCGCATGGCCGACCGGAGGATTGAACTGGCGCATGGGCGCCTGATGCACATCGTCGCGAATTTGACTTGATCTTCGGACGCCCGTGTACGCGAAGCCGCAGTGAGACGCAAGCGATACAGTGAAAGATGACCCATGCCGATCCCGTTGGACCCGCGAAAAAAACCGGCCGATATCAAGGTGCGCATCTCCACCGGCGCGGGCGTTGATATCGTATGGGCTGACCAGCACAGCAGCCACTACGACTTCGCGTATCTCCGGGAGCAGTGTCCCTGCGCGATGTGTGATGAAGAGAGGCGGAAAAAAGAAGACTTCGCCGCGCACGCGGGCAGCGGCCCGGGCGCCGTTCTGCCGCTATTCAAGCCGCGCCCGACCGCTCGCGCAGCCAAGGCCATGGGGAATTACGCCGTGCAGATCGATTTTTCGGACGGGCATACGACCGGCATCTACAGTTACGATTATTTGCGAACCATCTGCCCCTGCCAAGAATGCGCGAAGGCGTTTCGCTTGCACGCCCGCTGATCGCCCGCGCTCGAGGTTCGATCAGCCGCCATAAAAAAATCCCGTGTCGCGCAACGTGAGCGGCTCCGCATCCTTGCGAACGCCTGCTTCGGTTACTTCGGCCACGAATACAGTGTGGTCGCCGCCATGCACTTCGTTCACCACGCGGCACTCGAACCAGGCCGGCGGATCGACCAGCAGCGGAATCCCGTTTGGGCTGCTTTCGATGCGATAGCCATTCAGGCGATCCCCGGAGAGTTCCGCGCCGCGAAAAAACGCCGTGGCCAAGTCTTTCTGATCTTTTCCAACGACGTGGACGATGAACTTGCGCGAGGACGTAATCGCCCGGTGAAGCGCGCTATCGGCCTTGATAGCCGCCATGATTAATGGCGGCGTAAAGGAACTCTGCGAAATCCAGTTGATCGTGCCTGCGGCGGGACCAGAGTCATCCCGGGAGGTGGCCACAAAAAGCCCATACGTGATCATTCGCAGGGCCTTCTTTTTTATTGCGGGATCCATAGTGCTCCGGCTCCTTTCGCGGAGAGCTTCCAGAAATTCAGGCCGACCGAGCCATGATTGCCGCGGAAACCAAGCCTCTGAGCACGAAGATGCCGCCCGTGGCCAGCAAGAGCCATCCAGCCCATCGAAACGGCGCCCAGGCGAGAGAGAGCATAATCAATCCCGCCAGCGACAGCGAGCCGCCCCCGATCTTCGCGACCAGCCGGTCCGCTGCAACTCTGCTGAGACGGGCTCGGCGCCAGGTTCCCAGTCCCCAAAGAATGAGCACGGCCGAGAGGGCGATCCATCCGGGCCGCCGAGGATTGAACAAATAGCGGCCGGTGAGCGCGAATAAGACCAGCAACGCGCCCACCAGCATGAACACAAACTCGTTCACGACGCGGAAGAGATGGCTAGGACTGGCCATGGCCGCCTCACACGCGTTCAATACGCACGTGCTGCAGAATCACGGGTGTTCGCGGGCGATCGTTCGAGTCACGCGGCAGCTTGGAAATGCTGTCCGCCACATCCTGGCCCTCCACCACTTCGCCGAAAATCGTATGGCGCTTATCGAGCCAGGGCGTCGCCCCCACGGTGATAAAGAATTGACTGCCATTCGTGTTTGGCCCGGCGTTGGCCATGGAGAGCCTTCCCGTCCCAGAATGTCGTAAGGAAGGGTGGAACTCATCGGCGAACTTATATCCGGGTCCGCCGGTACCGGTTCCCAAGGGGCATCCGCCCTGAACCATGAAATCGGGAATGACGCGATGAAAAGTGAGGCCATCGTAAAAGCGACGTTTCGTTTTCTGGCTGGTCTTCGGATCGGCAAATTCCTTTGTGCCTTCGGCCAAGCCGATGAAATTCGCCACGGTTTGAGGCGCTTCTTTCTCAAACAAGCGGCAGACAATGTTTCCCTGCGAGGTCTCGAAAATGGCGTAGGTTCCCGGCGTACGTGTCAAAGTGACCTCCCGAATGATTCCTCTTGGCCTAAAGCCAAAATATCATGACGGAGTTAGGCATCCGAAACTAGACCCGAAGCACAAATCTGCAAGATTCATCTCCGTCCCATTTTGATGCAAACAGCTCGCGAACGAAAACGGCGCCGGCATTCGCCCTCCGTTGCCGGGATGTTACACTACAACACTTTGCAGCGGACCGCTGCAATTGTAAGAAATTTTGCCGCGTGCTGCGGCCATTCCAGGAGGAATTCGGTGCATAACGTGGTCATCATCGGGAGCGGGTGCGCCGGACTGACGGCTGCCATCTATGCGGCGCGCGCCAATCTCAAGCCGCTGGTAATCGATGGGTATGAACCCGGCGGCCAGCTCACTTTGACGACCATGGTGGAGAATTATCCCGGTTTTCCCGACGGCATCCTCGGTCCGGAATTGATCGAGCATATGCGCAAGCAGGCGCAGCGCTTTGGCGCGGAGTTTCGCGCGGGAGCCGTAACGGCGGTCGACTTCAGCAACCGGCCATTTCACGTTACCGTCGCAAAAGAAAACTTCCTGGCTAAGACGGTCATCGTGGCCGCCGGCGCTTCGGCGCGCATGCTGGGCCTCGAGTCAGAGCGCAAGCTGATCGGACATGGCGTCTCCACCTGCGCCACGTGCGACGGATTTTTCTTTCGCGGTAAGGAAATCGCGGTGGTGGGCGGAGGCGACACCGCGATGGAGGAAGCCATTTTTCTGACGCGTTTCGCCAGCCGCGTTCATTTGATTCATCGGCGGCGAGAATTTCGAGCCACCAAGATCATGCTCGACCGCGCCCGCGCCAACGAGAAGATTCACTTCATCACGCCGGCGGTCGTGGAGGAGATCTCCGACGTGGACAAGAATTCGGTCGAGATCGTGCTGCTTCGCGATACGGAAAGCGGAAAGGTTTCCGAATTGCCGGTGGAAGGCGTTTTTGTGGCCATCGGCCACGAACCCAACACCAACGTTTTTCGATCCGTCCTCGAAATGGATGAGAATGGATATCTTTCCACCCGCAACGGCAGCAAGACCAATATCCAGGGAGTTTTCGCCGCCGGCGATGTGCAGGACTACCGCTATCGGCAGGCTGTGACAGCCGCGGGCTCAGGTTGCATGGCCGCCATGGATGCCGAGAAATTCCTGGAAGCGACGGGCCATTAAGCCGGCCTGCTTGACACTAGAAGATGACCGCCGTATCGTTTGCGCAACGCTTTAAATACGGCTGGAGATTCTCGTCCAATGTCTTGAAGGCTGTAGATCCTGAACCGGCCGCCAAGGCTGCGGAGGATAACAAGCCGCGTGTGGTCCGCCTGCTATTTCAGATGATAGAGACGCATCGCGTTTTCGGTTCCGATTTTCTGCCGGACTGCCGCGGGAAGCTGGTTGAACAGCAACACGGCGGGCTGCCAGCGCCGCGGCCCCGAGCCCTGCGGGTAATGCTGGTCGCTGCCGATGAAAAAACGATCCTGGAAATCGGTGAGGAGCTTCAGCCACTCCGGCTTGATGGTGCCTGAGGCGCCATTCGTCAGTGGCGAGGTCTTGGCGGTATCCACCGGGTCCAGCTTGATCTCCATAAACAGATTGGGGTGCGCCTCCAGCAGTCGCCGCATCAGCTCCGGCGTGCGATAGCCGGTGTTGTCCCATGCGAGATGTGCCCAAACGATCTTGGCGCGCGGATTATGGGAGAGCAGCCGCTCGAATGCTGCAATATTGGCGTGCAGCCGCGGCGGGTTGGGCGGAGACTTGAGGGGCGCCGGCAGGTCCATATCCTGCGGCACGGCTTCCATATGGATGGAGATGGGGACGTCGTGCTGCGCGGCGATATCCGCCAGCAGCAAAAACAGCGGGTGATCGGGCGGAGCGTACTCATAGGGAGTGGCGGAGGGAAAATGCTCCGCCGCCATCTCGCCAAATCCCACCGCACCCGCCGCGACAATGGCTTCGGCGCGTTCCTTGAATTTTTTCTGCGCATCGGAACCCGCATCTCCGGTGTGCGCCGCGTCAATGATCATGGGGTTGAGCGTGCCGCCTCCTCCGAGCACGGCGATCTTGCCCGGATATTTTTTCGCCGCGGGCAGCAGGCGCTCGACGTCAAACCGGTTCGCATCCGCCAAAGTAAACGGCGAAGGCATGAAAACGATCTTGGCGAGATTTTCCTCCGGCATGGCGCGAATGGCCGACTGCATCGAACCATCAACGTCGAACTCGTCCAAGTGCGTGTGCACGTCAATATAAGGGCTGAGCGCGGCAGTGGGTCCATGCGGCGCGGATGAGTTTCCCGTCTGCGCGGGCCTGGCTTGCGCTTGCCGGATTTGCGCCGGAAGAACGAGCACCAGCATCGTGCCGGCCAGGTTCATGCCCAAAATCAGCATCGGTTTGCGGAGCGAATTTGCCTGTCTTTGCCGAAGATTGGGCTGCATGGCGGCTCCTCGGATTGATGGGTAACGCAGCTAGCGGGCTGCTGTGTCCTCGATGCGCGTCTGGTAGCTCGCGGCTTCCATCCAATGCCCGCCGCGTTTGATCCAAAGCCGCGTAATATGCACGGGCTGGGCGTGTTCGGGCTGATGCTTGGAAATGAGAATGGCGGCCGTGCCGAAATCGAGCACGCGCATTTCCACCACCGGCATGGGAGTGTACCCGGCCATCTTGCTGCGCGCGAGATCTTCCATGCGGCCACGCTTGGTGAGCGTTTGATCGCTATTCGAGTTTGCGGCTTCGAATTCGTCGGCGACGTACATTCCCCAATTCTTCGCGTCATGCGCCACGGTGTAGGTTTGCAGGGCCATAAAACCGGCAATGACGTCGCGCTCGTTCTGGGTCTTTGGCTCGAAGGGCACATCTTTGCAGGGGTTCTCGCAGGCGGCGTG
This sequence comes from Acidobacteriota bacterium, assembly GCA_003223315.1. Taxonomy (GTDB): domain Bacteria; phylum Acidobacteriota; class Terriglobia; order Acidiferrales; family UBA7541; genus Palsa-189. The sequence continues at coordinate 4,856 of QHYR01000072.1, read as the reverse complement.
CGTGCGCGGAGCCGCCTCCGGCGGCGCATCGAGCAGCCGCACTTCCTGATAGAGCAGCAGCCGCCATCCGGCCGGACGGTTCACCCATATGTGCAGGGCGTGATCTTTTCCGCTGTGGATCTGAACGCTCTCCAGGCTGCCATAATTGTGTGCGGTGAACTGCGCGTCGGCATCAGTGATGGCGGGCTTGGGGGCCTGCTGGAGCACTTCCTGGCGCGTCAGCGTTCTGCCGCTGGCATCGGTCCAGGTGAAGCGCACATCCAGCAATTGATCAAGCGCTGCGGTATCCGATTTGGCAGCGGCTTCGACGAACGCACGTTCAGCTGTCAGAGCGCGCTGCTCGAAATCCTTTTGGCCTTGCGGGGCCTGGGGGGATTCCTGCAGGGCTATAGGGGAGGCCAGCAGGCGCGGCCAGCAAGGCACGATTGCGCAGGCCGCAGAGAACGCGGTGAACATCATGACGTGCTTGAGCCGGCGGTTCATGGATCCTCCATTGGCGCGGGCGCGTCGATGATTGTAGTGCCGCCGTGAGGGTCGCGGCAACTCAGACAACTATGAGCGCGTTTAAGCCCATCGGCGCGCGAAGCGCGGCAAATTCCACCGTGCACTGAGCGGCATCCGGCATTAATATAGGCTAACGAAACTGCCGGCGGGAGGTTGCCTCATGCCCATCGAATTTACCCTCAACGGAAAACCGCAGCGCGTGAATGTCGCTCCCAATATGCCGCTGCTGTGGTTCCTGCGCGACACTTTGGGGATGACGGGAACGAAATTCGGCTGCGGAATGGCGCTGTGCGGCGCTTGCACGGTGCACATCAATGGCGAGGCCGTGCGCTCGTGCGTCACCCCCGTTTCCAGTGTGGCAGGCAAGCAGGTAGTCACGATCGAGGGGCTTTCCGAAGATCGCAGCCATCCCGTCCAGCGAGCGTGGATCGAACTGGACGTTCCGCAGTGCGGCTATTGCCAATCCGGGCAGATCATGTCTGCCGCCGCCCTGCTGGCGAAAAATCCCCACCCCAGCGATGCCGAGATTGACGACGCCATGCGAGGCAACATCTGCCGCTGCGGCACCTATCATCGTATCCGCCTAGCCATTCAGCGAGCCGCGCGGCTGAAATATCCTCAAGCGAAAAGCGCCAAGGCCCGCGCCGGTGGCGCTGAATTATTGCCGACGGCCCAATTTGCCGCGCAGGGAGGTGGCAAATGAACGGGTGCGAATCGCAGCATATCAATCGGCGCAGTTTTCTCAAGCGCGGGACGCTTGGGGCGACGGGCTTGCTGATCGGTTTCTATCTGCCTGAATTGCGGCAAGCGCATGCGGCCGACTCGGTTCGGTCCAATTCCGCTGCCTCCGGCGGACGAGTGACGCTCAACGCCTGGATCCACGTCAGTGCGGACGACACGGTAACGATTTTTATCGACAAGTCGGAGATGGGCCAGAGCGTTTTGACCGGGCTGGCCATGATTGCCGCGGATGAACTTGAATGCGATTGGCAGAAGGTGCGCACCGAATTTGCTCCGGCGGACAAAGTGTATTTCAATCCTCAATTCGGGGCACAGGGCACCGGCGCCAGTACGGCCACGCGAACTTCCTGGGAGCCGCTGCGCAAGGCCGGCGCGGCCGCGCGCATGATGTTGTTGCGGGCTGCGGCGCAGAAATGGGGCGTGGAACCCTCAGAATGCCGCGCCGAAAAAGGCGCGATCCTGCATGCGCCCACGGGCCGCCGCACGAGCTACGGCAGCGTCTCCCAAGCGGCCGGCAAAATCCCGGTGCCTCAGGAAATTCCGCTAAAAGATCCGCGGGACTTTCGCATCATTGGCAAGCCTACCCGGCGGCTCGACACTCCCGATAAGGTGAATGGCCGGGCGGAGTTCGGCATCGATGTGCGGCGGGAAAACATGCTCTATGCCGTGGTCGCGCGCTGCCCGGTATTCGGCGGCAAGGTGGCAAGCTTCGATGCAAGCAAAGCCAAAGCCATTCCTGGCGTCAAGCACGTGGCGCAGATCTCGAGCGGCGTCGCCGTGGTCGCCGACAACTCGTGGACGGCGATGGAGGGCCGCCGGGCGCTCGATGTGAAGTGGGACGAAGGCCCCAACGCCGCGGCCACGAGCGAGACGATCCGCAAATTGTTTGCGGAGCGCGCCAGCCGGCCCGGACACATCGCGCGAAAGGATGGCGATCCCGAGGCACAGATCGAGCACGCCGCGAGAAAAATCGAGGCCGTCTACGAAGTTCCGTTTTTGGCGCATGCCACCATGGAGCCGCAAAACTGCACCGCGGACGTGACCGCGCAGCGATGCGATGTGTGGGCGCCCACGCAAAACCAGACCAACGCACAAAAAACGGCGGCGGATATTACCGGCCTCGATCCGTCCAAAGTCTTTGTGCATACCACGTTTCTCGGCGGAGGATTTGGGCGGCGGTTTGAATCGGACTACGTCGCCGACGCCGTCGAGGTTTCTAAAGCCGCGGGCAAGCCGGTAAAGGTGACGTGGTCGCGCGAAGACGATATCCAGCATGATTTCTACCGCACGGCCTCTTACGCGAAGTTCACCGCGGGTCTCGATGCCGATGGCTGGCCGACCGTGTGGATGAACCGGATTGCATGTCCCTCGATCATGGGGCGCTTCGGCCCGCTGAAAGACAATTTCGACGCCCGGAGCGTGGAAATTTGTGACGCCGTGCCTTACGCAATTCCCAACATCCTGGTCGATTATCAATTGGCGGAAGCGGGAATTCCCGTGGGCTTCTGGCGTTCGGTGGGCGCGTCTCAAAACGGCTTTTTCCTCGAGAGCTTCATTGATGAACTCGCCGCCGAGGGCAACAAAGATCCTTATGAGCTGCGACGGCACTTGCTGAGAAATGCGCCACGGCATCTGCGCGTTCTGGAAACGGCTGCGGAAAAAGCGGGCTGGGGCACGCCGCCTCCGGCGGGAAGATTCCGCGGCCTCGCGGTGGTGAGTTCGTATTTCGGCTACGTCGCGCACGTGATCGAAATCTCGGTGGACCGGTCAAAACGCAGCCTCAACGTGCACCGCGTGGTCTGCGCGCTTGACTCGAGATCACCATCGACCGCGGGCGCGTGCAGCAGAGCAATTTTCATGATTATCAGATGCTGCGCATCCCGGACATGCCCGTCGTGGACGTGCACATCATTCCCAGCGAACTGGCACCAACCGGGACCGGCGAATTCGCGGTGCCGCCGGTCGCTCCGGCGCTGTGCAACGCGATCTTCGCGGCGACGCGCCGACGCATTCGCCGCTTGCCGGTCCGGCCAGAAGACCTGGCCTGATTTATTCTCGCGCCTCAGGCAAGCCATGCCGTTGGCGCCTAAAACCCTCAGGAATGGAGTCCGATGACCAAGACGGCTGAAGCCAAAGTAACGATCCGACCAAGGATCGTCATCCCGAGCGAACATCGTGAGTCGAGGGATCTCTCATGTCCCGCAGAAAGAACACTTACGCAAACAGTGGTGGGGTAACCCATGACGAAGACGGCTGCGGCCAAAGTAACTCTCGAGGACATTAACTCTGCGGCAAAGCGGCTGAGCAATTGGGGGCGCTGGGGGCCGGAGGACGAAATCGGCACCCTCAACAACGTCTCGCCGAAAGAGATCGTGGAAGCGGCGCGCCTGATCCGCAAGGGAAAAGTGTTTTCACTGGCGCTGAATTTCGATAATCAAGGTCCGCAGAAGGGACTTTGGGGCAACCGGTTCAATCCCATACACACGATGCTGACCTCGGGCGTCGATGCCGTCGCAGGACGCCAGGAGGCCATCGGCCTGCGTTATGCCGACGACATGGTGACGATGCCGTTGCAATGCGGAACGCAGTGGGATGCGCTGGGGCACATTTTCTTCGGCGAGAAAATGTGGAACGGCTACGATGCCCGCCTCGTCGATTCAGCCGGCGCCCACAAAAACGGCATCGAAAAAACCAAAGATAAGATGGTGGGCCGGGGAGTCCTGCTTGATGTCGCGCGTTTCAAAAGCGTGCCCTTTCTCGAAGACGGCTATGGCATCGCAACCGATGAGCTTGAGAAGTGCGCCGCCGCTCAAGGCGTCGAACTACGGCGCGGCGACTTTGTGATCGTCCGCACGGGACAGATGGAGCGTTGTCTTGATTCCGGCGAATGGGGCGGATACGCCGGCGGCGATGCTCCCGGCCTGCGTTTTGAAACCGCCGACTGGATTCGCCGCAACGATCTCGCGGCGATTTGTGCAGACACGTGGGGATGCGAAGTTCGGCCCAACGAATCGACGGTTGCAAGCCAGCCCTGGCATTGGATTGTAATTCCCATGATCGGCATTAGCATGGGCGAGATTTTTTATGTCAAGGATCTGGCAGTCGACTGCGCCCAAGACGGCGTATACGAATTCTTTTTTTGCGCGCCGCCCTTGCCCATCACCCGCGCGGTCGGATCGCCCACGAATCCCATCGCGATCAAGTAAGAGGAGGAGCGCTACGGCAATACAGGCGCAAACGATATCGCTCACGCACTGGCGAGCCCTTTTGCGCGTGGACGAAACCTGTTTAGTTGATGGACCGGCGAGGTGCACTATGCTGGCCATCGGCTCTTCTCCGGTCTTTATTTCCGAGGATCTAGTTCGCGCGGGATTGTATCCCCGAAAGCATGCGGGCGGCGCCCCCCCATCACATGCTGACCAGCTCTGCTGCAAGCTGAAGCGATCAGGGGAAACTCAAGAAGGTTCGCGCCCGCTCTACGAAAAAATTGGGCGGCGTGATAAGGTAGATATGGATAGCGTTCAACGGGGAAACGGCGAAAGCCAGATCTTATTCCACTCAGGCGGGGCGTAGCGCAGCCTGGTAGCGCACCTGGTTCGGGACCAGGGGGT